>JANPIH010000041.1:0-10677 GCA_031424895.1 Rhodospirillales bacterium
TCGCCCTTCGCGTTTCTGGAGCTGCTCCACCATGAAGAATTTCGTCCAACCGGGCCTCTCGGTCCCGCTGCCCATGCCCTACGACCGCACCTCCGGCCAGGGGGTGCTCGTCGGTGCCTTGTTCGGTGTCGTCGCCGTCGATGCACTCACCGGCGTCTCCGCCGAGGTGGCAGTGAACGGCGTGTTCGACATCACCAAGGAGGCGCCGCTGGTGATCGCTGTCGGCGCCCGGGTGTTCTGGGACAACACCAACAAGCGGGTCACCACCACCTCGGCTGGAAACACCGCCATCGGCCATGCGGTGGTCGCCGCGGCAAGTGCCGACACCACCGCACGCGTGCGGCTGTCCGGCTCTACCCCGGCCGGGACCTGAGATGCATGAGCGCCTTCGCATCCATGCTGATGGCGGTCCATGCCGACACCAATATCGGCACCCCGGCCGACTTCCGTCACCCGCCGGGTCCGTGGGTGCCAGCCCGCGTCGTGCTGTCCCGGCCTACCGACACAATTGGTGGCTTGGGCGGCCTCGGCACTCGTGCCGGCAGCCTGGCCGCCACCGTGCTCGCCGGCGACATCGCGCCGCTGGAACCGCAGCGGGGCGACGAGCTGCTGCACAACGGCACCGTGCACCGGATCGAGGACGCCGAGCGTGACCCGCTCGGCCTGTCCTGGCGCCTTGTCCTGGCGGAGGGCTGAACATGCCGACGCCCATCCGCGAAGCTGCACTGGCCGTGATCGCCGACCGCCTCATCACCGAACTGCCCAGCGTCGTGCTGGAGCGCGCCCGCCGCGCGCCAGTGGACACCGACAAGGAACCATTACCGCGCCTTGTCCTGACGGGGACGGACTGGGAGGCAGATGAGACCGCCGAACCCGGCAGCACCCACTACACAATGGGTTTCGTGGTCGCCGGCTATGTCCGGGACACCACGGACCTTGGCGTGGAGCAGGGGCTTTCGGATCTGCACGCCTCGGTACTGGCGGCGCTCGCGGGTTGGACGCCCACGATTGACGGCCTCGGCGAGGCTGCCGAGCAAGGTGCCGAATTCCGGCTCTACGACACCGAAGAGAGCGCCAAGCCGGCCGGCGAGTTCATCGCCCGCTTCTCGATGCTGGCGATCGCACCGCTGGGTGCGCCCTACTCGGCTGCGCAGTAACAACAGTCGCGACCTGCACAAATGCTAATGCTGATTTCATTTACTTCTACCTATCGATCATAGCTCACCTGCACGGAGGAGTCATTATAGGACAGGGTAAGTGCCTGCATTGCGAGCATGCGCGGCCCAAAGAACGTTACGATACCCTGTACTTGGTTGGACGGATTGAGAAGCGTTTGTCTAAGCGCATTTGGATGGTTGGGGATTTGAATCTGTAGGGGGGTCAACCCGCTTCTAATCAGGAAATTCTGTGGAAATACATTCACCGGCATGGTTCCTGTATTTTTAATCACAATCCGTGCTACATGCAGATCAATCTGCGTCGTCGACGCAAGCAACATCAGAGCCGCTTTGTCGTAGTCGGTTAAATATGGGAGCAAGGACATGCTCTCTTCGGTCGTCGCACTCCAATTAACGTTAATCTTTGCCATCGCCAGCGCTTGCGGGACGGAAACAGGCGCCACGATTGTTGGAGGCATATAAGCAGGAGGATTGCTTTGCGCTGTAAGCGGTCGGGTGTTCTCACTTGGTGATTGCTTAGCGTTCTCCTCGTAGGTCAATCCCACGATAATCAGGATGATGCCGATAAAAAATGACAAAAATCGTGCGGTACGGCCGGCAGACCCAGGAACTTCGGCCCCGAAGATCTTGAATCCACCGCTTACCAGCGAGATGAGTAGCAGTACCGCACCGAATACAAATGCAGCCAGGGGAACGCTTTGCGGCAAGGAAGTCTCCGTGTCTGACGAGTTGCCGCACGCTAGCGGTTAGGCAGGACACACGCGCGGCACCGGCTCAACTATGAGCTTTTATCGACGGCGCCTCAATCTTGTTCGCAATCAGCGTACCGACAGCGGCAACATATCAGTGTCTGCAGCGGTGAATAACGAGCGGCGGAGATTGCCTCTTCCGCTTCGGCCGTCCAAACCTCTGCCCGTTGCTGGCTGGCAAACGAATTGCGAAATGCAACGCCCGGGCTGACGCCTCCCTCGGAGCCGTGACCCTCTTTTCCATTTCTTCGAAGGATCCAGCCATGAGCACCAACCTCGTGCGCATGAAGTTTGCCGCGGTCGCGGTCAAGATCGAGACCACCCCCGGGGTGGATTCCATCGGCGGCACTCCGGCTGCCGGTGACTGGATCGCCTCGGAGATGGAGGTGCAATTCGATCCCACCATCATCGAACTGCCCGAGCTTACCGGCTCGCTGGACAAGGCGACGGCAGTCGTCGGCGGCCTCAAGCCGCGCCTGCGAATGCGCATGCCCCTGCGCGGCTCCGGCACCGCCGGCACCGCGCCCGACTTCGGCAAGCTCATGCGCTGCAGCACCTTCGCTGAACTGGTCACCGCTGCCGCCATCGGCGCGCCAACCGCGGCCACAGCCGGCACCACCACCACGGTGACCGCAGCCGCCCCCTTCGGCACCACCGCGCAGCAGTATCGCGGCATGCCGCTTATCACTACCGGTATCGCCGCCGGCACGACGGGGATCGTCGACTACACGGCGGCGCGGGTCATCACCACGGGCGATACCGCCGGCACGGCCTACACGACGGGATCGAACCTCCAGATCCCCGTTAACGTGCTCTACAGCCCGACCTCGGACGAGGCGGTCTACAAGACCGCGACGATCTACTTCTACGCCGACGGCCTGCTGTGGACCTTCACCGGGGCACTCGGCACGCCGTCGCTCGAACTCACCACCGGCGGCATCGGGTTCATCAGCTTCGAGATGCGCGCCCAGTTCGCCAGCAAGTCCGTCACCGCCGTGCCGGCTGGCGCCGCCGCGGTGCTGCGGCCGACACCGCCCCGCTTCGTCGGTGGCAAGTGCCAGCTCAACAAGGCGCTCGCCCAGGTGCGCACGCTCACCATCAACGCGGGCGTCAATGTCATCCTGCCGGATGACCCGGAGAGTGCCGAGGGCTATGGCGCTGCCCTGCCGATCGAGCGCGACGTGGCTGGGAACCTCGATCCCTACATGAACACCACCAACTCGGTGGCGCTGTTCAACGCCTTCCGGGCCGGCACGCCGATGTCGCTGATGGCGATCATCGGCAGCACTGCCGGCAACCGTTTCGTGGCCATCGTGCCGAACGCCAAGGCGATCGGCATGGACCCCGGCGCCCGCGACGGCCTCGGCCAGCACGGCGTCAGCTTCCAGGCCGACGGCGCCGACAGCGCCTTCTACCTGGCCCAGTTCTGACGCTGGCGTCTCACCTCCCCACCTTCCAGGAGCCCACCAAATGGATGACATGACCGCAGCGCCGGTGTTCTCGGCGCACGACCTGGTGGCGTTCAGCCCGCCTGACTCGCCCCGCACCTATCGGATCGCCCCGCTGACCTATCGCGAGCGGATTGCCTTCCGGGCCGCACTGGCGCGCGAGGCCGGGCTGCGGCCGTCGCCACAGGATGTGAGCATGGCGCTGCGCACCGCCCTGCGCGAGATCGCCCCCACTAACCTCGACGCGGCGCTGGCAGTGGTCGATGCCGCCGATGCGGCGCGTGCCGACGCCGAGAGGGCACCACAGGATGCTGACGCCCAGGCACGACTGGCGGAGGCTCACGCACGGCTCGCGGTGATCATCAGCGCCTGCATGGACGTCCCGGTCTACGCCGAGTTGCGCGCAGCCAGCGAGCGCTGGACCGGCATGGCCCCCTGGGTGGCCTGCCGCCATGCCCTGCGTGGCTGGGAGGGACCGAGTCTTCCGCCGTTCCAGCGCGACAAGGGGTTGGTACCCGAGGCGCTGCTCGACGTCATGCCGGCGAGCGAGATCGCGGCGGTGGGCTGGCGTTCGTTCCTGCTGGTGTCGCTGGACCGGAGTGCGGAGGGAAACTCCGTGGCGCCCTCGCCGTCGCCCGGGACCCCGGCGCCTTCGACGGCGGGCTGAGGCCAGAGGACGGCTCGGACTGGCTGGTCGCCGGCCAGCCGTGGGAGGGCGACAACCCAAGGCTGACGATCGCCTCTGCCTGGCACGAGTTCGTCCGTTTGTGGGCTGCTTGTCGGGATCCTGAGGGTGGCATCGCCCACTGGCCCGATAGGGGTGGCGTTGGCGATCAGGCTGCTTGTGTCGTCGATGCCTTCAGCGCGCTCGCCTCCATGCACACAACCATGAACGAGGCTGAGCAGAAGCTACGGGGGCAGCGATGAGCTTCGTGCGCGCAGCCGTGTTCGGCCGGCTCAAGCCGGCGATGCAGGCGGAAGTGCGCGCCGTCGCGGGCGCGCTGCGTCGTGCGGTCACCACGACTGGGGCCGAGGTGCAAACCGAACTACGTGCCCAGGCGCGGTCGGCTGACTTCAAGGATGGCGGCCGCAGCATCGCCAATGCCTGGCGGTTGAACCTGTATCCCGCCGCCGGCACTGCACCGACCACCTTCAAGCCGGCGGCACTGGTCTGGTCGCGCATGCCAACTGTGGTCGATGCCTTTGACCCCGGAGCACAGATCGTCGCGCGCGGCCGGAAGTATCTCGCCTTCCCCACCGGCTACAACGCTGTCGGTGGCCGACGCGGTGCCAGCCGTCATGGCGGACTGCGAGTGACGCCCGCGCAGATGATGCAGGCCGGCCGGCGTGGCGAGGCTTTCGTGCTGCCAAGCAAGTCGCGGCCCGGCACCGCCCTGTGGTGCCTGCGCGTGGCCGCGGCCACCGGCACGTCACGGCGTACGCGCAACCGTCTACGGCTGTTCGTCGGCGGCGGCACCGAGGTGCTGACCGGCCACCGCAAGGGCCAGGCACAACGCCGCCAGGACGTCCTCGCCCAGGGGTTCGTGCCGATGTTCTTCCTCATGCGCCGGGTGTCGCTGCGCCGGCGCCTGGATGTGGCCGGTGTCCGTTCCCGCGTGCCGGGCTGGTTCGCGCGCAACGCGATGTCCGAACTGCGGGGGATCAAATTGTGAGTGGTGCCGCCGCCCGCACCGTCGGCATCCGCGTCTCCACCGAAGGGGCGGACCGCGCCCGCCGCGAGCTCGAGCAGTTCGGGGTGGCTGGTGAAGCCGCACTGCGGCGGGTCGAGGTGGCGAGCGCCGCGGCGTCCCCTGGGTTGCAGCGCCTGGCCGGTGCGTCGGATGTCGCGATCCGCGCCTTCCAGGGCATGGGTGGCTCCCTCGGCACCGTCGGCAGCACCTTTGCCGGGGTGTCGGTCGCAGCAGGTGGGCTGACCGCCGGGATCGTGGCGATGGGCGCCGCCACGGTCGCCGCCGGAGTGCAGATCGCCAAGGCGGGCGATACTGCCACCGCCGCCCTGGCGCGCCTGGCCAGCGCCACCGGCTCAGCCTCCGCCGCCGAGCGGGCCTTCGAGGGGTTGTTCCGCCTCTCACAGCAGACCGGCATCTCCGTTGCCGACAGCGCCGGTGCATTCGCCCGCTTTGCTGTGGCGGCCAAGGAGGTAGGCGCCACCAACGACCAGGTGCTGCGCCTGGTCGGCGGGTTGCAGAAGGCCGGTATCGTCGCCGGTGCCTCGGCCGACGAGACCGGGGCGGCCACGCAGCAGTTGGCCCAGGCACTGGCCTCCGGCGTGCTGCAGGGCGACGAACTGCGCTCCCTGCTGGAGAACATGCCGCAACTGGCGCAGGCGCTGGCCAAGGAGCTGGGCGTTGGCATCGGCCAGCTTCGCCAGATGGGCAGCGAGGGCAAGCTTACTGCCGATCGGGTGCTGCCGGCGCTGATTGCCGCCGGTGAGAAGCTCGCCGCCGAATTCGACAAGCTGCCGCCGACAATGGGCCGCGCCTTCGGCGTGCTTGGCGCGGCGATGGACAACTTCGCCAGCCAACTCGACAAGGCGCTCGGCCTGTCGCAGGCGATCGCCAAGGCGGCGATGGAAGCCGCCGCCGCGGTCAACGCGGTGCAACGCTACGTGGCGCCGACCGACCGTCAGGCGGCGGAGAACGACGTCACCCGCACCCGAGTTCGGCTGGAGGCCCTGCGCACTGGGCCGGCGATGGATGATGGCTCGGACCCTACGCGTGGCTACTCCCCCATCCAGCGTGCCCAGCTTCAGTCGGCTGCCACCGCACGTCAGTCGGCGTTGCGCCAGGCGGAGAGCGAGCACCGCGCCGCCAATGACCGGCTTGGTGAGATCGAGCGTGATGCCCAGCAGCAGCGCTTCGGCGAATACGTCACCGCCCAGGCCAAGGCCGCCGATGCCGCCCGGACCCGCACAGCGCAGGAAGTCCGTGAGGTCGTCGAGGCCAACGACAAGAAGCTCAAGGCCACGCGGGATTACCAGGAACAGCTGGCCAAGATCGCCCGTGCCGAGGCGGCCGGCGTCACCACCCTGCCGGGTGGCGCGGCCTTCGATGCCACCAAGGCGCGCGCCGACGCGCTGCGCGAGTATCAGGACAATCTGGCCAAGGCCAACGAGGAGGGCCGCAAGGCTGCCAAGCTGGCCGATGACCAAGCCGCCAAGGTGGCCAAGGTCTCCGAGGCGCTGACCGTCGAGCTCGACCGACAGACCCGCCTGACCGAGGCGCAGCGCCAAGGCAGCGATGCGGTGACGGCACTGAACGTCGCCCTGGAGATCGAGAAGCAGCTGCGCGAGGCCGGGATCCCCGCCATCGAGAAGCGCACTGCCGCCCAGCAGCGTGAGGCCGAGGCGATCGAGGCCACGGTGCGCCAGATCGAGGTGCAGCGCGCCGCCTACAAGTTGGCGCAGGAGGACCAGAAGAAGCTCGACGAGGCGCGTAAGGAGCAAGAGCGCCAGGTGCAATCCACCACGGACGATGTGGTGCGCTATGCCGGGGATCGCTTCGCCGACCTGTTCTCCCGCACCGGCCGCGGTTGGGCCGGGCTGATGGACGATCTCTACCGCCTGGCACGCTCGACCTTCGCCCGCATCGCGGCCGAGGCGGTGATCCGGCCCATCGTCACCCCGATCGTCCAGGGCATCTTCGGCGGTGGCGTTGGCGGCGTTGCCGGTGCCAGTGGCGCTGCTTCGGGCGGCAGCTCGCTTATGAGCCTGCTTGGTCTCGGCAGTTTCGGCGAGACGCTGGGGCTGACCGGTTCGGGCGGCCTGCTCTCCACCATCGGCTCCGGCCTCGGCCTGACCGGCGCGGGCGGCTTGCTGGGGGCCACCGCCATCACCGGCTGGGGCACATCAACCAGTGCCGCGCTGGGCGCCATGGGCGGAGCCTACGGCCCGGCCTCGCTCGCCCAGTTGCAAGCCTTCGGTGGTGGCGGGCTGTTCGGCGGCACCGGCGCGACGTTCGGTTCGCTGCTGGGCGGTGCCGGAGCCGGCTTCGGGGCGGGCATGCTGCTCAACAGCGTCCTCGGTGGCAACCAGACCGGCGGGATGGTCGGCTCCGGTGCCGGAGCTCTCGCCGGGGCGGCACTCGGCTCGATCATCCCCGGCATCGGCACCCTCATCGGCGGCCTGCTTGGCGGGGCCGCCGGTGGTGGACTGGGCGGCCTGTTCGGCCCCGGCGAGAGCGTGCGCGGCTATGGCCTTCGGCTGCAGAGCACTGGCTGGGGCGCGGACGGTGCCCCATCGAACGCGATGGCCGATCAGCTCATGCCGATCGACTATCGGTACTACAACGAGAGCGGCAAGGCGGTCTTCGCGCAAGCCGAGCAGGTCGTCGCCGCTACCAACGCCTACCTGGCGCAGCGCGGCTTGCAGGTGGGTGGTGTCAGCATCATCGGCGGCAACAAGAACGGCGCCGACTATTCTTGGGCCGATGCCGGTTCGGTGGAGGAGGCGTACACAAGGCTGCGCTTCGCGTCGGTGGACAATGCCGACCTTACCCGGTCGCTGGAGGGCAAGACCTTCTCCGGCCTGGACAAGCTGGCGCAATGGGTCGAGGGCCTGCTTGCCGCCCAGGCCGAACTCGACAAGCTGGGCACCGCGCCACTGCCAGCCTTTACCCAGCAGATCGACGCCATCAACGCCGCCTTCGACAAGGCAACGGAGACGGCCCGTACGTACGGGTTGGCGGAGGACAAGCTCGCCACCGAACGTGCCCACCAGATTGCGGCCCTGGAGGCGCAACGCACCGAGACGTTGCGTCAGGGCGAGGTGGCGCTGGCGGTGAGACGGCTCACCGCGGCGGGCAATACCGAAGTCGCCGAACTGGCCCGGCAGACCGAGGCGGCGCGGCAGGAGACGCGGGATTTCACCGAGCAGCTGGAGGCGCTGGCAATCGCCGCCGCGGAGAAGTCGCGACTGCTGGTGGAGTTGGAGGAGACGCAGGCGGCCGAGCGTGCCGCGATCATCACCCGCTATTCCGAGCAGGCACGCGACGCGCTGATGCGCACCGGTGGTGCGATCCGTGCCTATCTTGATGGGCTGCGCGCCGGGGCGCAGGGCGGCGCCTCGCCCACCGACAGGCTGGTCGAAGCGCAGAACGCCTTCGGTCGGGACCTCGCCTTGGCCCGTGGCGGTGACGGCGATGCCCTGTCCCGCATCACCCAGACCGCTGACACGCTGCTCGCGGCCGGGCGCGGCATGTATGCCTCGGGCACCGACTTCCAGGCGTTGCGCCAGTTCGTCATCTCCAGCCTGGAGAACCTGCCGGCGACGCAGTCCTACGACGCGCAGATCCTGGCCGCACTTCAGCAGCTGGGCGGATCGATCGACGTTCAGGTTGGCATTGAGGTGGTGCGGGTCATCACCGAGGCGCTGAATGCTCTGCCGGACGCCGACCGGGCCCGGTTGGTGCAGACCGCCACGGTGCTGCGCACGGTCGAGGAGCGGCTCGGTCGGTTGCTGACCGATGGTGAGATCGACGCCCTGGTGCAGGGCGCCGTCGTGCGCCGCGACGTCGAGCAGTCGATGCAGCGCGACCTCTCCGTCGCCGAGCGTGCCGGACTGGTGCAGGCCGCTGACATCACCCGGGCCATCCAGCAGGGGATGGCACGCGACCTGACGCCGGCCGAACGTGCTGGTCTGGTCTACGATGCAGACATCACTCGCGCCATTCAGCAGGCAATGGGCCGCGATCTCTCGGTCGCAGAGCGCGCCGGGCTGGTGCAGGCGGCGGATATCACGCGGGCCATCCAGCAGGCGATCGGGCGCGACCTGTCACCCGCCGAACGCGCCGGGCTGGTCTACGACGCCGATATCACCCGCGCCATCCAGCAGGCGATGGGCCGCGACCTCACCGACGCCGAGCGTGCTGGCCTGGTCCAGGGCGGCGGCGTCCTGCGCAGCATCGAGCAGGCGATCGGCCGCAACCTCTCGGATGCCGAGCGCGACAGCCTGGTGCAGGGCGCCAGTATCACCCGCATCGTCGAACAGGCGATGGGGCGCGACCTCACCGCGGCCGAGAGGGCCGGCCTGATTGCCGGCGGCGTCATCCTGCGCAACATCGAGCAGGCGATCGGGCGGAACCTCTCCGATGCCGAGCGCGATAGCCTGGTGCAGGGTGCGGCGATCGAGCGAACCATCAGCCAAGCCATCGGCCGCGATCTCACAGCCGATGAGCGCGCAGGTCTGATCCAGGCCGCCAGCGTGGTGCGCAGCGTCGAGCAGCAGCTGGGGCGCGTCCTGACCGATGCGGAGCGGGCCCTGGTCATCGAGAGCGCAGTCGTCATCCGCGGCATCAACCAGACGATCTTCGCGCCGACCGGCACCATCGTCGTCCCCGAGAACGAGGCGGTGCTGCGCGGCATCTTCCAGCAGGTGCTCGCCGCCACCGGCGCCGCGCTGCTCGACCCCGAGAGCATCACCCGCATCATCCGCCAGGCGGTCGAGACCACAGAGACGATCCAGATCAGCCGCTCCATCGACGACAAGCTCACGTCGATCATGAACTCGATGATCGAGCTGCTGCGGATCATCAAGGGCGACGTCCAGACCGCCAACAGCGCCCTGACCACGCTGCTCGGCCGCACCGATGCCGGCGAAGGCGGCGGCGGCGCCTTTGCCCTCGGCGGGGTCTTCGCCGGCGGCAATGTCGTCCCCTTCGCGCGCGGCGGCATCCCCGATCTCGTCGGTCGTCCCACCCTGGCGCCGATGGCCCTGTTCGGCGAGGCCGGGCCCGAGGCGATCATGCCCTTGGCCCGCCGTGGCGATGGCTCCCTCGGCGTCCGCGCCACCATGCCGGCGGCCTCCGACAGCCTGCGCGCCGATCTCCAAGTCCTACGCCAGGAGGTGGCCGCGTTGCGCCAAGTGCTGCGCGAGGCCGCGATTCTGATCGCCGGGGAAGTGCGCGCCGGCACCAGCGGCACGACCGAAGCCGTCCAAAAACTCCGCAACACCGTCCGGGATGTCGCGTGATGCCTGATGGGCTGATCACTCTGGTCGAGGTCACCGCCTACGACCCGGCCATCCCCGGCACCCGCGTGCTGCGCTTCACCTCCGGCCTCGGCACCATGACCCGGCCGACGGAGGTGCCCGCCAACGTCCACTTCGCCCCGCGCCTGCAGCAGCCGATCCGCTTCAAGCGCACCATGTTTTCGGCCGCCCGCCTGGCTGGCGGCAGCACGGTCGGCGTTGGCGACATCGTGCTCAACAACCTGGACCAGGGCCTCGCCTATCTCCGCGACCTCGGCATCGACGGCCGCGAGGTGGTGGTGCGCGTCGGTCCGCAG
>JANPIH010000042.1:0-37194 GCA_031424895.1 Rhodospirillales bacterium
GTCCGGTCGGCTCGGTGCTCCAAGGGCGGTAACGGCCGCCTTCGGGAACTCCGGCTGGGGATGGGCGCATGGGACCACAAGCCGACGGGCGCGGCACGGTGCTGCAACCCAAGCCGGAGCTGGCATTGGCAGGGGACATCGCCGGTGTGCACCCCGCCAGTCCCGCCGCGGCGGAGCGCCTGCGGCGCGCCCTTTTCGTGCTGCACGCCGTGTTCTTCGTCTCGGGCTTTTGCGCCCTGATCTACCAGACCGCCTGGCAGCGCATGCTCGGGCTTTTCGGCGGGTCGGATACCGTCGCCGCCACCATCGTGGTAGGTGCCTTCCTGTTCGGTCTCGGTGTCGGCAGCCTGGCCGGCGCGGGCTTCGCGGACCGGCTGACGCGGGAGCGCGCCGTCACCGCCTTCGGCCTGTGCGAGATCGGCATCGCCGTCTGCGCAGCACTCAGTCCCTGGCTGTTCCACGATGTGATCCCGGGGCAACTGCAGGCGCAGGCGGGATCGCCGCTGTCCGTATTCGCCATCGTCTTCGCCGCCCTGCTGCCGCCCACCCTGCTGATGGGCCTGTCGCTGCCGATCCTGGCGCGAGCCGTGGTGCGCGAGATCGAAGGTGCCGCGGCCCGTGTCAGCTGGCTCTATGGCCTGAACACGCTGGGCGCCGGTCTCGGTGCCCTGTTCGCGGGGCTGTTCCTGATCGGCACCTTCGGCTACGCGGCCACCGTCTATCTGGGCGCGCTGCTGAACGCCGCGGTGGGCGTCACCTCCCTCATCGTTGCTTCCACCCTTGCCGAGGGCGCCGGCGCGGCCCCATCCCCGGGTATGCGCGGGCCGCGCACGGACATGCTCGGCCGGATCGGCCTGTCAGGCTGGGCGGGGCTGCTCTTCGCCTCGGGCTTCCTGATCATTTCGCTCGAGATCGTCTGGTTCCGCGTCCTGGGGATCATGATCTGGACCATCCCCTACGCGTTCCCGCTGATCCTCGCGGTGTTCCTGGTGGCGGATGCCATCGGCATCGTCGCCGGTGCGCGGGTGCTGCGGCGGGTGGCCCACCCGCTGCCTTTCTTCCTCCGCCTCCAGGGCATGGTCGCGCTCTATGCGCTTGGCACCATGCTGCTGGTCTGGGCGCTGTATGCGGTGCCCTCCATCGCGGGCCTGTTCATCCCGGCCGAGGCGGGCCGATCCGTGGCCGCCCCCAAGCTGTCGTTCCTGGTCTGGGGTGCGATCGTATGCATGGTCGTTGCGCCGCCGGCCTTCCTGCTGGGCATGTCCTTCCCGGTTGCGCAACGCGCGGTGCAGCAGGATCCGGCGGTGGTCGGCCGCCGTGTCGGCATCGTGCAGCTCGCCAACATCCTGGGCAACACCGCGGGTGCGGTGGTGACCGGCCTGGTCCTGCTGCACCTGCTCGGCACCGCGGGCACGCTGCGGGTGATCGGGCTGCTCGGCCTCGCGCTGTTGCTGTGCGTCTTCGCCCTGGGCCGCGGGCCCGGCACCGTCGCCACCGCAAAGGCACGCGGCGGAGCGGGCGACCTGGCGCTGGCGGCGGCCCTGCTTGCGCTGATCGTGCTGTTCCCGGCCAACGCGCCGTTCTGGGCCCGCCTGCACGACACCGTGGCAACCGACGCGCCAGGCGGGGCCACCGTGGTCGAGGACCGCACCGGCGTCGTGGTCATCCGCCCCGGCGGCGACCATCTCTGGATGTACATCGCCGGGCATACCCAAAGCCGGGTGCCGTTCTTTCCGATCCACGGCGTGCTCGGCGCGATCGGGCCGCTCGTCCATCCGGACCCGCGATCCGTCCTGGTGATCGGCCACGCCCTGGGCAGCACGCCCTATGCCGCGGCGCTGGCGCTCGGCACCCGCCCCGGGCGCCACGTGCGCTCGATCGAGATCGTCACGCCGGTTCATGAGGCGCTGCGCATCCATGCGGCACGGCCAGACGCGGCACCGGTGCTGGGGGCCATCCTCGCCGATCCCCGGATCGAGCGCGCGCTCGGGGATGGCCGCCACGCCATCTTTTCGGACCCTAGGCGCTGGGACGTGATCGAGGCCGATGCCCTGCATTCGCGCAGCTCGCACTCCGGCCTGCTCTACTCCACGGAGTTCTTCGGCCAGGTCCGGGACCGGCTGGCCCCCGGCGGCATCGCCGTGCAGTGGGAAGCGACGCCGCGCACCGTGGCGAGCTTTCTTGCGGCGTTCCCCTGGGTGCTGCGGGTGGACAGCGGGCAGCCATGGAGCGTCATCCTGCTGGGCAGCGCCGACGGCCCCATACCCTACGACCGGGAGGCCATCGCCACCCGGCTGGCCGCGGTTTCGCCCGCCCTGGAAGCGGCCGGCTGGCCGCGCCAGACCCTGCGCACGTTCATCGTCGATGTCACCGTGCAAGCCTGGGCACCCGGCGATCCACGGCCGGACGACGTGAACACCGACCTGTTTCCGAAGGACGAATACTTCCTCAACAATCCCATCGACCTGCTGAAGCGCCGGCCCACAACGCCCTGACGCAACAGGGCCGCCCTGCGTGTGCATGCGCTCCGGCGGCGGCCGGCAGCCGCGCACCGCCTCGCACACCGGCGCCTCGTTGAGGTCGTGGTACGGCCGCCGCCCTGGCCTTGCCTGCTTCCATGGATCGAGAGTTCCAGGGATTGGTATAAGTACCGAGGTCCAGTGGCTCGGCCCCTGGCGGGTTTGGGCGGAGCCCAGCCTTTAGCTCGTGCGGAATTTTTTCTTGCAGCGCATTCTCCGCCGCTGTATAGAACGTATCATGAACAACGCACCCAGCACCCCTCATCCCGCCGCGGCTTTCGCCGTTCGGCTGGGGGGGATTCTGCGCGCGGTGTCCGATCTCATTTTTGACCGGCAGCACATTCTGGGCGACCTGTCCCGCATAGTGTTCAACCGCATAAGTGCCGCGAATGTCCGCCTGGTGGCGCTGTTCACCGCCCTTGCCGCCGGCCGTGTCCCCATGCCACGCGCGCCGCGTCCCGGCCGGAACAGCGGCAAGCCCGTGCCCTATCTCCCCCGCCGCCGCGCCTGGCTTGTCGAAACCTTCGGCTACCATGCGGCCGGTTACGCGAGCCAGTTGCAGTACCTGCTGGACGACCCCGAAACCCGCGCCACCCTGGCCGCCGCACCCCCCGCGGCGCTGGCCGCCGCCGGCCGCAACCTGCGCCCGCTCTGCCGCCTGCTCGGCGTCACCCTCCCGCCGCTCCTGCAACTGCCGCCCCGCCCGGTCCAGGTCCCGGCCCCGCCCCCCCGTCCCAAGCCGCCACGCCCGGCACCGGAACCCTTGCCCAAGCTGCGCCCCCTCTACCCCCGCCGCTTCGCGCGCGAGATGCCGATCCTGTTTCCAACGCGAAAAAACACCCCGGCGTGATCCCGCCGGGGTGCGTTCAAATCGTTACGTGTATAAAATATTCCGTAAAAACCCGTCAGTGTTTAGGCCCCGATCGGCCCGCCACCCTTCTTCGTGATGGCGATCACCGACGGCCGCGGCGGCATGCCGTCCTTGAAGTCGGGCCACCGTGTGGACGGTGTCTCGAACGTCGAGCCGGCTTCCTCGCCCGGGTGCTGGATCGCCAGGAACATCGTGGTGTCGTCCGGCGTCAGCAACGGCCCGCAAACCTCCGCCCCCTGCGGCGCCTGGTAGAACAGCCGGGTCAGGCCACGCCCGATGCCGGTGGTGTCCACGGTATACAGGCCATCGGCCACCCCCGCGGCGGTCGGGGCGCCGTCGGTGGCGAGATACATCCGCCCCCGGCTGTCGAAGGCGCAGTTGTCCGGGCAGGACAGCCAGCCATTGTCCGTCGTCGCGCGATGATAAATCGCCCCGGCATCGGTCCCCGGCTTGCCGGCGGCAATGAAGATGCCCCAGGTGCCCTCGAGCGCCCCGTGGTCGTTCTCCGGATTGATGATCTCGATCACATGGCCATGGGCGTTGCGGGCCCGCGGATTGGCCCGGTCAACCTGCTGCGCGGTGCGGTTGGTGTTGTTGGTCAACAGCACATAAACCCGCCCGCTCACCGGGTTCGGCTCCACGTCCTCCGGCCGGTCCATCGGCGTCGCCTTCAACAGGTCGCCCGCCTTGCGCGCGAAGGTCACCACATCCGCCTGGTCACGGAACCCGTTCGCCGCGGTCAACGGCCCCTGCCCATGCACCAGCGGCAACCACGTCACTTTCGAGTCCTCGGTGAAGCGGGCGACATACAGGATGCCGTCGTCCAGAAGGTCCCGGTTCGCGGCGCGATCGGCCCGGTTCCACGGCCGGGCGGTCACGAACTTGTACACGTAGTCAAACCGCTCATCGTCGCCCATGTAGATCACCACCCGCCCGTCGCGGGCGACGCCGTGATGGCACCCCTCATGCTTGAAACGGCCCAGCGCGGTGCGCTTCACCGGCGTGCCCGTCGGGTCGTACGGGTCGAACTCCACCACCCAGCCGAACCGGTGCGGCTCGTTCGCCTCCTTGGTCAGGTCGAAACGCTCGACATGCCGGGACCAGCCATAGACCGAGGCCGGGCCGACGCCGTAGCGCTTGTACATGTCGGCATGGGGCAACTGGGCCGTGTCGCCGGCGAAATACATGTTGAAATTCTCTTCCGCCGTCAGAACCGTGCCCCACGGCGTGTTGCCCCCGGCGCAGTTGTTCAGCGTGCCCAGCACGGCCCGCCCGGTCGGGTCGGCTTTGGTCCGCAACAGGTCATGCCCCGCCGCCGGCCCGCTGACCGTCATCGGCGTGCTGGCCGTCAACCGGCGGTTCATCCGGCCATCGGCCACCACCTGCCACTGCCCGCCGGCCTTGCGGATCTCCACCACCGCCACGCCATGGGCCGCCATCTCGACCTCAACCTGCGTCTTGGACGAGTTCAGCGCCGCCCGGCCAGAGCCCATGCCGGCGAACATCAGGTTGGTGTTGGTGTACTCGTGATTGACGATCAACAGGCCATGGTCGGAACTGCTCGACCCAAGCGGCAACGGCTTGTAGTCGATGTAGTCGCAATTATAGCCGAACTGCACCGCCTGGCCGGCGGGCGTGATGGCGTTCACGTCGAATGCCGGCGCACCGGCCAGGATCGGATCGCCCCAGCGCAACAGCACCTGCATCTCGTAGCCCTCGGCCACGTGGTGCGTGGCGTCGTAGTTCTGGGAAAGTTCGGGGAAGGTAAAGCTCGACGGCCCCGCCGCGGCGGCCTCGCCGCCGAGCACCGGCAGAACCGACGCGGCAAAAAGCCCGCGCAGCGCGGCGCGGCGGGAAATCACCTCGCCGATCGACGGCTCGGTGGAGGGGTTGGAACCGATATGCTCACCCGCATCGAGCTTGTGGGCGTCCTCGATCGGTATGCGCGGATCGGTCATGGCATCGTCTCCCGGCTGGCTCATGGAACAACTGGTGCAATGTTGCGGCTTCCGGCGGGCGTTGTGTGTGATCTTTCGATGATCTCACCTGCCCCCGGCAACCAGCGGTTAAGGCTTCCACTGGATAGTGCACCCGAGACCGCGCTGGCACGATCCGCGGCTTCAACCCGCCAGAATGGCGCGTGCGAGTACCGACAAATGGCTACCGACTGGAACCACCTGAACGAGGGCACCCAGCTCGCCCTGACCCGTGCCGCGCTGGCACAGGCAGCCGACACCATCGCGATACAGGCCGAAACGCTGGCCATGGAAATGGAAACCGGCTCGCTGCACGACCGTGGCGGGCCGGATGCGCTGCGCCTGCTTGCGGCCGTGGTGCGCGCGCTCAGCCCGCTCTCCGGCCCCGTCGCGGGCTCGGCGTAACGGGCATGGGTCAGTGGGGTCAGCCGCCGACCTGGCGCACCCAGTCGCCGAGATTGTAGTGGTTGGCAATCCGCGCCACCCTTCCGCCGCGCAGCGTGAAGAACGCACCGGCCGGCAGAGTGTAGGTCTGGCCGTTCGCTGGCGGCGTCCGCGCGGGCACGCCCGGATCGGTTGCGATGTAGGTGCCGTGAACAGTGAACTCGGCCGCTGCCCGGGTGCCTGTTTCGTCCACCATCACGACGATGTCCTCGATGCGCTCCCGATAGCAGCGGTCCATGTGGTCCATGAAGCGGGCGAAGGCGTCCCGCCCAGTCTCCCGCCCGCCCTGGCTGATCTCGTGGGCCACGTCGTCGGCGAGCAAAGCAAGAAAAGCCGCGCGGTCGCCGGCGTTGAATGCGGCGTAATAGGTGCGCACGAGGGCTTCGGCGTCGGTCATGCAAGGGTCCTGATCAGCGGGTAAGGAACCGACCGGCGGTGCGCGGGGCGAAGCTGCCGCTGGCGGTGATCGCCGCCGCCACCACGTCGTCCAGGCCGGGGCCGGAATCGTAGGGCTCGATCGCCCGGTCGCGCAGCATCGTGTAGCCATCGCCGCCAGTGCGCAGGAAGTTGTTGGTGACCACGCGATAGACGCGGCCGGGATCGATGGGCGAAAAACCGGCCGGCGTGGCCACCTCCAATGCCACCAGCCTAGCTTCCGGTGCGGCCGTGGGGGTCCAGGTGATGCGCAACCCGGCCACCTGCGGAAAGGCCCCCGCCCCCATCCGCGCGAGGCCGTTCGCAATCGCCGCCTGGAGATCGGCGCCCGAGAGCTGGAGCGTGGCCACCGCATTGCCGAACGGGAGCATGGTCAGCACGTCGCCCAGGGTCAGCTCGCCGCCCGGCAGGCCGGTGCGGATGCCGCCGGCATTCATCAACGCCACCTCCGCGCCCTGGACCGAGGCGAGCATGGCGTCGGCGATGAAACTGCCCAGCGCGCATTCGCCGATGCGGCAGGTGGCGTTCGGGATCGCCGCCTCGGTGCGGCCGACCACCCGGCGGCGCACGCCGTCGAGCTGGAGGGCGTAGTGGGTGACGATGGCGGCAACGCGCGGTTCCTCCGCCAGGGAGAGCGGCACATGCCGGCAATCCCCGCCATAGGCGAGCACCGCACCGTCGGCGGCGAGGTCAATATCCAGCCGCCCGAGGTAACGGCCATAGGCGGCGGCCTGGACGATAACGGCCCGTCCGGCGGGGCCATTCACGGCCTGGTGGGCGGGGCCGGCGGCATCGGGCTCGGTGTTCGACAGCAAGGTGTGGGTGTGGCCTCCGACGACGACGTCCACACCCGGGATGTGGCCGGCGAGCGTGCGGTCGATGTCCAGGCCGAGGTGCGACAGCGCGATCACCAGCCGGGCCCCTTGCTGGCGCAGCGCGGCGGCGGAGCGGGACAGGGCCTCGGCGGGGTCGGTGAAGCGGACATGCGGGCCGGGGGAGGAGCCGATGGCGGTTTCCGGCGTGGTCAAGCCGACCAGGCCGATCGGCAGGGCGCCCTTGTTGACCAGCACATGCGGGCGAAGCATGTCGCGCAGGTCGGGGTCGGCGCTGGCGTCGGTGTTGGCGGAGAGCACGGGGAAGCGGGCGGCGCGGGCGAAGCGGGCGAGATTGGCGGGGCCGTGGTCGAACTCGTGGTTGCCAACCGCCATCGCCTCGGTGCCCAGGGCATGCATGACGGCCAGTTCCACCTCGCCCTTCCAGGCGGTGTAGAACAGGCTGCCCTGGAACTGGTCGCCGGCATCGACCAGCAACACGGCGCGGCCATCGGCTTCGGCGGCGGCGCGTTCGGCGAAGATGGCGGTGGCAAGGCGCGCGGCGCCGCCGTAGCAGGAAGGGCGGCCGGGGGCACAGGCCAAGGCGCGGGCATCGACCGGTTCGTGGCGGGCGTGGAAATCGTTCATGTGCAGGATGGTCAGCCGGTGCGCGGGCGCGCCGATGGCCAGGCGGGTGAGCGGCAGGGTGCCAAGGGCACCGAGGAGCAGGCGGCGCGAAAGGATCATCGGCGCAATATAGCCGATTTCACGCCGCCGCTGCACCAGGCGCGTGGCGGCGGGGCTTGCCAAGCGGGGGCGATCGGACGATGTAAAGGCAACCGGACCATACGGGTCCGCTTTCGACCCCGTCGCGCCCGCTGGCCGTTTCCCGGCCAGAGCATCGAGAGGTGATCCCATGTTCATCGAGACCGAAGGCACCCCAAACCCCGCCACGCTGAAGTTCCTGCCCGGGCGCGATGTGATGGGCGACCGCACCGTGGACTTCGCCAGCGCCGAGGCGGCCGGCCGTAGCCCGCTGGCCAGTGCCATCTTCACCTTGCCCGGTGTGACGCGCGTGTTCCTGGGCGGCGACTTCATCACGGTGACGAAGGACGACGAGCTGACCTGGCAGGCGCTGAAGCCGCAGGTGCTGGGCGCGATCATGGAGCATTTCGTCGCCGGGCGCCCGGTGGTGGAAGGCGACGCGGATGACCTCGACGAGGACGTGGAGCCCGCCGACGCCGAAATCGTGGCCCAGATCAAAGAGTTGCTGGACACAAGGGTGCGCCCGGCGGTGGCCAGCGACGGCGGCGATATCGTGTTCCGCGGCTATCGCGACGGCATCGTGCGGCTGCACATGCAGGGGGCGTGCAGCGGCTGTCCCTCCTCCTCGGCCACGCTGAAGCATGGCATCGAGAACATGTTGCGCCACTACGTGCCGGAGGTTGTGCGGGTCGAGCAGGTGATGTCCTAATGCCGTCTGACGTCACGAAGCCGGGCGAGCCCGTCGTTGGCGAACTGAAGCCAGCCGGCGGTGTGGAAAGTGCGGCCGCGGTGACCGAAACCGTCGCGGCGCCGGTCGTCGAACCCGAGCCGATCCCGCCGCAGCCGCGCGGGCCGTTGCATGACGGGGCGTTGGATCAGCTGTTCCGCTCGGCACGCACACAATACGCTTTCACCGGTGCGGCGGTCAGCGACGAGGAACTCCGGGCGATCTTCGACCTGATGAAGTGGGGCCCCACCTCGGCCAACAGCTCGCCGGCGCGGTTCCTGTTCCTGCGCACGCAGTCGGCCAAGGAGCGGCTTCGTCCGGCGCTGTCGTCCGGCAACCTGCAGAAAACGATGCTGGCGCCGGTGACGGTGGTCGTTGCCTACGATCCCAATTTCTACGACTACCTGTCGCGGCTGTTCCCGCATACGGACGCCAAGCCCTGGTTTACCTCCAACCCCGAGTTGGCGCAGGAAACGGCGTTCCGCAACGGGACGCTGCAGGGGGCGTATTTCATGATGGCGGCGCGGGCGCTGGGGTTCGGCGTGGGGCCGATGTCCGGGTTCGACAATGCCAAGGTGGACGCGGAATTCCTGGTGGGCCGGGGATGGAAGTCGAACTTCCTGGTGAACCTGGGGCATGGCGACCCGGCAGCCGAGAAGCCGCGAGGGCCGCGGTTCTGGTTCGATGAGACGTGTTTGATGCTGTAGAAGAAAGCAGTTCTTTTCGTAAAAAAGAACCAAAAAACTTTTATCCTTTGCTTTGTAGATGAAGTTTTTTTGCTTCTTTTTGTTCACAAAAAGAAGATTCTTCCTTCCTATAACACGCCCATTGTGTGCATCGCCACCATCCGTTCCTCATCGGTCCTGATGACCAACACGGGTGTAGCGCCTGACGAGATGCTCGGCGCATTGGCGGCGTTGCGATCGGCGTCGAGCATGATGCCGAGGAAACCCAGGTTTGCACAGATGCGCGCCCGCACGGAGGCGGCGTTTTCGCCGATGCCGGCGGTGAAGACCAGGGCGTCGAGCCCGCCGAGGGTCGCGGCGAGGGCGCCGATTTGCTGGCGGACGCGGAAGGCGAAGTGGGCCAGGGCCTGGCGGGCGGGCGCGGTGTTCGCGGCTTCCAACACGCGGACATCTTGCGAGAGGCCGGACATGCCCTTGAGGCCGCTGTCGTGGTACAGCAGGTGGCCGACCTCGGCCGGGGTCATGCTGAGGGATTCGATCAGGTACAGGACGAGGCCGGGGTCGATGGCGCCGCTGCGGGTGCCCATGGGGATGCCGTCCAGCGCCGTGAAGCCCATGGTGGTGGCGACGCTGCGGCCGGCCCGCATGGCACACAGTGAGGCGCCGTTGCCGAGATGGGCGACGATGACGCGGCCGGCGGCAAGGCTGGGATGGGTCTCGGCCAGGGTGCGGGCGATGTATTCGTAGGATAGGCCGTGGAAGCCGTAGCGGCGGATGCCCTGTTCGAAGAAGCGGGGCGGAAGGGCGAAGGTTTCGGCTTCCCAGGGTTGGGAGCGGTGGAAGGCGGTGTCGAAGCAGGCGATCTGCGGCACGCCGGGGAAGCGGGCGGTGGCGGCGTCGATGCCGGCGAGATTATGGGGCTGGTGCAGGGGGGCGAGCGGCACGAGGGCTTCCAGTGCTGCGCGGATGGCTGGGTCCAGGCGCAGCGGGGCGGAGAAATCGGGGCCGCCATGGACGACGCGGTGGCCGATGGCGGCCAGGCGGCCGGGGCCGAGATGGGCGTGCAACAGGTCGATGGTGAGGTCGACGGCGCCGGCATGGGTGCGGACCGATCCGGCAGGCGGCGTGGGGAGCGGGGTGCGCGCGGCGTCGCGGGCGGTGAGGCAGGGGGTGGCGCCGATGCCCTCCACCTGGCCGGCGAGTCGTTCAGCAGGGTGGGCCGTCTCGATGGCGTAGACGGCGAACTTGAGCGAGGAGGAGCCGGCGTTGAGGACCAGGAGGTGGTCGGTCATCGCCAGCCGAGCCAGTCGCGGATGCCCTGGCCCATGACGCGATCGAGGTCCGGGCCGCGAAGCCAGGGGAGTTCCTCGGTGAACATCGTGATGCACTGGCGCCAGGTGCAGGGCATGCGGGTGATGTCGGTGCCCCAGAAGAACCGATCCGGCCCATAGGCGTCGAAGATGCGGTGCAGGGGGTCGTGGAGGTTGCGGTAGGGGTAGGGCTGGGTGGAATAGCCCGGCGCGCCGGTAGCCTTGATGGCGACGTTGGGCAGGCGGGCGAGGGCGAGCAGTTCGTCGAGATGGACGAGGGCGGCTTCATCCTGCTTCAGACGCACCAAGCCGCAATGGTCGATGATGAGCCTGAGGCCGGGGTGGCGCTCGGCGATCGCGCAGAACTTGGGCAGGACAGGGCCGGCAAGGAGGGCAACGGGGATGGCGTAGCGTTCGGCCTCGGGCCAGATCCAGTCCATGGCGCCCGATTCGAACAATGCGCGGGCGTTGGGGTGGAGCGGTGCCCAGCGCAGGCCAAGCATGCCGGGCTGGTCGCGCCAAGTGGCGATGCGGGGAAGGTTCGCGCGGTCGGCGGCGGGGAAGCTGCCGAGGATGGCGAAGCGGTCCGGGTGGGCGCGCACGGCTTCCTCGGCGACGGCATCGGCGTTCGGGTCCCAGCCCGGGGGGTGGATGATGGCGCTGTGGACGCCGGCCTCATCCATGGCGGCGAGAATCTCCTCGGTGCTGACCGAGGAGACCGGGCGGTGGTCCTGGCTGGGGGTGCCGGAGGACCAGATGTGGATCTGGGCGTCGGTGATGCGCATCGGGCGCTCCTAAGGAAGAATCTTCTTTTTCTGAAGAAAAAGAAGCAAAAAGACTTTTTTCCATTTGGGCCGTGGCTGCACGTTCGGCCCGGTGCAAGTGTTGAAAGTTTTTTGGTTCTTTTTTCAAAAAAGAACATGCTTACCTTGCCTTGTCTTCAAGGTAAGCCATCAGCGCCTCCCGGAACGGCGGGATCGACTTGTAGAGGGCCATCTCCGGAGGCAGGGCGTTGATGGCGCTGGCGAGGTCGGCGGCGACGGCGCGGTCGGCGGCGAGGCGGGCGACGGGGTAGAGGTGGGTGCGGATGCCGAACAGCACGCCGCCGCTGCGCGGGAGCAGGCGTAGGGTCTGGCGTTCGACGCGGAGCCAGATCTTCTCGCCGGCGTTGGCGGCGGTGACATCGGGGTTGTGCTCGCGGCGGAATTTGCGGGATTCGGCATACAGGGCGGGGTCGTCGGTGATGCCCCAGTTGAGGCGCACGACCATCTTGCCGTCGCGCAGGTTCGGCATCAGGCGATCGACCGGCTTGGCGAGGCGGTCGGCGTAGAACGGCACGCGGGTGTGGATGGTGGCGAGGGGCTGGCCGAGTTTCTCGGCGAGGCTCCAGCGGCTGGGGAAGCAGAGGATGGCGGCGTCGAGGATGGGGCCGTCGGGGGTGAGGCGGAGGAGGCAGAGGTCTTCCTGGACGAGGCGACCGGCGACTTCGAGCGGGTCGTGCGGGAGGGTGTCGAGGTTCCAGGTTTCCTGGGTGAGGCGGTTGTGCAGCAGGGCGCCGTCGCGGGTGAACCAGGCGGGGAAGCGGCGGGGCAGGAGGTCGGCGAGGATGTCCAGCGTTTCCTGGCGGGCGGCTTCGCTGCCGGGCAGGGTGGCGAAGACGTCGGCGTGGCGTGTGGCCAGAAGGCGGCGGCGTTCGGCCAGTTCCTCGGGATAGTGCTCGTCGAGTTCGATGAGGTCGTCGGGCGGGGTGGCGACGAGGCCCATGGCCATGCGCCAGGGGCCGGGATCGAAGCTGAGGTGGATGGCCTGGCGGGGCAGCCCGGTCTGCGCGTCCATGGTTACTTTCCGGCAAGCGCCATGAGGGAGAGGATCTCGAATGCCATCATGGCACCGATCTGGGCGGTGACGGTATTGGAGTCGTATTGCGGGGCGACTTCGACGACGTCGCCGCCGATCAGGTCCAGGCCGCGCAGGCCGCGCAGGATGGCCTGGGCCTCGCGCGGGGTGAGGCCGCCGACTTCGGGCGTGCCGGTGCCGGGGGTGAAAGCGGGGTCGAGGCCGTCGACGTCGAAGGTGATGTAGAAGGGGCCGCTGCCGATGACGGCGCGGGCTTTCGCGATGATGGCGGGGAGGCCGAGCGTGTCGATTTCCTCCGCGTGGATCACGGTCATGCCCGATTCGTACGAGAATTCGTAGAGCATCTCGGCCGCACCGCGGATGCCGATCTGGATGCAGCGCTCGGGGTCGAGCACGCCGTCGAGCACGGCCTGGCGGAAGGGGCCGCCATGGTGGAAGCGGCTGCCCTCGGCGGGGCCGGAGGTGTCGCAATGGGCGTCGATGTGAACCATGCCGACGGGACGGGTGCGGCCGAGGGCGCGCAGGATCGGGTAGCTGATGGAATGGTCGCCGCCGATGGCGATGGGCTTCACGCCGGCGGCGGCGATGCGGGTGAAGAAGGCTTCGATGTCCTCGATCGAGTCGGGCAGCGAGTAGCGGCTGCGGAAGGGCACGTCGCCGATGTCGGCGATGCTGAGTTCCGCGCGGGGGGTGACACGCAGCGCGTGGTGATAGGGGCCGATGCGCTCGATGGCGCGCACGGCGCGCGGGCCGAGGCGGCTGCCGGCGCGGTTGGTGACGGCGAGGTCCATCGGCACGCCGACCAGGGCGACGTCGAGGCCCGAGAGGTCGGCAGGGTCGGCGCGGTATGGGGCGTCGAGCAGGGTGGAGATCCCGGCATAGGGCAGGGGGCGGCGGCCGGCTGTGTTGAACGCGGCGTCGGCGGCACGCTTGAGGTCCGGATCGCGGATCTCGTCGCGGCGGTCGTTGGGGTAGCGGGCGCGCGGGGCGGCGCGTTTGTCGGGGGTCAGGGGGGCACGTCTGGAGCGGTGGGCGGGGGATTGCCAGGGGAGGGAGGAAAGAGGTTCTTTTTTGAAAAAAGAACCAAAAAACTTTTATCCTTTCATACCGTGCTTGACAGGTTCAGAACGGTGCCATGATCAGAAAGTCTTTTTGCTTCTTTTTCTTCAGAAAAAGAAGAATCTTGCTTACCCTATCTGTGCGACCAGTGTGCTGACGATGGCGTCCGGTCCGAGGCTGATATCGGCCACGATGGGGTTCTCATCGGGGCCTGGCGGTTCGAGGGTGGCGAGTTGGCTGTCGAGCAGGGCGGGCGGCATGAAGTGGCCGGTGCGGGCGGCCATGCGGGCGGCGATCAGGGGCTTGTCGCCGGCGAGGAACACCAGGCGGACATCGGCGCGGGGGCCGATGAGGATGTCGCGGTAGGCGCGCGTGAGGGCGGAGCAGGTGACGATGCCGTTTTGGCCTTCGGCGCGCCAGGTGTCGATGACGGCGGCGATGGCGTGGAGCCAGGGCCAGCGGTCGGCGTCGGTCAGCGGGGTGCCGGCGGACATCCTGGCGACGTTGGCTTGCGGGTGCAGCGCGTCGCCTTCCTGGTAGCGCCAGCCGAGGCGCTCGGCCAGGGCGCGGGCGATGGTGGTCTTGCCGCTGCCGGCAACGCCCATGATGAGAACAATCACGGGCGCAGGTCCTCGACGGTGCCGTCGTCGTGGCCGATCAGGGCGCGTTCGACGGTCAGGAGGAACAGGCCCGTGGCGACCACGCCGGCGATGGCGCGCAGGCTGCGTTCCAGGGTGTAGGGGTCGCGGATCGGGGCGAAGCCGGGGCAGTCGAGCACGAAATTGGCGTTGTCGGTGACGAAGGCGGCGCCGTCGCGCAGGCGCAGCGCCGGGGTGCCGCCGAGGGCGGCGATGCGGCGGGTGGCCAGTGCGTGGCCGAATTGGGTGATTTCGACGGGCAGGGGAAAGCCGGTGCCGAGGTGGTCCACGAGCTTGGCGGCGTCGGCGACCACGACGAAGCGGGAGGCGGATTCGGCGATGATCTTCTCGCGCAGCAGGGCGCCGCCGCCGCCCTTCAGCAGGCGCAGGGTGCGGCGTTCGACCTGGTCCGCACCGTCGATGGCCAGGTCGCAGGGGGCGTCGGGCTCGGCGAGCGGGATCGAGAGGGCGCGGGCGCGGACGGCGGTGGCGAGCGAGGTAGGGATGCCGGTGACGCGCAGCCCCTCCTCGCGGATGCGGCGGGCGAGCGCGCGCAGGACGAATTCCATGGTGCGGCCGGTCCCGAGGCCGAGCCGCATGCCGGGTTCGGCGAGGGCGGCGGCGGCCTCGGCGGCGGTGCGGCGGCCCCCTTCACCCATGGATTTCGGTCATCCCTTCTTGGGCGCTTCCACATGGCCGCCGAAGCCCAGGCGCATGGCGCTGAGCATCTTCTCGGCATAGGTGTGGTCCTGGCGCGAGCGGAAGCGGACGAACAGGCTGGCGGCCAGGACCTCGGCGGGGGTGGCCTGTTCCACGGCGGTGTCGATGGTCCAGCGGCCTTCGCCGGAATCCTCGACATGCCCGCTGAAGGTTTCAAGCCGGCCGTCGCGGGCCAGGGCCTGGGCGGAGAGGTCGAGCAGCCAGGAGACCACGACGCTTCCGCGGCGCCAGACCTCGGCGACGTCGGCCATGTTGAAGTCGTAGCGCTGGTCGGCCTGGAGCTTGGGCGAGGCGCGGCCCTGGAGGATGTCGAAGCCCTCGGCCATGGCCTGCATCATGCCGTAT
This sequence comes from Rhodospirillales bacterium, assembly GCA_031424895.1. Classification (GTDB taxonomy): domain Bacteria; phylum Pseudomonadota; class Alphaproteobacteria; order Acetobacterales; family Acetobacteraceae; genus CAMDGX01. The sequence goes on from JANPIH010000042.1 coordinate 15,165, forward strand.
TCGATGCCGTTGTGGATCATCTTGACGAAGTGGCCTGCGCCGGAGGGGCCGCAATGGAGGTAGCCCTGTTCGGCGCGCGGGTCGTGGCCGGGGCCGCGATCCTCGGTGCGCGGGATGTCGCCGATGCCGGGGGCCAGGGCGGCGAAGATCGGGTCGAGGAATTCGAATGCCGCCTTGTCGCCGCCGATCATCAGGCAGTAGCCGCGCTCCAGGCCCCAGACGCCGCCGGAGGTGCCGACATCGAGGTAGCGGACGCCCTTCTGGCCGAGGTCTGCGGCGCGGCGAACATCGTCCTTGAAGTTGGAGTTGCCGCCGTCGATCAGAATGTCGCCGGGGCCGAAATTTGTGCCGAGTTCGGCGATGGAGGTCTCGGTGATCTCGCCCGCGGGGAGCATGACCCAGGCGGCCTTGGGCGATTGGGTGAGCTTGGAAGCGAGGTCGGCGAGCGAGGTGGCCGGGGTGGCGCCGATGGCGGCGAGATCGGCGACGGCCTTGGGGTTGGCGTCGAACACCACGCAATGATGGCCGGCGCGATGCAGGCGCCGCACGATGTTGCCGCCCATGCGGCCCAGGCCGATGACCCCGAGTTCCATGCCGTCCCCTCCGTTGCTGGGTGGCTGTAGCCGGTTTTCCAACGGCGGGGAATGTGGGGGCGGGCGCTGCGCCGATGGCGGTGGCGGTGGCGGTGGCGGTCAGGGAATCTTCGTCGTTCCGAATCCCAGTTCCAGCGGCAGTGCCCGGGCGCGGGAGGCTTTCTCGGCGACGCCGGAGACGCCCTCGCGGCGCTGCAACTCGGCCCAGACCTCGTCGGGGCGGACATCGCCGTCCACCCACATGACGATCAGGTGGTAGAGCACGTCGGCACTTTCGGCGACCAGGGCGGCGCGGTTGCGGCCGACCGCCTCGATCAGGCATTCGACAGCCTCCTCGCCGAATTTCTGCGCCACCTTGGCGGTGCCGCGGCTGAGCAGGCGGGCGGAGTGGGAGACGGCGGGGTCCGCACCGCGACGGTCGTTCACGACGTTCCACAGCCGGTCGAGCACGGCGGACGAGGCGCCGAGAGCCAGGGGAGGCGGCGGCGGAAGGGCGGCGCGCTGTCGCTGTTCGGCGGCCTTCTTGGCCTGGACCTTCTTGGACGGCTTCGCGCCGGCCTTCTTGACAGCCCTGTTGCGTGTCGGCGACTTGGGGATGGCGAGCTTCATGTCCGGCTCGGTGCCGGCGGGGCGCTTCTTGGCGGTCTTGCCCATTGCTGTGTTTCCCTAGGCGGCGATGGCGCGCGGCAGGCGGACGGGCAGGCCTGCATCGCCCAACGCCGCCTTCACCTGCGCGATGGTGAAGGTGCCGAAATGGAAGACGCTGGCGGCCAGCAGGCCGGTGGCGCCGGCCTGCGCTCCTTCCACGAAATGCGCCAGCGTGCCGACGCCGCCGGAGGCGACCACCGGGACGCGGACGGCAGCGCAGACGTGGCGCAACAGTTCGAGGTCGAAGCCCCGCCCCGTGCCGTCGCGGTCCATGCTGGTGAGCAGGATCTCGCCGGCGCCCAGGGACGCGACCTGGCGGCACCAGGCGATCGCGTCGATGCCGGTGTCGCGGCGGCCGCCGTGGGTGAAGACATGCCAGCCATCACCCGTCCGCTTCGCGTCGACCGCGACGACCACGCATTGGCTGCCGAATTTCTGCGCCGCCTCGGCCACCAGCGCGGGGCGGGCGACGGCGGCGGAGTTGATGCTGCACTTGTCCGCACCCGCGAGCAGCAGGCGGCGCATGTCGTCCACCGCGCGGATGCCGCCGCCGACGGTGAGCGGCAGGAAGACGCGGGCGGCGGTGCGGCTGACGACCTCCAGGATGGTGTCGCGGTTCTCGTGGCTGGCGGTGATGTCGAGGAAGGTGAGTTCGTCGGCACCGGCGGAGTCGTACAGGGCGGCCTGTTCGACGGGGTCGCCGGCATCGCGCAGGGAGACGAAGTTCACGCCCTTGACGACGCGACCGTCCTTGACGTCCAGGCAGGGGATAACGCGCAGTTTGAGCACCGGAACACCTCTAGACAATTGTGTCTGCGGGAGTGCTCGCTTGGGCGCAAGTGCAGAACGTGCGGGCCGGGGCTGCAGCGATTTCAATTGCCGACAACTGGCGCAGTGGTCCGGTCAGGATGCCAGTTCGCGCAGGGCCTCGGCGGGGTTCACCCGTCCGTCGTAGAGGGCCCGCCCGACGATGACGCCATCGATTCGCCCCGGTGCGCCGGCCGCGCGGTCGCGCAGCGCCAGGATGTCGGCCAGCGAGCCGACGCCGCCCGAGGCGATCACAGGGGTGGAGATGCGCGCGGCGAGATCGAGCGTCTGGTCCAGATTCAGCCCGCCGAGCATGCCGTCGCGGCCGATATCGGTGAAGATGATGGCCGAGACGCCGGCATCCTCGAAGCGCAGCGCGAGGTCGGTGGCCTGGAGCGTGGAGGTTTCCGCCCAGCCCTCGGTGGCGACGAAGCCGTCCCGCGCGTCGATGCCGACGGCGATGCGGACGGGGAAGGTCCGGCAGGCCTCGCGCACCAAAGCGGGGTTCTTGGCGGCGGCGCTACCGAGGATGACGCGGGTGATGCCGGCTTCAAGCCAGGCGGCGATGGCGGCCATGTCGCGGATGCCGCCGCCGAGCTGCACCGGGATGGTGACGCGGGCGAGGATGGCGCGCACCGCCGCGGCGTTCACCGGGCGGCCGGCGAAGGCGCCGTTGAGGTCGACCACATGCAGCCAGGCGCAGCCGGCTTCCTGCCAGGCGTACGCCTGGGCGCCGGGGTCGTCGGAATAGACGGTGGCGTCGTCCATCTCGCCGCGGCGCAGGCGGACGCAGGCGCCGTCCTTGAGGTCGATGGCGGGATAGAGGGTGAGGCCCATCAGGCGAGCCGCCCGCCCGATTTCAGCGCCTTGTAGTAGAAATAGCCCGGCACGGTCTTGCCGTTCACGCGTGCGTAGAGCGGATGCTCGCCCCAGCGGACGTAGCCCATGCTGTCATACAGCGCGATGGCGACGGTTTGGGTGGCGCGCACGTCGAGGTTCAGCACGTGGTAGCCGAGCGCGCGGGCCCCTTCCTCCACGCGCTCCATCAGCATGCGGGCGACGCCGTGGCCGCGGGCGTAGGGGGCGACGAAGCCGTGCATCACTTGGGCGGCAAAGGCCTGCGCTTCGTTGTTGCGCGGCGGACGGACGAGCTGGGCGGAGCCGACCAAAACCCCGTCCATGCGCGCGCCGAACAGCTCGCGCTCCGGCACCAGCAATACGCCGCGGAAATAGCGTTCCATTGCCTGGCGGCCGGGCGGGTGGACCCAGCCGAAGCCGCCGCCCTCGATGATCGCGGCGTCGGCGGCCTCGCAGAGGGAGGCGAGGTCGTCGTCGGGCAGTTCGGCCATGCGTTCGACCGTGATCACGGCCTCGCGCTCGCCTGGGTTGCTCACGCTCATGCTTCGGGACTCCAGCGCAGGAAATTGGCCAGGATGCGCAGCCCGACCTCCTGGCTTTTCTCGACATGGAACTGGGTGCCGGCGCGGTTGCCGCGCGCGACCATGGCGACGACGGGGCCGCCATAGTCGGTGGTGGCGATGCATTCCTCGGTGCGCCCGCCCGCGAGCGCATAGGAATGCACGAAATAGGCGTGGTCGCCGGGCAGCAGGCCTTCGAGCAGCGGATGGGTGCCGGGGGTGAAGGCCAGCTCGTTCCAGCCCATCTGCGGCAGGCGCAGTTCCGCGGGCGGGGCCATGGCGGCAATCTCGCCTGCGACCCAGCCGAAGCCAGGGGTGATGGCGTGCTCCAGCCCGCGCTCGGCCATCAGCTGCATGCCGACGCAGATACCGAGGAACGGGGTGCCGGCGTCGGTGGCCTGGACCACGGCTTCGCGCAGGCCGGCGATGGCGGCGATGCCGTGGGCGCAATCGGCGAAGGCGCCCTGGCCGGGCAGCACGATCCGGTCGGCGGCGGCGACGGCTTCGGGGTCGGCGGTGATGGCGACGTCAGCCGCGAGGCCCAGCCGGGATGCGGCCAGCGCCAGGGCGCGCGAGGCGGAGGCGAGGTTGCCGCTGCCGTAGTCGACGACGGCGATCCTCATATCCGTGCCGCCGCGCCGGGCAGTTCGCCCATGCCCAACGAGGGGTGGAAGCGGTAGAGGCGGGCCAGGGCCTCTTCCTCGTTGGCGGCCACGACGACGTGGGCGTTGTACCAGCCGCCGCGCGCCATCGACCAGCGGCGCAGGTCGCGGCCGGCCAGGCTGGTGAACCAGGCCAGGCCGAGGGCCACCGGGGGAAGAAATGCCTCCGGCGTCAGCATCGCCACGGCAACCCAGGCGCAGGCCAACAGCACGGCCGGGATCCAGGCGCCGACGAACAGCAGCCACACGGGGCCGAACAGCAACGCGCCGAGGCTGAACCGCTCCGGCACCAGCACCACCGGCCGGCCCGCGCGCACATGCACGGTGAAGCTGGTCAAAGCGCCCCCTTGGTCGACGGTATCGCATCCCCAGCGCGTGGGTCCAGCTCCACCGCCATCCGCAGCGCCCGTGCCAGCGCCTTGAAGCAGCCTTCGGCCACGTGGTGGGCGTTGGTGCCGGCCTTCTGCGTCACGTGCAGCGTCACCAGCGCGTTCATCGCGAACGCCCGGAAGAACTCCTCGAACAACTCGGTGTCCATCTCGCCGACCTTGTCGCGGGTGAAGGTGGCGGACCAGGCGAGGAAGGGGCGGCCGGAAATGTCGATCGCGGCCTCCACCAGCGCCTCGTCCATCGGCACCAGCGCGTGGCCGAAGCGGCGGATGCCGCGCTTGTCGCCCAGGGCCTGGGCCAGGGCGCGGCCCAGCACGATGCCGACATCCTCGGCGGTGTGGTGGAAATCGATGTGCAGGTCGCCCTTCGCACGCACCACGAGGTCGAACAGGGCGTGGCGGGCGAGTGCGGTGAGCATGTGGTCGAGGAAGCCGATCCCGGTGGCCAGGTCGGCCTTGCCCGAGCCGTCGAGGTTCAGGCTGAGGGAAATGTCGGTTTCCAAGGTGGTGCGGGTGAGGCTTGCGGTGCGGGACATGGGGCGCTCACTAGCCGAAAAGCCATGCCGGCCGCAAACTTCCCCGTTGCTTGGCTGTATCCAGATCGCGATCCTGACACCCTGTGTCACGGGAGCCGCGCCGATGGCCGACGCCGCCTTGCTTCGCCGCCTGGCCCTCGCACTTCCGGGCGCCAGCGAGGCGCCGCATTTCGACCGCACCGCCTTTCGCGCCCGCACCATCTTCGCGACGCTGGCGCCGGACGGATGCACCGCCAGCCTCAACCTCTCGCCGGAGGAGCAGGAGTTCCGCTGCACCGTGGCACCCGAAGCCTTCGCGCCAACGCCCGATGCCTGGGGCCGGCGCGGCTGGACGCGCGCGACGCTGGCGGCGCTGGACGAGGACGTGCTGGCGGCGGTGCTGGAGGTTGCCTGGCGGCGCGCCTCCGCCAAGCAGGCGCCGCGCCGCCGCGCGACCTGAAGCGCCCCGCCTTGCCCTGCGACGTTCCAGGCGCCATCTAGCGCCAATCATGCAGAATCAAACACCCCACGATCCCGTCGGCTGGCACGGCACCACCATCCTCTGCGTCCGCCGCGACGGGCGGGTCGCGATGGCCGGGGACGGGCAGGTGAGCCTGGGCAACACCGTCATCAAGGGCAACGCGCGCAAGGTGCGCCGGATCGGCACAGGCGGCAGCGTGATCGCCGGGTTCGCGGGCGCCACGGCCGATGCCTTCACGCTGCTGGAACGGCTGGAGGCCAAGCTGGAGCGGTTTCCCAACCAGCTGGAACGCGCCTGCGTGGAACTCGCCAAGGACTGGCGCACCGACCGCTATCTCCGCCGGCTGGAGGCCATGATGGCCGTGGCGGACAAGGACCGCAGCTTCACCCTGACCGGCAATGGCGACGTGCTGGAGCCCGATGACGGGGTGATCGCCATCGGCTCCGGCGGCAACTTCGCGCTGGCCGCGGCGCGGGCGCTGATGGAGGTGCCGGACCTTTCGGCGGAGGACGTGGCCCGGCGGGCGATGAAGATCGCTGCCGACATCTGCGTTTACACGAACCATTCGTTGGTTCTGGAAACCCTCTAACATAGCAAGAAAGCGCTTCATTTTTGTAAAAAAGAAGCAAAAAACTTTCGTCCTTTAGGATGCTACCCATGGATGCTCCTACCTATTCTCCGCGTGAGATCGTCTCTGAGCTTGACCGCTTCATCGTCGGGCAAGGCGATGCCAAGCGGGCGGTGGCGATCGCGCTGCGCAACCGCTGGCGGCGGCAGCAATTGCCGGAGGCGCTGCGCGAGGAGGTGGTGCCGAAGAACATCCTGATGATCGGCCCGACCGGCTGCGGCAAAACCGAGATTGCGCGGCGGCTGGCGAAGCTGGCGCAGGCGCCGTTCCTGAAAGTCGAGGCGACCAAGTTCACCGAGGTCGGCTATGTCGGCCGCGACGTGGAATCGATCGTGCGCGACCTGGTCGAGGCGAGCATCACCATGCTGCGCGACGCGCGCCGCCGCGATGTGCAGGCCAAAGCCGAGCTCGCGGCGGAGGAACGGCTGATCACCGCGCTGTGCGGCGAGCACGCCAGCGCCGACACGCGGAGCAAGTTCCGCCGCATGCTGCGCAACGGCGATTTCGAGGACAAGGAGATCGAGATCAGCCTGGTCGAGGCCGGACCGAGCCCGATCGGCCAGTTCGACATGCCGGGCATGCCGCCGGGGCAGATGGTCAACCTTGGCGAGATGATGAAGGGCATGTTTGGCGGCCGGCCGACGCCGCGCAAGCTGCGCGTGGATGCGGCGCGCGTGGCGCTGCAGCGCGAGGAGGCGGACAAGCTGCTGGACGGCGAGCGCCTGAGCAAGGATGCCGTCGCCCATGCCGAGGCAAACGGCATCGTGTTCCTCGACGAGATCGACAAGATCGCCCGCAGCAGCGAGGGCGGCGTGCGCGGCGGCGACGTGTCCCGCGAGGGGGTGCAGCGCGACCTGCTGCCGCTGATCGAGGGCACGACGGTGGCGACCAAGCATGGGCCGGTGAAAACCGACCACATCCTGTTCATCGCCTCGGGCGCGTTCCACCTGTCCAAGCCCGCCGACCTGCTGCCGGAGTTGCAGGGCCGCCTGCCGATCCGGGTGGAACTTTCGCCGCTGACGCGCGACGATCTGCGCCGCATCCTGACGGAGCCGGAGGCCTCGCTGATCAAGCAATACCAGGCGCTGATCGGCACCGAGGGGATGGCGCTGGAATTCACCGAGGACTCGATCGATGCGCTGGCCGACCTTGCCGCGGACATCAACGACCGGGTGGAGAACATCGGCGCGCGGCGGCTGCACACGGTGCTGGAGAAGCTGCTGGAGGATATCAGCTTCACCGCCAGCGACCGCTCCGGGCAGACCGCGACGGTCGACGCGGCCTATGTGAAGGAGCGCGTGGCGCCGCTGGCGCAGAAGGGGGATCTGAGCCGGTTCATTCTCTAGGCCGGGCAGGGCGGAGGTCACCAATTCTTAACCCGGGCTACGCCTAGATGCGGAAGAAAGCTTCCGCATCGGTGCCGATGCCCGACGTCATCGCCAAAACAGCGAGGCGCCATGAACCTGCCCTTGCTGACCCCGGCCAGCCCCACCCAGGTGCTGAACTTCTATTACCCGGTCTTCTGGGGCTCCCATGACCGGGAGGCGGTGTTTCGCCTCGACAGGGAACTGGCCCGAGCATGTGCCCGCCGGCATCCATTGCGCCGACAGCTTCATGGCCTGGGGGCGCAACAACTCCATGCTGGAGGACGCGCCGTTCATCCAGGCCTGGCACGGCAGCACGAAGTCCGATTCCGACGTCACCATCATCTGGCGGCGCTATATCCTGGCCTGCGCGGCCTATCACGCGGTGCACCTGGAGGGCGATTTCGTCGAGTGCGGCTGCTATCGCGGCGTGGGCATCAAGACCGTGGTGGATTATCTCGGTGGCACCGCGTTTCCGCGCACCTTCTGGGGCTACGACCTGTTCGAGCACAGCCCGGGGATGGCACACCATTCGATGCCGGAGCACGGGCCGAACCTGGCCGACCGGGTGCGCGCGAAGTTCGCCGAATATCCGCAGGTCAACATCGTGCAGGGCGAAATCCCCGGCAGCTTCGAGGGCCACGTGCCGGAGCGGATCAGCTACCTGCACATCGACATGAACAATCCCGCGGCCGAGATCGCGGCGCTGGATGTGCTGTTCGACCGGATCGAGCCGGGCGGAATGCTGATCCTCGACGGTTATGAATGGGCCATGGCCTATCGCGGCCAGAAGCTGGCCGAGGACCTGTGGTTCGAGGCGCGAGGCTACCGCGTGATGCCGCTGCCGACCGGGCAGGGGCTGGTGTTCAAGCGGTAATGGAAAGCCCGGTTACTCCTGACCCATGACAGCCCGCAAGGCCAGGGCACTGCCGTAGGACCTCGAGGGCCTTTTGATCGCCAATATCATACGAAATGATAAGGTCCAGGGGCTTGGCCCCTGGCGGGCGTGGGCGGAGCCCATCCTTGCTTTACCTTCCGTGAGTCGAAGTCACCGAGACTTGGAGTAAGGCCTTGCGGGCTATCCCGCCGAAAGCTGCACGCCGTCGCGGCCCTTCGGCGTCTCCTGCGCGCCGCCGTAGTTCAGGTTGCGGTACCACAGCATGTAGTCGGGATAGGTGATTGGCTCGTAGCGCGGCGGGTTGTGGGTGCTGCTGCAGCCGGGCAGGCATTCCATGCGGGTGATGTAGGCGCAGTCGAAGAAGAACGGGATGGCGTAGCGCTCCTGCCCCGAGCGGTTGATGACGCGGTGCGGGGTGGCGAGGAAGCGCTCGTTGGTCCAACGGCGCAGCATGTCGCCGCCATTGACCAGGAAGCTGCCCTCCAGCGCCGGCGCATCCACCCAGCGGCCGGTCGGCAGGCGGATCGACAGGCCGGGCACCTTGTTCTGGGCAAGCAGCGTCATGAAGCTGGTGTCGCTGTGCGGGGCGAGGCCGAACTCGTTCTCGTCGCTGCCCTCCTGCTGCGGGTAGTGGGACATGCGCAGGGTGTACATCGGCGGCGCGAACAGCTTTTCGAAGAAGCCGGGGTCGAGGTCCAGCGCCGTGGCATAGAGCGGCAACAGCGACAGGCCGAGGCGTTCCATGGCGGTGGCATAGGCCATGACGGGTTCGCGGAAGCCGGGCAGGTTGTCCGGCCACTGGTTCATGCCGCGGAACGGCAGGGCGGCGGCGACATCCGGGTGGTCGGGGGGCAGGTCGCGCTTGACGAAGAAGGCTTCGTTCACGTTCGGCTTGTTGTTCGGGTTGATCTTCGAATGGCGCGTGGTGGAGCCGCGGACCGGCAGGTAGCCGATATTGTGCTGGTTGATCTTGAGCTTGAGCTTTTCATCGAGCGGCTGGGCGTGGAATCGCTTGGCGGCGTCGAAGGAGGCATCGACCAGGGCCTGGTCCACGCCGTGGCCGGTGACGAAGTAGAAGCCGACGTTCTCCAGCGCATGGCGCAGCGCGGCGGCCGCCGTTTCCCGCGCGCCGGGCGTGCCGGCCAGATAGGCGGCGAGGTCGATCACCGGAATTTCCTCCGGCGCGTCGGGGCGGATCGGGTTCAGGCTGGGGGCGAGATGGCTGCCGAGGTCGTTGCCTGCATCGTTCATGGGGCCGGGCCTCCTGGGTTGAGTCGATTTCTCCACGATGTCCGCGCCCGGTCAACGGTTGCGGTGTTGGTTGAGCCGGGGCAAGCATGGCCACGACAGGAGCCACCATGACGATTACCCGCGCCGACCTCGAAGCCCTCGACCGCGACGACGATCTGGCGCCGCTGCGCGACCTGTTCGAGATCCCCGAGGGCGTCATCTACCTCGACGGCAATTCGCTCGGCGCGCTGCCGAAGGCCACGCCGGGGCGGGTCGCGGAGGTGGTGCGGGAGGAATGGGGCCGGGGCCTCATCCGCAGCTGGAACGATGCCGGCTGGATGGCCACGCCGGCCCGCGTCGGCGACAAGATCGCCCGCCTGGTGGGCGCGCCGGCGGGCTCGGTGATGGTGGCGGATTCGACCAGCGTGAACCTGTTCAAGCTGCTGGGCGCTGCGCTGGCGGCGCGGCCGGGGCGGAGGGCGATCGTGTCGGAGCGGCGGAATTTCCCCACCGACCTGTACATCGCCGAAGGGCTCGCGGCGTTGCTGGACCGTGGGCACGCGCTGCGGCTGGCCGAGCCCGACAACATCGCGGCGGCGATCGGCGAGGATACCGCCGTCGTGATGCTGACCCATGTGAACTACCACACCGGGGCGATGCACGACTTGGCGGCGATCACCCGCGCGGCGCACGCCAAGGGGGCGTTGGTGCTGTGGGACCTCGCGCATTCGGCGGGCGCGGTGCCGGTGGACCTGCTGGGCTGCAACGCCGATCTGGCGGTGGGCTGCGGCTACAAGTTCCTCAATGGAGGACCGGGCGCGCCGGCCTTCCTGTATGTGGTGCCACGGTTGCAGGAGGCGCTGCGACTGCCGCTGACCGGCTGGCTGGGCCATGCCGCGCCGTTCGCCTTCGAGCCCGGCTATCGCCCCGCCGCCGGCATCGCCCGCACGCTGGTCGGCACCCCGCCAGTGCTGAGCCTCGCGGCGTTGGAGGTAGGCATCGACATCGCGTTGCAGGCGCCGATGGCGCAGGTGCGGGCCAAGTCGGTCCACCAGACCACGCTGTTCGCCGCCTTGCTGGAGCAGGCCGGGGCGCCGTGGGGGCTGCGGCTTGCCTCGCCGCGCGACGCCGCCCGGCGCGGCAGCCAAGTGTCCCTGGCGCATGACCAAGCCTACAAGATCATGCAGGCGCTGATCGCCCGGGGCGTGATCGGCGACTTCCGCGCACCAAACATCCTGCGGTTCGGAATCACGCCGCTCTACACGCGCTACGTGGATTTGTGGGAGGCGAGCGAAGCACTGCGTTACGTAATGGCGACCGGCGCCTGGCAGGACCCAGCGTTCCGCACGGTTCGCGCCGTCACGTAGGGATCGCTAGGGTCCTGGGGGGCGCCGGATAGGCGCCAAGAAAGGGAAGGCTGGGCTCTGCCCAGACCCGCCAGCGGCCGAGCCCCTGGACCTCATGATTGGGGTTCCACGGGCCGCCGGCCCTTGGTGGGGCCCCCGTGGCGCGGCTTCGCGCCGCGACGGCGAAGCCCTGGCCTGATCGTTTTGACTACGCCTCTCGATACATCAGCAGCACGGCCCCGACCACGAGGAAACACACTGGCCACACCCAGCCGGCGATGCGGCTTCCGGGCGGGTCCAGCCGGAGTTCCAGCCAGCGCGCCCAGCCGCCCGCGATGCCGGCCAGGGCCAGCGGGGTGTGGGAGATTTCGATCAACAGTTGTTCGCGAACGTTGGCGATGGCGTGCGAGTGCGTCAGCAGCGCCACGCCCGAGGCCGCGGTCAGGATCGGGAACACCAGCGGCTGCCAGCCGGTGCGCCGGCCGGTAATGCGCACGCGCCATTCGAACACCGCGAACGACACCAGCACCAGCACGATAAGGCGGTGCTGCAACACCTCCACATCGCGCAGGCTGTCCCAGAACGACACGGCGCCGAGTGGCCATGCCTCGGGGTCGGAGCGCCAGAACAGGAAGCCGGCGAGGCCCAGGAACACCAGCGGCCAGTGCCCGGCGATCCCCAGCCCGGCGCGGTGCAGCAGGGCGAGCAGGGCGATGGCGATCACGAACAGGCCGGCCCAGTGGTGGTTGTATTCCGACCACGCAAGGTCGGCGGCGTTGCGCGGCGGCAGGATGCCGGAGCCGGGAACGAAGGCAAGCTGCGGCTTCCGCCCGGCGGCGCGCGCCTCCTCGTCCAGCTTTGCCTGCAACGCGGGCTGCGTCAGCTCGGCGTGGTCGGGGGATTGCAGGCGCAGCCGGGGCGGCCAGTTGCGGTCCACGATTTCCTGCAAGGTCACGCGGTCCTCGCGCAGGTCGATCGCCGGCGGCACGGAGGTCAGCGAGGCGGCGGCGAAGAACACGGCAACGCCGACGCCCAGCTCCACTTCGGCGAAGCGGCGCAGGCGGTTGGTGCCCTGCGTCCGGTCGCGCCGCAGCCGGCGGATGAGGCGGAAATTGCCGAGCCCGAGCAGCAGCAGGCCGGCCAGCATGGCGATCTTGGCCGAGACCATGACGCCGTAGGCGGTGCCGTAGAACCCCTGGATGTCGCCGATATAGGCCCAGCCGAGCGCGCCGGCCGAGCCCAGCAGGCACAGCACGCCAACGATCGACAGGGTGGAGAAACGCTCGCCCACCGCGACGGCGTCGCCCGGCACCTGGGCGAGGCGCAGGGCCGCGAGGAAGGCCGGGATGCCGCCGATCCACAACGCGGCGCCGAACTGGTGGACCCCGGACACCACCAGCAGCGGCACGCTCATTTCCAGGCGGGCGGCGGCGTGGGTGGACAGCGTCGCGGCGGCCAGCACGCCGATCACCAGCGGCAGCACCAGCCAGGCTGGCGTCCGCGCCCCCAGCCCGAACATGGCGCCGGCCAACCCCAGCGCCAGCGCGACACGCACGATGCTGGCCAGGGCAAACTGCGCGCCCAGCGCGTCGGCGATCGTGATGTCGAGCGTGCTGGCCAGCAGGGCGGCGGGCAGGGCGATCGAGCCGGTCTCGGCCACCGCCATCGCCAGCGCGCTCCAGCCGCCGATCACGGCGGTGCGCGCGGCGATGTGCTGCCCGGTCTCGCCCAAGAGCCATGCGCGCGGGCGGGCCAGGAATACCAGGAACAGCGCGCTGCCGAGTGCTATCGCCTGGCCGACCAGGGTGAGGCCGTGGAAGATCACCGAAAGATAGCCGAACAGACCGACGAGGAGTTCCATCTCAACCCGCCCCCTAGGGTGCCACGCGGAACGGGACATCGCCGCGGGTGATGTGGCCGTCGATCGCCAGGACCTGCCAGCGCAGCGTGTGCGCGCCGGGCGCCAGGGTTGCCTCGGCCGACAGCGTGTCGTCCGGCCCCGGCAGCAGCGCCAGCACCGCCTGCGACCGATCGGGCCCGATGAGCGTGAGGCGGGAGCGGGCGCGGTCGATGCGGGAGTTGAAGCGGAAGCTCAGCGTGTGCGTACCGGCCGGCACGGTTGCCTGGTGGGGGGGGGTGCTCTGCACCAGGATCGCGTGCGCGCGTGCCGGCCCGGGGAAGGCGGCGAGGGCGGCCAGGGCGAGCCAGCTTCGGCGATGCAGGCGGATCACAGTGCGGGACCAGTTCTCGAGGCGACGATCCCGGCGATGTAGACCCGCCCGCAGCCGCTTGTCCAACGCCTGGACCTCGCGCCGCAAATCATGGTCTGGTGCCCGCAACCGGCCGCCGCCCAAGGAATTCGCAGACCGCATGCCCCAGGCCCCCCGCCCGACGAGCCGCCCGCCCCCGCCCACCCGCGTCGATTTCCGCTGGTTCCACACCATCGGCACGCGCTGGATGGACAACGACGTGTACGGCCATGTGAACAACGTGGTGTATTATTCCTGGGTCGACACGGCAGTGAACCGCTTCCTGATCGACCACGGCCTGCTTGAAATCGGGCGCAGCGAGGTTGTGGGGATCGTGGCCGAGACCGGATGCCGCTTTCTGGCGCAGATGGCCTATCCCGACGACGTGACGGTCGGGCTAGCGGTGGCGAAACTGGGCCGCAGTTCGGTGCGCTACGCTACCGGCATCTTCCGCAACGCGGAGGACGGCGCCGCGGCGACGGGCCACTTCGTGCATGTCTATGTCGACCGTGCGACGATGCGGCCGGTGCCGATCCCGGAGAACGCCCGGGCGGAAATGAGCAAGATCACCAACCTGGAGGGGAATTGACCATGGATTTCGGAATTCGCGGCCGCAAGGCGATCGTGTGCGCTGCCAGCAAGGGGCTCGGCCGAGCCTGCGCCATCTCGCTGGCGCGCGAGGGGGTAGACCTGGTGATCACCGCGCGCGGCAAGGAGGCGCTGGAGGCGACGGCGGCGGACATCCGCGCCCAGTTCCAGGTGAACGTGATCACCGTGGTCGGCGACATCTCCACCGACCAGGGCCGCGCCGATGCGCTGGGCGCCTGCCCGAACCCGGACATCCTGGTGAACAACGCCGGCGGCCCGCCGCCCGGGGACTTCCGCAACTGGGAGCGCGACGACTGGATCAAGGCTATCGACGCGAACATGCTGACGCCGATTTTCCTGATCAAGGCGGTGGTGGACGGGATGAGCGAGCGCAAGTTCGGCCGCATCGTGAACATCACCTCGGCCTCGGTGAAGTCGCCGATCCCGCACCTGGGCATGAGCAACGGCGCCCGCGCCGGCCTGACCGGGTTCGTGGCGGGCCTGGCGCGCCAGGTGTGCAAGCACAACGTGACGATCAACGGCCTGCTGCCCGGCCCGTTCAACACCGACCGCATCCGCGGCACCACCAAGGCGATGGCGGAGAAGGCCGGCCGCACCTTCGAGGAGGCCATGGCGGACGTGGGCAAGAACAACCCCACCGGACGCATCGGCGACCCGGCAGAGTTCGGCGATGCCTGCGCCTTCCTGTGCAGCGCCAGCGCGGGCTTCATCGTGGGGCAGAACCTGGTGATGGACGGGGGGAGCTTCAATTCGTCCATGGGGTAAGGAAGACGTTCTTTTTTGAAAAAAAGAACCAAAAAACTTTTGTCCCTTTGCCGGGGGGCTAGCCACTGAGCAAAGGAATAAAAGTCTTTTTGCTTCTTTTTCTACAGAAAAAGAAGGCCTTCCTTTCTTACTGGAGCACAGCATGGCCGATCTCGCCTTCCGTTCCGCAAAGCACCTCGCCGCGCTGGTCCGCAAGCGCAAGATCGGCTGCGTGGAGTTGCTGGATCACTTCATTGCCCGCATCGAGCGGCTCGATACCAGGCTGAACGCCGTGGTGGTGCGTGATTTCGAGGCGGCGCGGCGGCGGGCGCGCACGCTGGACAAGCTGAAGGACCCGTTCGGGGCGCTGCACGGCGTGCCGGTGACGGTGAAGGAGAGCTTCGACGTTGCCGGCCTGCCGACCTGCTGGGGCGTACCGGCGCTGAACCGCATTGCCACCGCCGACGCCGTGGCGGTGGAGCGGTTACGCCATGCAGGCGCGGTGGTGATGGGCAAGACCAACGTGCCTGTGATGCTGGAGGACTGGCAGGCGAGCAATCCGGTCCATGGCACCACCAACAATCCTTGGGACGTGGCGCGCTCTCCCGGCGGGTCCTCCGGCGGCGCGGCGGCGGCGTTGGCGGCGGGGCTGACGGGGCTTGAGGTGGGCAGCGATATTGGCGGGTCGATCCGCCAGCCGGCGCATGCCTGCGGCGTGTTCGGCCACAAGCCGAGCTGGGGGCTGCTGCCGCCCTATGGCCACCAGCCGGTGGCGGAGGGGTCGGGTGAGGTGGACATTGCCTGTATCGGCCCGCTGGCGCGCACGGCGGACGACCTTGCGCTGGCGCTGCATGTGTTGGCGGGGCCCGATGCGCTGGACAGCACCATGTCGCTCGCCCTGCCCAAGGGCCCGAAATCGGCCAAGGGGTTACGCGTGGCGGTCTGGGCCGAGGACGCCGCGACGCGCACCGATCCCGAGGTGACGGATGCGGTGCTGGCGGCCGGCCGCGCGCTGGCCAAGGCGGGGGCTGTGGTGAGCACCACGGCGCGCCCGGCGGTCGACCCGGCCGAGGCCTTCAATGTCTATCTGCGCCTGCTGGGGTCGATCACGCTGAGCTACCTGCCGCCGGACGAAGCGGCGGCGATGGCCGCGCGGCTGGCCGCCCTGCCGGCGGAGGATCGTTCGGCGGACGCGGAGATCCTGCGCTCCTTCGGCGTGCCGCACGCGCACTGGCTGGGCCTGCACGCCCGGCGCAACCGGATGCGCCGGGCGTGGGGGGCGTTCTTCCGCGAGTGGGACGTGCTGCTGTGCCCCAGTTTCGCCGTCCCGGCCCAGCCGCACATGCCGGAGGGCAGCGAGAAGTTCGCGATGATCGGCGGCACGCGGGAGGCGTGGACTGAGTTGCTGTTCTGGCCCGGGGTGATCGGGGCGATGCTGCTGCCGGCCAGCGCGGCCCCGGTGGGGATGAGCGCCGGGGGGCTGCCGATCGGCTGCCAGATCGTCGGGCCGATGCATGCCGATCGGACGACCATCGCGGTGGCCAGGATGCTGGAGGACTTGCTGGGCGGGTATCGGGCGCCCGATGGGTGGAAGTGATAGAAAGAATCTTCTTTTTCTGAAGAAAAAGAAGCAAAAAGACTTTCCATCCATTTGCGCCGGGCGTCCCGTTCAAACTCGGCGCTATGTGAAAAAAGTTTTTTGGTTCTTTTTTCAAAAAAGAACGTTCTTGCTTTCTCGTTTGGTGCGGGCGGCGGGACTCGAACCCGCACTCCCTGACGGGAAGCAGATTTTAAGTCTGCTGCGGCTACCGTTTCGCCACGCCCGCGCCGTTGGTCAGTTTCCGTCGGGGGCGCTTGCGGCGCAATCCCATCACGCCGCCAGTTCCGCGCGCAGTGCCGTGGCGAAGGCCGCCACGTCGCCCTCGTGGTTGTACACATGCGGGCTGACTCGCATCACGCCCAGCCGATCCGCCACGTGCACGCCACGCCCGGCCAGGCGGTCGGGCAGCCCGGGTGGCATCCCGCCAGCAAAGCGCAGGCCGAGGATGTGCGGCGCGCGGCGGTCGCGCGGCAGCATCGACAGGCTGGGCAGGTCGGCGACGGCTTCGGCCAGCGCGTCGGTCAGCATGCGCAGCCGGGCGGCGATGGCCAGGCGGTCCCATTGCAGCACCTGTTCGAGGCCGACCGCGGCCATCGGCAGGCCGATGGGGTCGTTGCGTTCGCCGCGGTCGAAGCGGCGGGCGGTTGGGATGTAGCTGTTCGACCCCGCCACCCGCGCCGGGCCGTGGTTCTCCAGCGGCACGCCGCCTTGGTGTTCGGGGGCGACGTAGAGGAAGGCGAGGCTGTAGGGGCCGAGCACCCATTTGTAGGTGGGGAAGGCGAGGAAATCCGGCTTGAGCGCTGCAAGATCGAGGTCGAGCACCCCGGTGGACTGGGTGGCGTCGATGACCACGCGGGCACCCTGGCGGTGGAGTGCGGGGACAATGCGGGTGAGGTCGATCAGCGCGCCGTCGCTCCAGTGCAGCGGGGTCAGCGCGGCGAGGCCCACCGGGGCGGCGCCAGGGCGTTCGATGGCTTCCAACAAAGCAGCGGTCCAGTCGCCGTCGGTGGGGCGGGGCACGACTTCGACGGTGGCGCCGGCGGCGGCGGCGAGTTCGGGCCAGACCAGGGCGAGGGAGGGGAACTCGCCCTCGATCATCAGCACGCGGGTGCCCTTCGCGATCGCGAGGTTGCGGGCAGCGGTGGCGATGCCGTAGCTGACCGCGCCGGTGATGGCGACATTGTCCGGCGCCGTGCCAAGCAAGGCCGCCGCGGCGGTGCGGGCGCGTTCGGCGATCGCGGTGCCATGGGTGGCGGGCATGTGCCACGGGAAGCTCTTGGTGGTGACGCCGAGCTGCCCGGCTTCGCGCACCGCGCGTGGCAGCGGAACGTTGGCGGCGGCGTTGAGGTAGGCGACCTCGTCCGGGATCTCGAACAGGTCGCGCTGGCAGGCGAGCGGCGTGGTCATGGCGCATTCCTGCCAAGACTTTCGGGGTTGACCACGTAGCCGGGGTCGAGCGTGCCGTCGAAGTAGTCCAGGATGTTGGCCACCGCCCGGCGGGACATCTTGGCGTAGCATTCGAGCGGGGCGGCGGCGTTGTGCGGGGCGAGCACGATGTTGGGCAGCTTGAACAGCGGGTTGTCCGGGTTCGGCGGCTCCTGCACCATCACGTCGATGCCGGCGGCCTCGATGGTGTCGTCGGCCAGCGCCACGGCCAGCGCCGCCTCGTCCACCAGCCCGCCGCGGGCCGTGTTGATCAGCCAGGCAGTGGGTTTCATCTGCTTCAGGAACGAGGCGTCCACCATATGCCGTGTCTCGGCGCTGAGCGGGCAGTGCAGGCTGACGACATCGGCCAGCGGCACGGCGGCCATCAGGTGCGGCGCCGGGATGTGGCCGTCCGCCGCGATGCGCGGGGTGGGGAAGGCGGGGTCGTGCACCATCACCTTCATGCCGAAGGCGGTGCACAACTTCGCCACGCGCGTGCCGATGCGGCCGTAGCCGACGATCAGGATGGTGCGTTCGGAGAGTTCGTGCATGCGCCGCCCGGTCTGGATCATCCAGGTCCCTGCCCGCACCGAGGCATCGTATTCCGTGGTGCGACGGGCGACGGCCAGCATCAGCATCATGGCGTGTTCGGCGACCGAGAGGTCGTTGGCGCCGTTCACCACGCCGACCGTCACGCCGCGCCGCGTGCATTCGGGGATGTCGAGCGTGTCGAAGCCGACGCCGAAGCGGCTGACCATGCGCAGGCGCGGCGCGGCGGCCAGCAGGTCGGCCTGGACCTTCTCCAGCCCGATCATGATGGCATCGGCGTCCACGGCGGCGGCGGCGAGTTCCTTCTGCATCGGCGGGCCGCGGAACTCGGTGGACAGCAGCGTCACCTCGATGTCGGGGCGGGCGGCGAGCATCTCCATGGCGGTGGGATGCAGCGCGCGGCAGAAGACGACTTTTCGCGTGGTGGGGGGCATGACGGGCGTTTCCGGTGGCGAGGGTTGAGGTGCGATGCTTGCACCATCGCAGCGGCGCCGCTAGGGTTCCCGCCAATGGACATGGTCGCCACCTCCGTCGAACTGGCTGCGCGCACCTTCGCGCGCCCGATGGCGCGTCCGTTCGGCCTCCTCCTTCTTCTTCGACTTAGCCGCCCCTGGGCGTGACGCCGCGCGGCTGCGGCATCGCTCAGGGGAAGCCCTGAGAGCGGCTGCGCGCACGCGCGGCTTCCAAGCGCCCGAAGGCGCGAACGGCAGAACGAGGAAGTGCCCACCATGAGCATCGAGCATCCCAGCTTCGGCAAGCTGGACGACGACCGCGTCATCATCTTCGACACCACGCTGCGCGACGGCGAGCAGTCGCCGGGCTTTTCCATGAACCTCGGCGAGAAGCTGCGCATGGCCGAGGCGCTGGCCGAACTCGGCGTGGACGTGATGGAGGCCGGCTTCGCCATCGCCTCGATCGGTGATTTCGAGAGCGTCAAGGCCATCGCCGAGACCGTCGGCCGCCGCCCCGACGCGCCGGTGATCGCCAGCCTCGGCCGCCACGCCAGGGCCGACATCCTGCGTTCCGCCGAGGCGCTGAAGCCCGCCGCCCGCCCGCGCATCCACATCGTGATTGCCACGTCGGACCTGCACATGGAGCACAAGCTGCGCATGACGCGCGACGAGGTGCTGGACAGCATCACCACCCACGTGACACTCGCCCGCCAGCACACCGACGACGTGGAGTGGTCGGCCGAGGACGGCAGCCGCAGCGACGACGACTTCCTGTGCCGCGCGGTCGAAGCCGCCATTCGCGCCGGTGCGACCACGATCAACGTCCCCGACACCGTGGGCTACGCCCTGCCGGCCGATATCGGTCGCATGTTCACCATGCTGCGCAATCGAGTGCCGGGTGCGGAGAAGGTCATCTTCTCCGCGCACAACCACAACGATCTGGGTCTTGCGGTGGCCAACACGCTCGCGGCCCTGCAGGCCGGCGTGCGGCAGATCGAGTGCACCATCAACGGCATCGGCGAACGCGCCGGCAACGCGGCGCTCGAAGAAGTCGTGATGGCCATGCGCACACGGCCGGACATCGTGCAGGCCCGCCCGCGCGTGGTCACCGAGCACATCCTCAAGACATCCAAGCTGCTGTCGGCCATCACAGGCTTCGACGTGCAGCCGAACAAGGCCATCGTCGGGCGCAACGCCTTTGCCCACGAGTCGGGCATCCACCAGGACGGCGTGCTGAAGCATGCCGGCACCTACGAGATCATGACCCCGCAATCGATCGGCTGGGCGCGGTCCAGCCTGGTGATGGGCAAGCATTCTGGCCGTGCGGCCTTCCGCGACAAGCTGAAAACGCTCGGCTACGGCGATGTCGGCGACAACCAGCTGAACGATGCCTTCCGCCGCTTCAAGGACCTCGCCGACCGCAAGAAGGTGGTGTTCGACGACGACATCGCAGCCCTGGTCGACGATGAGGTGATGCGCGGCAACGACCGCATCCGCTTCGTCTCGCTGGACCTGCGCGCCGGCAGCAAGGCGCCGCCGAAGGCCGAGCTGGAACTGGACATCGACGGCACCACCACCCTGGCCACCGCCACCGGCGACGGCCCGGTGGACGCCTGCTTCAACGCCGTCCACCAGTTGTTCCCGCACGAGGCGAAGTTGACCCTGTATTCCGTCGGCGCCGTGACCGAAGGCACCGACGCGCAGGCGCGGGTGACGGTGCGGCTGGAGGAGAACGGCAAGATGGTGGACGGGCAGGGGGCGGATACCGACACGATCGTCGCCTCGGTGCGCGCCTATGTCCACGCGCTGAACAAGCTGCTGGTCAAGCGCGAGCGCACCGAGCCGGCAGCGATGACGGGCTAAGGCGCGGCCTTCAGTCCAGGGTGCGCATCGCTTCGCCGTCGGCGCGGCGCACCCGGACTTCCCCCGTCGCATCCGGCAGACAGGTGTTGAAGCCGGCGAGCAGGCCGGCGCGGTCGATGCGCCAGCGATTGGCAGCCACACTCCGCATCATGCCTTTGGCCTGGATGCGCAACGCGGACGGGCCACGCGGGTCGCTGACCCTGCCTTCCACCACGATGCTGCCCTCGGCCGGCAACTCCCCGACCGGTATTTAGCGAATCGTAACTATCGTGTCAGACCGAGGAGCAAAAAATCGTGTCGGCCCAGCCGCCTGAACAGGAACCCGCCATGACCAGCCCTGCGCCCCCCGCCGCTCCTCCCGCCCCCGCTCCGGTGCTGGAAATCCAGACCTCGCGCCAGTTTCCGGCCTTCCTGGCCGAGCAGCGCGCCAGCCTGGCCATCACCACCTACCAGGCCGGCAAGCTGTTCCTGCTCGGCCTGCAGCCCGATGGCCGCCTGTCGGTGTTCGAGCGCACGCTGGAACGCTGCATGGGCATGTGCGCCAGCGCGGCGGCGCTGCATGTCGCGACCCTGCAGCAGGTGTGGAAGTTCACCAACGTGCTGCCCCCTGGCCAGGACTGGCAGGGCCACGACGCGCTGTTCGCCCCGCGCATGAGCTGGGTGACCGGTGACCTAGACGTGCACGACATCGCGCTCGGCGCCGATGGCCGGCCGGTGTTCGCCAACACCCTGTTCAGCTGCCTCGCCACCGTGTCGGACAGCGACAGCTTTCGCCCGCTGTGGAAGCCCCCCTTCATCTCCCGGCTCGCCGCCGAGGACCGTTGCCACCTCAACGGCCTGGCGATGGAACGCGACACCCCGCGCTACGTCACGCTGGTCGGCCGCAGCGACGTCGCCGATGGCTGGCGCGAGCACCGGCGCGATGGCGGCCAGGTGGTCGACGTGGTCACCGGCGAGACGGTGGTGGGCGGCCTGTCGATGCCGCACTCACCGCGGCTGCACCAGGGCACGCTGTATCTGCTGGAAGCCGGCACCGGGCAGTTCGGCCGCGTCGACGTCGCCACCGGGACGTTCGAGCCGATTGCCTTCTGCCCGGGCTATGCGCGCGGCCTGTCGTTCATCGGCAACTTCGCCGTGATCGGCACCTCGCTGCCGCGCGACAACCGCACCTTTACCGGTCTCGCGCTGGATGACGAACTCGCCCGCCGCGGCGCCGAGCCGCGCTGCGCCATCCTGGTGATCGACCTGCGCACCGGCGACACCGTGCACTGGGCGCGCTTCAACGGCGTGGTCAAGGAACTTTACGATGTCGCCGTGCTGCCCGGCGTCGTGCGCCCGGCCGCCATCGGCTTCAAATCCGACGAGATCCGCCGCGTCATCACCATTGGGGATGCAGTGTTTTAGTGCTGGTCCGCGAAACAGTTGAGCGGCAAGGAACAGCAAGGCTGGGCTCTGCCCAGACCCGCCAGGGGCCGAGCCCCTGGACCTCCAACCTACTCGAATATCGGGATTCCAAACTCCTGATCCCATGAATACCAACCGCCCGAAATGCCGGAAGAG
>JANPIH010000043.1:0-23712 GCA_031424895.1 Rhodospirillales bacterium
CTTCGGTTTCGTTGTGGAGGATGTGCGCGAGGAAACCGCTGGGCGGGGCGGATTCCGGAATGCGGTGGTTCACCCAGGCGAAGGCGCGGGGGAGGCGGAGCTCGGGCTTCGGCCTTTGGGTGCTGGGTTTTGAGGGGCGCGCCTTGTGGGTCATGTGGAGGGTGCCGGCGCGCCATTTGTCGTGCAGCGCCTGGATGCGGGTGAGCAGGCGGGCGAGGCGCTGGTGGAGCATGGCCCAGACCGGCTCGGGGAGGAGGGGGCGCTTCGGGGGCGGAGTGATGGCGAGATAGACATTTTGGCCGAGCCAGACGGGCTGCGGCGGACGCAGCTGTCGCGTCAGCTGAATGCCGATGGCGGCGCGCAGCATCACGACGATGCGGGTGAGGTGTTCCATGAGGGTCATGGGGGCATATCTAACAGATTGTGTTAGATTTTGCAAGGGGGATGGGAAAGTTTTTCTACGTACGGTGTGGGCTGGAGGGATGCCCCTGGGGCGACCCTTCGTGACGCCAGGGGCTCGGGTGACATTGCCGACGCGGCATGGGAGGATGAAGAAGGCCTGGTGCAGGAAAGGGCGCGATGTGACGGCGATCCTGATTGCGGACCGGGGGCTGTTGGCGACCGACGGCACGGTGGCCGGGACGGTACTGCTGAAGGCGGCCCAATGGGAGGCGCCGAGGTTCTGGCCGATCAACATGACGGCCGTGCTGGGCAGCCGGGTTGTATTCGTGGCGCAGGACCGCGGCCACAACCAGCTGTGGATCACGGACGGGACGAGCGCGGGCACGACGCTGGTGGCGGCGCTGGAGACAAGCGACGAGATGGGGGGCAGTGGCGCCCAGGTTCTCTTCCTGACCTCGCTCGGCAATCGCTTGGTGTTTTCCTACAACAATGGTGACAACCTGACGGCGCCCGGCAAGCTTTGGGTGACGGACGGCACCGCGGCCGGGACGCAGCTGTTGACGGACCAGACCTCCTTGTCTGGCGCGAAGGCGCTGCTGGCCAATGGCCGCCTGATCTTTGTTGGCTACGGGGTGTATGCGACTGACGGCACCTTGGCCGGCACGGTCCAGCTGATGCCACCTTCCACGGACTTCCAGCTGAATCCGAACGGGAGCATGACGGGCGTGGGGTCGCTCGTGCTGTTCCCGGTGGTGTCCGGCGGCTTTGGCCAGGCCAAGACCAATCACCTCTGGGCGACGGACGGGACGGCGGCGGGGACGCGGGTGGTGGCGTCGCTTGCCGGAGATGCGAGCAGCGTCTCCCTGCGCTGGCTGACAGGGTTCGGAGAGAAGGCGTTCTTCGAATACGACGGCAAGCTGTGGGTGAGCGACGGGACGGGCGTCGGGACCGTGGCCCTGCCGGATGTCGGGTTCCCCTTGCTGTCCTGGACGGCGGCGGTGGGTGGACGACTGGTGTTCCTGTCGACCAAGGGCGTGGTCGCATCCGACGGCAACATTGGGGGCACGGCGCTGGTGGTGGCGAACGACCCCGTGACGGGTTTCAATGTGGACACGGCGGTTGGGCTGGTGCGGGTGGGGGGGGAGGTGCTGTTCACCCTGCGCGTAGCAGAAGGGCGGAGCAAGCAAGTCTGGGCGGCGGACGGCACGCCGGGCGGGCTGCGGCTGGTGGCGACGCTGCCCTATAGCGGGGCGGCGGCCGGCGTGTTCGGGTTGGCGAGCCTGGGTGACCGGGCGCTGATCTCGGCGATCGGGGATGATGGCAAGGGCGTGCTGTGGGGGAGCGACGGGACCGCCGCCGGTACGGGGCCGGTGCAGACCGACTTCCTCACGGCACTGCTGGAGGTGCCCCAGGTGCCGTGCTTCGTGAAGGGGACGCGCATCCGCACGGCGCGCGGGGATGTTCCGGTGGAGGCGCTGGTGGTGGGGGACCTTGTGTTCGGCGCCCGGTCCGGCCGGATGCAGGCGGTGGTGTGGATCGGGCATCGGCGGGTGGTGGCGGCGCGGCATCGGCGGCCGGCGGATATCTGGCCGGTGTGTGTGCGGGCGGGGGCGATCGGGCCGGGCGTGCCTGGGCGGGATGTGTGGCTGAGCCCTGAGCACGGCGTGTTCGTACATGGGGTGCTGGTGCCGGTGCGGCTGCTGGCGAACGGGGTTTCAGTCGTGCAGCGGCCATGGGCGGAGGTGACGTATTTCCATGTGGAACTGGAGGAGCATGACCTGGTGATGAGCGAGGGCATGCTGAGCGAGAGCTACCTGGATACGGGGAACCGGGCGGATTTCGGGGATGGCGCGGTGGCGACCGCGCATCCTGTGTTCGAGGCGGGGCATGCGAACCGGGTGTGGCGGGAGCGGGCCTGTGCGCCGCAGGTGCGGGAGGGGGCGGCGCTGGCGGCGATCCGCGCGGCGCTGGCGATGCGGGCACGGGAGATAGCGCGGGACGTGGCGTTGGCGGGTTAGCGGGGCTGTGGCGTTTGGTCCCGGCGGGCCGAGGGGCTTGTGACGATGTTCTGCGGGGCGGAGAGAGCCCCCCTCCGGCTCCCCCCGCTTCGCGTGGGGAGAGAAGTGGCGCGGGGCAAAGTAAATGAAGTTTTTTTGCTTCTTTTTTGTTCACAAAAAGAAGATTCTTCCTTCCCTTAGCTTCGCCCGCCCTTGAAGAGGTCTTTCACCTTGGCGAAGACGCCTGTCCGGGTCGGCCAAGTTGATCTTTCAGCTAGGCTGGAGCGCATCACGGATGAGCTGGGGCTTGCGTGAGATTGCCTGGAGATAGGCGGCAGCGGGTGCGTCGGGGGCGCGGCGGCCCTGTTCCCAGTTTTTCAGCGTGGCGAGGGGGATGCGGTAGGCTTCGGCGAACTCTTGCTGTGACATGTGGAGCTGGCGGCGGATGGCGCGCACGTCCGGCACTTCGACCACGTGCACGGCAGCGGCGGCCCCCTGGCCGTTGGCGTGGTCGATGGCTTCTGACATTCCTTCGATCAGATCCTTGGCGAACTTGCTCATCTGACTAACCTCTTCTGCCGTAGCTGTGCTTGAGGGTGGTGGCCATTGCCTTCACTTGTTTCTTCTCATCGGGCGTCATGTTCTCCCGCTGCGCCTTGGCGTAGACCAGCAGCAGAAAGATCGGCATCTGGGGATCGTGGTAGAAATAGACCACCCGTGCGCCGCCGCGCTTGCCCGTGCCCTGGCGTCGCCAGCGGATTTTGCGGACCCCGCCGGTCTCCGGGATCACATCGCCGGAGTCGGGATTGCGGGCGATGAAATCCACGAAGGCGGTGCGGTCGGCATCATCCCAGACATCGCGCGCCTGACGCTGGAACAGCGACAGTTCGACGACGGTGATAGGGATGCTCGCCATTGCGACGTTATACGCCAATGGCGCCTAGTTGCAACGCAAATGGTTCGGTCGAGGGGTCTGGGGCCGTCGGCCCCAGCGGGGTCCCCGTGGCGCGGCTTCGCGCCGCGACGGCAGAGCCCCTCGCCTTTTCTTAGTTTCTCCCGCCCTCAAAGAAGTCCTTCACCTTGGCGAAGAAGCCTTCTGATTCGGGGCTGCCCTTGGTGCTGCCTTTGCCTTCGGATTCGAATTCCTCGAGCAGTTCGCGTTGGCGCTTGGTGAGGCTTTGCGGGGTTTCGACGGCGACCTGGATGTACATGTCGCCCCTCGCGGCGCTGCGCAATAGGGAAAAGCCTTTGCCGCGCAGGCGGAATTGTTCGCCGGTTTGGGTGCCGGCGGGGATTTTGACGCGGGCTTTGCTGCCGTCGATGGCCGGGACCTCGACTTCGCCGCCTAGCGCCGCCTGGGTCATGCGGAGGGGTACGCGGCAGAAGATGTTGGCGCCGTCGCGCTGGAAGATGTCGTGCGGGCGGATGCCGACATGGACGTAGAGGTCGCCGGGGGGGGCGCCGGGGCCGCCGGCCTCGCCTTCGCCGGTGAGGCGGATGCGGGTGCCGTCCTCGACGCCGGCGGGGACCTGGACCGAGAGGGTGCGCTCGCGCTGGATGGTGCCGGCC
This sequence comes from Rhodospirillales bacterium, assembly GCA_031424895.1. Classification (GTDB taxonomy): domain Bacteria; phylum Pseudomonadota; class Alphaproteobacteria; order Acetobacterales; family Acetobacteraceae; genus CAMDGX01. Next base: position 3,969 of record JANPIH010000043.1, read on the forward strand.
CCCTGGCAGATGCGGCAGGGATTCTTGATGGTCTGGCCGCGGCCGGAGCAGGTGACGCAGGTGCGTTCGACGAGGAAGAAGCCCTGTTGCATCCGCACCTTGCCGGCGCCGTTGCAGGTGGGGCAGGTTTCGACGGCGGCGCGGTCCTTGGTTTCGGAACCAGTGCCGGCGCAGGCGTCGCAGGACACCCGCGTCGGGACGCGGAGCTGGACCTTGGTGCCGGCGAAGGCGTCGGCAAGGTCGATTTCGACGGCGGCGCGGATGTCGTTGCCGCCGCGCGGGCCGCGGTTGCGGCCGCCCATCTGGCCGAACATCTGGTCGAAGATGTCGCCGAGGCCGCCGCCGCCGAAGTCGAAGCCGCCGGCTTGCTGGCCATTGCCGCCGTTTTCGAAGGCGGCGTGGCCGAAGCGGTCGTAGGCGGCGCGCTTCTGCTCGTCCTTGAGGACGTCGTAGGCTTCGCTGACTTCCTTGAACTTCGCCTCGGCCTTGGCGTCCCCGGGGTTGCGGTCCGGATGGTATTGCATGGCGAGCTTGCGGTACGCCTTCTTGAGGTCGTCGGCGCTGGCGTCGCGGGCAGAGCCCAGTGTGCTGTAGTAGTCGGCCTTGGCCATGTTCAGCCCTCGGTTCGGCGCTGAAGATCAGGGCCCCGGCCACGCATTAGCGGCTTAAGCCCCCATCCGACAACGGGCGCCCGCCTTCTAGGAAGCGCGGACGCCCGGGGCGTGGAGAAGGAGGGAGAAAGTCAGGAAGGCCTTCTTTTTCCGAAGAAAAAGAAGCAAAAAGACTTTATTCATTCGTTTGGCATTGTCTGCTGCGACTTGAATGAATAAAAGTTTTTTGGTTCTTTTTTCCAAAAAAGAACGTGCTTTCTTTCTTCCTCTTGTTCCCGTTTCGTTACGCGGACTTGTTCTTCTTCTTTTCGTCGACTTCCTCGTATTCCGCGTCGACCACCTTGTCGCCGCCCGGGGCGGGGCCGTCGGGCGGGGGGGGCTGGTCGCCGGTCTGTTGGGCTTTGTACATCGCTTCGCCGATCCGCATGGCGACCTGGGTGAGGCGTTCGTTGGCGGCTTTGACGGCGTCGATGTCCTGGCCTTCGAGGGCCGACCTTGTGGCGGCGATGGCGGCTTCGGCTTCGCCCTTGTCCTGGGCGGAGATCTGGGCCTCGTTCTCCTTCAGGTTTTTTTCGACCTGGTGGACCATGGCTTCGGCGCCGTTGCGGGCCTCGACCAGTTCGCGGCGCTTCTTGTCGGCGTCGGCGTTGGACTCGGCTTCCTGGACCATGCGCTGGATGTCGGCTTCGGACAGGCCGCCCGAGGCGGTGATGCGGATCTGCTGTTCCTTGCCGGTGGCCTTGTCCTTGGCCTGGACGGAGACGATGCCGTTGGCGTCGATGTCGAAGGTGACTTCGATCTGGGGGACGCCGCGGGGGGCGGCGGGGAGGCCCTGGAGGTCGAAGTTGCCGAGTTGCTTGTTGTCGGCGGCCATCTCGCGCTCGCCCTGGAAGACCTTGATGGTCACGGCCGTCTGGCCGTCGTCGGCCGTGGAGAACACCTGGCTTTTCTTGGTGGGAATGGTGGTGTTGCGGTCGATCAGGCGGGTGAAGACGCCGCCGAGGGTCTCGATGCCGAGGCTGAGGGGCGTGACGTCGAGGAGGAGGACGTCCTTGACGTCGCCCTTGAGGACGGCGCCCTGGACGGCGGCGCCGATGGCCACGACCTCGTCGGGGTTGACGTTGCGGGCGGGGTCCTTGCCGAAGAACTGCTTCACGGCCTCGATGACCTTGGGCATGCGGGTCATGCCGCCGACCAGGATCACTTCGTCAATCTCACCGGCGGTGACGCCGGCGTCCTTCAGGGCGGCGCGGCAGGGCTCCATGGTGCGGGCGACGAGGTCGTCGACGAGGCTTTCCAGCTTGGCGCGGGAGAGCTTCATGACCAGGTGCTTGGGGCCGGAGGCGTCGGCGGTGATGAAGGGCAGGTTGAGCTCGGTCTCCTTGGAGGAGGACAGCTCGATCTTGGCCTTCTCGGCGGCTTCCTTGAGGCGCTGCAGGGCGAGACGGTCTTTCCGGAGGTCGATGCCCTGCTCCTTGCGGAACTCCTCGGCGAGATAGTCGATGATGCGCAGGTCGAAATCCTCGCCGCCGAGGAAGGTGTCGCCGTTGGTGGATTTCACCTCGAAGACGCCGTCGCCAATTTCGAGCACGGAGATGTCGAAGGTGCCGCCGCCGAGGTCGTAGACGGCGATGGTCCCGGACTTCTTCTTGTCCAGGCCATAGGCGAGGGCGGCGGCGGTGGGCTCGTTGATGATGCGCAGGACTTCGAGGCCGGCGATGCGACCGGCGTCCTTGGTGGCCTGGCGCTGGCTGTCGTTGAAGTAGGCGGGCACCGTGATGACGGCCTGGGTGACGGGCTCGCCGAGATAGGCCTCGGCGGTTTCCTTCATCTTGCCCAGGGTGAAGGCGCTGATCTGGCTGGGCGAATACTTCTCGCCGCGGGCGCGGACCCAGGCGTCGCCGTTGTCGCCGCGGACGATCTCGTAGGGGACCATGCCCTTGTCCTTGGCCACCAGCGGATCATCGAAGCGGCGGCCGATGAGGCGCTTCACCGCATAGAGGGTGTTGGTGGGGTTGGTGACGGCCTGGCGCTTGGCGCTTTGGCCGACGAGGCGCTCGCCGCTGTCGGAGAAGGCGACGATGGAGGGCGTGGTGCGGGCGCCCTCGCTGTTCTCGATGACGCGGATCTCGCCCTTGCCGGCGGGACCCTCCATGATCGCGACGCAGGAATTGGTGGTGCCGAGGTCGATGCCGATGACCTTGCTCATGTCAGTCTCCCTTTGGCGGGTCCCTGCGGCCCGAAGCACCGTCGGGACCCCCGTTATGACGAGTCGGATGTATTCAGCGGGTGGCTCCGCGGCAAGGGGGCGCGCGGGGCGGAGTGATTGTTTTTTAGGCAGTGGTGTCGAGTTTGGGGCTGCCGGGGTCGGCTTGGGTGGCCTTGGCGACGACGACCATGGCGGGGCGCAGGAGGCGGCCGTTCAGGGTCCAGGCGAGGCTCCAGGCCTGGATGACGGTCCCGGGCGGGTGGTCGGCGGTTTCCTGTTCGGCCATGGCCTGGTGGAGGTTGGGGTCGAAGGTGGCGCCGGTGGGGTCGGTGCCGTGGATGCCGTTGCGTTCGAGCAGGCCGACGAAGCTGCGCTCGATGCCGCCGAAGCCGTCGCGCAGCTTGACGACGATGTCTGGCTGGCCATCGGTGGCGGGGATGGAGTGCAGGCCGCGGCGCAGGTTCTCGGCGGCTTCGGCGACGTCGCGGGCGAACTTCTGGACGGCGAACTGGCGGGTTTCGTCCACGTCGCGCTTGGCGCGGGCGCGGACGTTGGCCATTTCGGCCTCGGCGCGCATCCAGCGGTCTTTCGTTTCGGCCAGCTCGGCTTCGAGGGCGGCGATACGGTCGGAGGCGGCCTGCATCAGGGCCTCCGGGGAGTGCGGCTGGGTGGCTTCGGCGGGTGCGACGTCGGTGGCACCGGGGAGGGGTGGGGTGTCGGAGTGCGTGCTCATGGATCGTCAGTTAGTTGGGGACCTGGGCCCAGACAAGGAGCAGCGCGGCAGGGAAGCCCTGCGCGGCGCGATTGTGCGGCTTGTCCAGGACCGATGCATGGCTCGGGCAGGGTTGCCAAAAAGCTAAAGATTCACCCGAGCAGGCGCCCGATCACCCGCGCCGTGTAGTCCACGACGGGGATGATGCGGCCATAGTTGATCCGTGTCGGGCCGATGACGCCGATGGCGCCGACGATGCGGTTGGCGGCGTTGCGGGCGGGGGCGACGACCATGGCGACGCCGGAGGTGCCGAACAGGCCGGATTCGGCGCCGATGAAGATGCGTACGCCGTCGCTGCGTTCGGCGAGGTCGAGCAGGCGGAGCATGGTTTCCTGCGCCTCCAGCCGGTCGAACAGGACCTGGATGGCCGACAGGCGCTCGGTCTGGGTAACGTCCTGCAGCAGGCGGGACTGGCCGCGCAGGATGAGGCTGGCGCCGCGGCCCCCGTCGGTCCAGGTGGCGAGGCCGGCTTCGACGATGTGGGCGGAAAGTTCGTCGAGCTGGGTGCGGTTGGCGGCGATCTCCTCGCCGACGACGCGGCGCAGTTCGGCGAGCGGGCGGCCAGAGAGGCGGGCGTTGAGGTAGTTGCCGGCCTGCTGCAGGGCGCTGGGGGGGACGCCTGGAGGGATCTCGATGACGCGGTTCTCGACATGGCCGTCGCCGGCGACGAGGACGACGAGGGCGCGGCCGGAGCCGAGGGGGACGAACTCGATATGGCGCAGCGGGCCCTCGCCCTTGGGTGCCAGGACGAGGCCGGCGGCCGCCGAGAGGCCGGAGAGCATGGTGGAGGCTTCCGCCAGAGTATCCTCCAGGCTGCGGCCGGAGGCGGCCAGCGAGGCGCCGATGGCGTCGCGGTCGTCGTCGGACAATTCGCCGAACTGGAGCAGGCCGTCGACGAACAGGCGCAGGCCGAGGTCGGTGGGCAGGCGGCCGGCGGAGGTGTGGGGGGCGAAGAGGAGGCCGGCATCGGTCAGGTCGGCCATCACGTTGCGGATGGTGGCCGGGGAGAGGCTCATCGGCAGGCGGCGGGAAAGGGTGCGGCTGCCGACGGGTTCGCCGGTTTCGACGTATTGCTCGACGATCTCGCGCAGCACGGCGGAGGAGCGCGCGTCGAGGATGGGGCGGACGCCGGCCGGGGGGATCAATGGATGGTCCATGAACATGACAGGAAGAGACTACGCTGAATTGGGCGAAGGCAAAGGGAATTCAACGGGCTGGCCGGGCGAGGGCGAGGACCGTATCGAGCAGGACCTGGGCGCCCTTGGCCAGCTGTTCGGCGGTGGAGAACTCGGCGGGGTGGTGGCTGGTGCCGGCGACGCTGGGGACGAAGAGCATGGCGGCGGGGACGCAGGCCGCGGCCATCACTGCGTCGTGGCCGGCGACCGCGGTCATGTCGCGGGTGGTCATCTGGCGGGCGGCGGCGGCCTCGCGGAGGCGGGCGGACAGGGCGGGGTCGAAGGCGACGGGGCCGAAGGTGGTGTAGGGGTCGATGTCGATGCGCAGCTGGCGGGCGGCGGCGATGGCGGCTGCGGCGTGTTCCAGCTCGGCCTGCATGGCGGCGGCGCGGGCGGGGCTTTCGTGGCGGACGTCGCTGTGCAGGCGGGTGATGGCGGAGTTGGCGCCGCGGGCGTTGGGGCTGTTGGTAATCCAGGTGGTGGAGCTGCGCCCGCCTGGTTCGCCGGCGCGGCCGATGCGCTCGACGGCGAGGATGATTTCGGCGGCGGCGGAGAGGCTGTCGCGGCGGCGGTCCATGGTGGTGGGGCCGGCGTGGCTGGGCTCGCCGGTGACGGTGATGAGGAAGTAGCGGGCCTGGACGGTGCCGGTGACGATGCCGATGTCCTGGCCGGCGGCCTCCAGCGCCGGGCCTTGCTCGATGTGCAGTTCCAGCAGGGCGGACCAGTCGCGCAAGGCGGGCGGGTTGGCGCCGGCCAGGCCGGTGGCGGCCAGGGCTTCGGCGACCGAGGTGCCGGCATCGTCGCGCACGGACAGCGCCTCGGCCAGGGTCATGTGGCCGGCGTGGACGCGGCTTCCCATCATGGCGGGGCGGAAGCGGGTGCCTTCCTCGTTGGTCCAGTTGACCAGTTCGAGCGGGGCCTGGGTGGCGATGCCGGCCTCGTGCAGGGCACGCAGGACTTCGAGGCCGGCCAGCACCCCGGCCACGCCGTCGAAGCGGCCGCCGGTGGGGACGGTGTCGAGATGGCTGCCGAAGGCGATGGCCTTGGCCGTGGGGTCGGTGCCAGGGCGGCGGTAGAAGCTGTTGGCCAGGGCGTCGCGCTCCTCGGCCAGGCCGAGCTCGGCGCACCAGGCGCGCAGGAGGGCGCGGGCCGCGGCATCCTCGGCGGACAGGGCGGGGCGGTTGCTGCCGCCCTCCGGCGTGGGACCGATCTCGGCCATGCGCATGTGGGCGTGCCAGAGGCGGGCGGTGTTAATGGCGGGGGTGGTCATTTCAACAGGCTACGCGGCATGGATGTGCTGCGGCAAGGGAGAAAGGGAAGAGCTTCTTTTTTGAAAAAAAGAAGCAAAAAACTTTTTCGACTTGGTTGCGGGTGCACTGGTTGGAAAACCGGGGCGGACTTCGACATTGGTAAACGAATGAAGTTTTTTTGCTTCTTTTTGTTCACAAAAAGAAGAATCCTTGCTTAGCTTTTGAGGATTCCTTCCACCACCATCTGCACATCGAGCGCCTCCTGGATCGTGGCGAGGTGGTGGGGTTTGCGTTCTGTCATCGCGGCGACGCCTTCGAGTTGGCGGCGCAGGACGAGGGGGCGCATGCGGTCGTTTGGCATGGCTTCGGGGTCGGGGACCCAGGTGCCGTGTGTCAGTGTCTCGGCGACGGACCAGTCGCGCAGGCGGATGGCGCCGCTTTCGCCCCAGAGGGTCCAGGTGTTGTGGTCGTCCTTCAGCGTGGTGCCGACGCCGCCCATTAGGGTGACGGGCAGGGTGCCGGCGGTGAGGCGGGCGGCGATGCTGCGTTCGCTGGCGCCTGGGGCGTGGAAGCTGGCGGCGGCCTGCTCGAGGGCGAGGGGGCCGCAGAGGCGGCGGGTGAGGAAGAGGAAGTGAGAGACGACCTCGCGGGTGAAGCCGCCCTGTTCCGGGCGGTCGAGCCAGGTGGCGGCGTCCTGCTGCCAGGAGCGGGGCCAGGCGGCGAAGCTGGTTTCGATTTCCAGGCGGATCGGGGTGCCGATGGCGCGTTCGTCGAGCCAGCTTCGCAGGGTGGCGACGGCGAGGGAGGAGGCCATGGGGAAGTTGACGGCGGCGCGGGCCGTGGCGTGGCGGGCGGCGAAGGACTGGGCGGCGGGGACGTCCACGGCCAGGGGTTTCTCGCAGAAGACGGCGCGGCCGGCGGCCAGGGCGGCTTCGGCGTGGGGCAGGTGGAAGGCGGGCGGGGCGGCGATATAGATGCAGTCGGCGCCGGCGATGAGGGCTTCGGCGGAGGCGGCGTGCGGGGCCAGGGCGCCGATGCGGGCCAGGGCGGCGGGGGAGGGGTCCCAGATGGCGGAGACCGTCACGAACTCGGATGCGTGGTCGAGGGCGGCACGGAGCATGCGTTCGCCCATGATGCCCGCGCCGATGATGCCCAAAGTGATCATGCCAGTCTCCTTGCCGGGGGCGCACTCTTGCGCGGGGCGCGCCGCGCCGCCATAGCCCTGGCCGCACTTATGAACGGATAACCACCATGCGCCCTTCTGGCCGGACTGCCGATGCCCTGCGCGACGTTTCCATCATCCCGGGCTTCTCGCACCATGCCGAGGGGTCGGTGCTGATCAAGATGGGCGGGACGGAGGTGCTGTGCGCGGCGAGCGTGGAGGCGCGAGTGCCGCCGTTCATGCGCAACCAGGGGCTGGGGTGGGTGACGGCGGAATACGGCATGCTGCCGCGGGCGACGCATACGCGCGGCGATCGCGAGGCGGCGCGGGGCAAGCAGTCCGGGCGGACGCAGGAGATCCAGCGGCTGATCGGGCGCAGTCTGCGCGCGGTGGTGGACCGCAAGGCGCTGGGCGAGATGACGATCACACTCGATTGCGACGTGCTGAACGCGGACGGTGGCACGCGGTGTGCGTCGATCACCGGGGCGTGGGTGGCGCTGAACCTGGCGCTGAAGCACCTGTTGCGGATGAACGTGCTGAAGAGCGTGCCGCTGATCGGGCAGGTGGCGGCGGTGTCTTGCGGGTTGTACCAGGGTGTGGGGGTGCTGGACCTGGATTATGCCGAGGACAGCGATGCCGATGCCGATGCCAATTTCGTGCTGACCGATGGCGGCGGGATCGTGGAGATCCAGGGCACGGCGGAGAAGGCGCCGTTCAGCGATGCGCAGTTCTCCGAACTGATGCGGCTGGCCCGCGTCGGCACCGGACTGTTGTTCGAGATGCAGCGCGCGGCGGTCGAGGCGGGCTGATGGGGCGGACCCTTCCAGCCGGCTCGCGCCTGGTTCTGGCGAGCCACAACCAGGGCAAGCTGCGCGAGATCGCGGAGTTGATGGTGCCGCTGGGGGTGGAGGTGGTCTCGGCCGGGGCGCTGGGGCTGGCGGAGCCGGAGGAGGGGGAGGAGAGCTTCGAGGCCAATGCGCGGATCAAGGCGCTGGCGGCGGCGACGGCTTCGGGGCTGCCGGCGTTGTCGGATGATTCCGGGTTCTGCGTGGCGGCGCTGGGCGGGGCGCCGGGGGTGGTTTCCGCGCTGTGGGCCGGGCCGGGGAAGGATTTCGCCCCGGCGATGGAACGAGTACGGCGGGAGATGGCGGGCAGTGCGGATCAGCGTGCGTGGTTCATGTGCGTGCTGTGCCTGGCGTGGCCGGATGGGCACACCGAGTGCTTCGAGGGGCGGGTGGATGGCAGCGTGGCCTGGCCGCCGCGGGGGGCGCACGGGCATGGCTACGACCCGATGTTCGTGCCGGAGGGCGGGGTGCTGACCTATGGCGAGATGGACCAGGGCGAGAAGCACGCGACCAGCCATCGGGCGCGGGCGTTCGCCAAGCTGGTTGCTTCCTGCTTCAAGCGTGATCCCTTGGGCTGATGGAGCCGCTCGCACTCTACATCCACTGGCCGTTCTGCCTGGCGAAGTGCCCCTATTGCGACTTCAATTCGCATGTGCGCGAGCGGATCGACCAGGGACGGTTCGCGCGGGCGTTGCGGGCGGAGCTGGCGTGGGAGGCGGGGCGGTTGAGGCGGCGGCCCCTCGCCTCGATCTTCTTCGGGGGCGGGACGCCAAGCCTGATGGCGCCGGAGACGGTGGCGGCGCTGATCGGTGACGCGAGGCTTCTGTTCGACGCGGCGGACGATATCGAGATCACGCTGGAGGCGAACCCGACCAGCGTGGAGGCGGGGAAGCTGGCGGCGTTCCGCGATGCCGGGGTGAACCGGATGTCGATGGGAATCCAGTCGCTGCGCGAGGCGCCGCTGCGGGCGCTGGGGCGGGAGCATTCGGTGGCGCAGGCGCGGGCGGCGCTGGAGATGGCGCGGCGGCTGTTCCCGCGCGTATCGTTCGACCTGATCTATGCGCGGCCGGGGCAGGCGCTGGCGGATTGGCGGGCGGAACTGTGCGAGGCGCTGGCGTTGGCGCATGACCATTTGTCCCTCTACCAGCTGACGATCGAACCGGGGACAGCGTTCGAGGGGCTGCATCGGCGCGGCGAACTGGTGCTGCCGGAGGACGAGTTGGCGGCGGCGCTGTACGAGGCGACGGGGGAGGAGGCGGCGCGGTTCGGGCTGCTGCCGTACGAGGTTTCCAACTATGCGGTTCCGGGCAGCGAGAGCCGGCACAACCTCGCCTATTGGCGGTATGGTGACTATGCGGGGATCGGGCCCGGGGCGCATGGGCGCATAAGTGTAGGCGGCGCGCTGCTGGCCACACGGCGGCACCGGGCGCCGGAGCCCTGGGCGGAGCGGGTGGAAGCGCAGGGCCACGGGACCACCCATGAGGAGCCCGTGGTACCGGGCGATCGAGCGCGGGAGATGCTGCTGATGGGGCTGCGGCTGGCCGAGGGGATCGACGAGGCACGGTTCGCGGCACGGACCGGGATCGCGCTGGACGATGCGATCGATGCCGGCGTCCTGGCGCAGGCGATCGAGGCAGGATATGTGGCGCGCGACGGCGGGCGGCTGCGGGCGCTGCCGGAGGGGCGCTTGCGGCTGGATGCATTGCTCGGGGCGCTGGTAAATTAAGAAAGGAAGCGGTTCTTTTTTGAAAAAAAGAACCAAAAAACTTTCCACACTTTGCGTGGGTGGTAATGCTCGGCGCCAATGGATAAAAAGTCTTTTTGCTTCTTTTTCTTCAGAAAAAGAAGATTCTTCTACTCGCTCTGTCCCGACAGCGACAACGCGCGGGCATAGACCTGGCGGCGCGGCAGGCCGGTGGCGGCGGCGACCTGGGCGACTGCCTCGCGCAGGCGGTGGGTTGCCAGGGCGGCATGCAGCAGCGCATCGAGGTCGGCTTCCGGTGCCGCTTCGTCGGCCGGCGGGGCGACCACGAGGCAGATCTCGCCGCGTGCGGCATGGGTGGCGTAGTGGGCGGCGAGGTGGGAGAGGCCGCCGCGGCGCACTTCCTCGAAGCGCTTGGTCAGCTCGCGGGCGACGGCGGCGGGGCGGTCGCCGAAGGTCTGGGCGAGGTCGGCCAGCGTTTCGGCGAGGCGGTGGGGGGCTTCGTACCAGACCAGGGTGGCGGACAGTCCGGCCCGCTCGGCGGCGCGCAGGGTGGCGAAGGCGGCGAGGCGGGCGGCCTGGCGGGGCGGGGGAAAGCCCTGGAACAGGAAGGGGTGCGGCGGCAGGCCGGAGAGGGTGAGCGCGAGCAGGGCTGCGTTGGCGCCGGGCACGCCGCTGACCGGCAGGCCTTCGGCGATGGCGGCGCGCACGAGGCGGTAGCCGGGGTCGCTGACCAGGGGGGTGCCGGCATCGGAAACCAGGGCGACGCGGCGGCCCTGGCGCAGCATGGCGAGCACCTGGGCGGTGCGGCCGTCCTCGTTGTATTCGTGCAGCGCCATGGTGCGCGCGGCGAAGCCGTGCGCGGAGAGCAGGCGGGCGGTGGTGCGGGTGTCCTCGCACAGCACGAGATCGGCGGCGCGCAGGGTGGCGAGCGCGCGCAGCGCGATGTCGCCAAGGTTGCCGATTGGCGTCGAAACCAGCACAAGTCCGGTTGGCATGCTGCTCGGGTTTTGATCGGGCGGGTGTTGGTCGGGCGGCTGGTGGTCGGGCAGGTGCAACGATCCGTCGTCCGGCGCATCTTCCCCCGGGGGCGGTGGTGGTGGTGGTGCGGTCGTATCGTCGGATGGTTTGGAGGATTGGGGCATGTTTCGTCGTGCAATCACGCTGGCGCTCGGCACGCTAGCACTCGCCGCTTGCGCTGTATCTCCCTCGCAGGTTCCGTCGAGAGGCGGCCCTGTGGCGCGCGCGTCGCCGGTGCCGTCCACGATGGCCCCGCCAGGGCGCGGGGTGGCGCTGCTGGCGCCGCTGTCGGGGCCGAATGCGGAGCGCGGGCGGGCGCTGGCCCAGGCGGCGCAACTGGCGCTGTCGCCGCCGGGCTCGCCGCGGCTGGACGTGCGCGATACCGGAGGCACGGCGCAGGGGGCCGCCCAGGCGGCGCAGGCGGCGCTGGCGGCGGGCGCCGGGCTGATCATCGGGCCGCTGACGGCGGCCGAGACGGCGGCGGTGGCGCCGGTGGCGCGCGCGGCCGGGGTGGGCGTGCTGGCCTTCACCAACGATGCTACGCAGGCGCAGCCCGGCGTATGGACGCTGGGGATATCGCCGGCGCAGCAGGTGCGGCGCATGGTCGCGGCCGCGACGGCGCAGGGCAAGACGCGCTTCGCCGCCGTGCTGCCGGAAAGCGAGTTCGGGCGCGCGATGGCCGCGGCGCTGGCCGATGCCACGGCGTCCGGCGGGCTGGGGCAGCCGGACATCCACTTCCACAACGGGTCCACGGCCTCGATCAACGCCACGGTGCGCAACGTGGCCGCCTATGCCAGCCGGCGCGGGCCGGTGGATGCGCAGATCCGCGCCGCGCGGGCAGCGCGCACCGCCGAGGGGCGACGGCAGGCGGAGCAGCTGGGGCGCACGTCGATTGCGGCCGCGCCGATGGACGCGCTGCTGCTGGCTGATACCGGCGAGCGGCTGGGCACCATCGCGAGCCTGTTGCCGTATTACGACCTCGACCCGCCGGCTGTCCGAGTGCTGGGCCCGGCGATCTGGGCGGCGCCGGCCTCCCGCGCCGATGCCGAGCTGCGGGGCGCGTGGTTCGCAGCACCCGACCCTTCCATGCGCGCGGGGTTCGACACGCAATACCAGGCGCAGTTTGGCTCGCCGGCGCCGGGCCTGGCCGATTTCGCCTTCGACGCCGCGTCGATCGCGCGGGTGCTGGCGGGGGAGGGTGGGTATTCGCCCGCGGCGCTGACCCGGGCGGAGGGCTTTGCCGGCGTGAACGGGGTATTGGCGTTGCAGCCCGGCGGGCAGGTGCGGCGGGGGCTGGCGCTGTTTGAGATCCGGCGCGGCCGGGCCGAGCAGGTTGAGCCGGCGCCCGATGCGGTCGGCACCCCGGGCACCTGATCCGGCAGTGGGAATGCCCGGCATGGGGGGGCTGGTGGCCGGGACGTTCCTGGCCGGCCTGTTGCTTGCGGTGTTGGCGGCACTGGCCGGGGCCGGGCTGATCGCGGCCTGGCTGGCGGCGGGTGTCACGCTCGCGATGCTGGCGGCAGTGCTGGCCGTCGCGACCCTGGTGCGCCGGGATCTGGAGCGGCTGCATGGCGCGCTGGACCGGGTGGAGGGCAGCGGGGCGGTGGAAGGGGCGGTGGAGCCCCTACTGCCGCCGTTTGCGCGGCTGGCCGGGCGCATCGCGCGGATTGCCCGGGCGCGCACGCGCCGTGCCGAGGAAGTGGCCGCCGCACTGCGGGCCAACGAGGAGATCATCGAGCGCCTGCCGGACCCGCTGATCGCACTGGACCGCGCGCGCGCGGCCGGGCGAGCCAATGCCGCGGCGCGGGCGGCCTTCGGCGCCGACATCCCGGCGGTGCTGCGCCACCCGCTGTTGCGCGAGGCGATCGAGCGGGCGTGGCGGGAAAGCACGGCGCAGAGTGCCGACCTGGTGCTGCCGGTGCCGGTGGAGCGGGAGGTGCGCGCGACCGTGATTCCCTTTGGCCATCACCTGCCGGACGGGACGAGCGCGCTGGTGGTGCTGTCGGACCGGACGCCGGAGCGGGCGCTGGAGCGGATGCGCGCGGATTTCGTCGCCAATGCCAGCCACGAGCTGCGCACGCCGCTGGCCAGCTTGATGGGCTTCGTGGAGACGCTTCAGGGGCCGGCGGCCGATGATCCGCCGGCGCAGCAGCGCTTCCTGGCGATCATGGCCGAGCAGGCGGCGCGGATGAGCCGGCTGATCGACGACCTGCTGAGCCTGTCGCGCATCGAGCTTTCGGAGCACACGCCGCCGGCGGAGAGCATCGACCTGGCGGCGCTGGTGCGGCGGGTGCTGGCGGGGTTCGAGATGCGGCTGGCGGCGCGGCGGCAGGTGCTGTCGATCGACATCGCCGAAGGGCTGCCGCCGGTGGTGGCGGACGCAGACCAGATGGCGCAGGTGCTGAGCAACCTGGTGGACAACGCCATGAAATATGGGCGCGAGGGCGGCAGCGTGGCGGTTTCGGTGCAGGCGGGCACGCCGGGCAGCCGGCTCGCGCCCGCCGCAGGCCTGGTGCTGGCGGTGCGCGACGACGGGCCGGGGATCGCGCGCGCACACCTGCCGCGGCTGACCGAGCGGTTCTATCGCGTGGATGCCGGGCGCAGCCGGGGGGCGGGCGGGACCGGGCTGGGGCTGGCCATCGTGAAGCATATCGTGAATCGCCATCGCGGCCGGCTGGTGATCGACAGCGAGGAGGGGCAAGGCTGCACTTTCTCCGTATGGCTGCCGCTGGCGGCTGAATCCTGACGCCGGGAGTTTTCATGACCGAACCCGCCTCCGTCCTGCGCGCCGCCTATCGCCCGCCCGGCTTCCTGGTGGATACCGTCGACCTGCGCTTCGAGCTGGACCCGGCGGCGACCTTGGTGCGCGCGCGCATGGCGGTGCGGCGCAACCCCGCGCATGGCGACGATGGCGCGCCGCTGATGCTCGACGGCGAGGCGCTGGCGCTGCTGTCGGTGCGGGTGGACGGGGAGGTGCTGGGCGAGAACCGCTATCGGCTGTTGCCGTCCGGCGGGCTGGCGATCGACGACATGCCGGATGCGGCGGTGGTGGAGATCGAGACGCGGATCGACCCCGGGGCGAACAGCGAGCTTTCGGGGTTGTACACCTCGGGCGGCGCGTTCTTCACCCAGTGCGAGGCGGAGGGGTTCCGGCGGATCACCTTCTTCCCGGACCGGCCGGATGTGATGGCGCGCTACACCACGACGATCGTGGCGGACCGGGCGGCGGTGCCGGTGCTGCTGGGCAACGGCAACCCGACCGCCGCGGGCGTGGAGGGCGCGCGGCACTGGGCGACCTGGACCGACCCGCATCCCAAGCCGGCCTATCTATTCGCGCTGGTGGCCGGCGACCTGGTGGCGGTGCGGGACAGCTTCACCACGCGCTCGGGCCGGCATGTGGACCTGGCGATCTGGGTGCGGCGCGGGCACGAGGATGCGTGCGGGCATGCGATGGACTCGCTGAAGCGCTCGATGACGTGGGACGAGGAGGTGTACGGGTTCGAGTATGACCTCGACGTGTTCAACATCGCCGCGGTGTCGGACTTCAACATGGGGGCGATGGAGAACAAGGGGCTCAACGTCTTCAACACCAAATACGTGCTGGCGCGGCCGGAGACGGCGACCGATGCCGACTACCAGGGCATCGAGGCGGTGATCGCGCACGAGTATTTCCACAACTGGACCGGCAACCGCGTGACCTGCCGCGACTGGTTTCAGCTTTCGTTGAAGGAAGGGCTGACGGTGTTCCGCGACCAGCAGTTCAGCGCGGACATGGGCAGTGCCGCGGTGAAGCGGCTGGGCGACGTGCGTGGGTTGCGGGCGGCGCAGTTTCGCGAGGATGCCGGGCCGCTGGCGCATCCGGTGCGGCCGGAGAGCTACATCGCGATCGACAATTTCTACACCGCCACGATCTACAACAAGGGTGCGGAGGTGGTGCGGATGCTGCACCGCATGGCCGGGCCGGAGGGGTTCCGGCGTGGCATGGACCTGTATGTGGCGCGGCACGACAACCAGGCGGTGACAATCGAGGATTTCGTGGCGGCGATTGGCGAGGGGGCGGGGATCGACCTGTCGCCGTTCCTGGCCTGGTACGACCAGGCGGGGACGCCGGAGCTGTCCTTCGCCGAGGCCTACGACGCAGCGGCGCGGCGCTACACGCTGACGCTGCGGCAGGAGACGAAGCCGACGCCTGGGCAGCCGGAGAAGATGCCGCTGCCGATTCCGGTGGCGATGGGGCTGCTGGCACCGGATGGGGCGCAGGTGGCGGAGCGGCTGTTGCTGCTGGAGGGGACGGCGCAGGATTTCGTGTTCGATTGCGTCGAGGCGATGCCGGTGCCGTCGCTGCTGCGTGGGTTCTCGGCGCCAGTGAAGCTGGTGGGGATGGACCGCGCGCGGCTGCGGTTCCTGGCGGCGCACGATACGGACTCCTTCGTGCGCTGGGATTCGCTGCAGGCCTATGCCACCGAGCTGATGCTGGAGCGGATCGCCCCCGTGGGAGCAGGCGGCGGCGGTTCGGGGGCGGACGAGGGGTTGCTGGCCGCCTTCGGCGCGACGCTGGAGGGGGCCGATGCCGACCCGGCCTTCGCCGCCGCATGCCTCGCGCTGCCGGCCGAGGCGTCGGTGGCGGACCGGATGGCGGTGGTGGATGTCGATGCGATCCACGCCGTGCGGCAGGATTTGCGGCGCGCGCTGGGGACGGCGTTGGCGGGGCGGTTGCGGGCGACCTACGATGCCATGGCGGAAAGCGGCCCGTATCGCATCGATGGGCAGTCGATCGGGCGGCGGGCGTTGCGCAATGCCTGCCTCGCCTATCTCGCCGCGGCGGGGGATGAGGGCGTGGGGCTGGCGCGGGCGCAGTTCGAGACGGCGGGAAACATGACGGACTCGCTTTCGGCGCTGGACGTGCTGGCGGCCAGCGACAGCCCGGCGGGGGAGGCGGCGCTGGCCGCGTTCCACGCGCGCTGGCGGCTTGAGGACCTGGTGCTGGACAAGTGGTTCACGTTGCAGGCGCTGTCGCCGCGGGCCGATACGCTGGCGCGGGTGCGGGCGCTGGCGACCCACCCGGATTTCGACCTGCGCAACCCGAACCGGGCGCGCTCCCTGCTGGCCGCTTTCCCGGGCAACCAGGTGCGGTTCCACGACGCCTCGGGTGGCGGCTATCGCTTCCTGGCCGATGCGGTCTGCACGCTCGATCCGGCGAACAGCCAGACAGCGGCGCGGCTGGTGGCGCCGCTGGGGCAATGGCGGCGGCAGGATGCGGGGCGGCAGGCGCATATGCGCGCGGCGCTGCGGCAGATCCTGGCGCTGCCGGGGCTGAGCCGCGGGACGTTCGAGCAGGCGTCGCGGGCTTTGGGGGAGTGAAATTAGGAAGATTCTTCTTTTTCTGAAGAAAAAGAAGCAAAAAGACTTTTCATTCTTCAGCTATAACAGCTATCGTAGCTTAAAGAGTGAAAGTTTTTTGGTTCTTTTTGTCAAAAAAGAGCATGCTTTCTTTTCATCGGATTGGTCAGCCCGTTTCCATCGGTAGCGACGGGTCTTTTACCCATTCGGACAGCGAGGCGTCGTAGAGCTTGACGTCCTTGTGGCCCAGCATTGTCAGGATCAGGGCGTCCGCACTCGCCGCGATGCCGCCGCCGCAATAGGTGATGACGCGGCGGTCCATCGCGCCCACTGATTCGAACTTGGCGCGGAGGGTGTCGGCGGGGAGGAAGGCGTTGGTGGCGGGGTCGAGCAGGTTGGTGGCGGCGACGTTGACGCTGCCGGCGATGCGGCCCGGGCGGCCGTATTGCACGCCGCCGGTGCCGGCGTGCTGTTCCGGGCGCAGGGCATTGATGGTGCAGACGGCACCGTCGTTGATGGCGGCCAGCACTTCGGCGCGGTCGGCCATCAGCGGGCGCGGCTTGCGGGCGGTGAAGTGGCCGGCGGCGCGCGGCGTGCCGGGGCCGGTTTCGGCCGGGTGGTGCTCGGCGGTCCATTTCTGCCAGCCGCCATCGAGCACGGCGGCGTTGTCGTGGCCGAAGATGCGCAGCAGCCACCAGACGCGGCTGGCCCACCACACGTTCGCGGTGCTGTAGAGGATGACGCGGCTGGCGTCGGACACGCCGAGGCGGGCCATGCTCGCCGCGAAGCGTTCCGGCGTGGGCAGCATGAAGCGGAAGGCGTGGTCGGGGTCGGACAACTCGGCCTGGAGGTCGACGTATTGCGCCGAGGGGATGTGGCACTTCTCGAAGTCCGCACGGCCGGGAACGACGCTGTAGCCCGCGGTGGGTTCGGGCACGAGGTGGGTGGTGGCGTCGAGCACCACCACGCCGGGCTCATCGATATGCGTGGCGAGCCAGGCGGTGTCGACGAGGTGTTCGGGGTGCGCGAATCCGGTCATTGGATGTTCCTTCGGCCCCCAGGCCTTCCGTTAGCTTGCCGCGCCGAGCGCCCAGGCCAGCACGCCCTTCTGCGCGTGCAGGCGGTTCTCGGCCTCGTCGAACACCACGCTTTGCGGCCCGTCGATCACCTCCTCGGTGACCTCCTCGCCGCGATGGGCCGGCAGGCAGTGCATGAAGATCGCGTCCGCCTCTGCCTGGGCCATCAGCGCCTGGGTGACGCGGTAGGGCGCGAGCAGGTTGTGGCGGGCCGATTGCGGATCGTCGCCCATGCTCACCCAGGTGTCGGTGACGACGCAGCGCGCGCCGCGCACCGCTTCGGAGGGGTCGTCCAGCAGCTCGATGGTCGCACCCTGCGCGCGAGCCCATTCAACCACCTCGGCGGGCGGGCGTAGGGAGGGCGGGGTGGCCAGGCGCAGGGTGAAGCCGAAGCGCGCGGCACTCTCGATCCAGGTCTGCGCGACGTTGTTGCCGTCGCCGCACCAGGCGACCACCTGGCCGGCGATCGGGCCGCGATGCTCCTCGAAGGTCATCATGTCGGCCATCAGCTGCACCGAGTGGCTGCTGTCGGTCAGGCCGTTGATCACCGGGACGGTGGCGTGTGCTGCGAATTCCTGCAGCCGGGCATGGGCGAAGGTTCGCAGCATCACCGCATCGACGTAGCGGGAGAGCACGCGCGCCGTGTCGGCGATGGTTTCGCCGCGGCCGAGCTGCATGTCGGCGGAGGTGAGGTGGATGACATCGCCGCCGAGCTGGCGCATGCCGACCTCGAAGCTGACGCGGGTTCGGGTGGAGGGCTTCTCGAAGATCAGCGCCAGCACCTTGCCGGCGAGCGGCTTCGGCGTGGCGGCACCCGATTTCAGCGCCCGCTTGTAGCCGGACGCCACCTCCAGCATGCGGCGCAGCGTGGCGCCGTCGTGGTCGCGGATGTCGATGAAGTGCCTCGGGGGGACGTGGCGGGGAGATGCTGTCTCCCCGCCCTGGGTTCCCTGCGCCGAGGTGCGGCGCAAAGCCGCCCCGCTCACGGCACGGGCCTCATGGAGCTCATCACTGCGCCGCAGCCTTGTGGGCGGTGGCTAGGCCCGCGGCGGCACGGCGCATCATGCCGATCGCCTCGTCGATGTCCGCCTCGCTGACCACTAGCGGCGGCACCAGGCGGACCACATTCTCGCCGGCGGTGACGGTCATCAGCCCGGCATCGGTGAAGGCGCCCTGCACCTGGCCGGCGGGGATCACGCACTTGATGCCCTGCATCAGCCCGCGTCCGCGCGATTCGGCGAAGATGGCAGGGAACTCGGCGATCAGCTTCTGCACGCCGGCCTTCATGCGCTCGCCCTTGGCCACGACGTCATCGAGGAACCCGGGGGCGAGAATGACATCGAGCACCGCGTTGCCCGCCGTGCAGGCCAGCGGGTTGCCGCCGTAGGTGGTGCCGTGGGTGCCGGGAACCAGGTGCTTGCCGACCCATTCCTTCGCCAGCACGGCGCCGAGCGGGAAGCCGCCGCCGATGCCCTTGGCGGAGGAGATGACATCGGGCTCGATGCCCGCCCATTCATGGGCGAATAGCTTGCCGGTGCGGCCCATGCCGCACTGCACCTCGTCCAGCGCCATCACCAGGCCGAACTCGTCGCACATGGTGCGCAGGTCGCGCAGGAACTGGATGTCGGCCGAGCGCATGCCGCCCTCGCCCTGCACCGGCTCCACCAGGATGCCGGCGGTGGTGCCGTCGATGGCGTCGCGCACCGCGTTCATGTTGTTCAGCGGCACGTGCTTGAAGCCCTCCACCCTGGGGCCGAAGCCTTCCAGGTAGTGGTCGTTGCCGGTTGCCGCCAGGGTGGCGAGCGTGCGGCCGTGGAACGCGCCTTCGAAGCAGATGATGCCGAAGCGCTCCGGCTTGCCGGTGCTGGACATGGTTTTGCGGACCATCTTGATCATGCCCTCGTTGGCCTCGGCGCCCGAGTTGCAGAAGAAAACGGTGTCCGCGAAGGTGGCCTCCACCAGCCGGGCGGCGAGCTGCTCGGCCTGGGGGATGCGGTACAGGTTGGATACGTGCATCACCTTGTGCGCCTGCGCCGAGATGGCGTCGGCGAGGTGCTTGTTGCCGTGGCCCACGGAGGCGGTGGCGATGCCCGACCCGAAATCGAGGAATCGTCGCCCGTCCGTCGTCCACAGCCAGGCGCCCTCGCCCCGCTCGAAAGCGAGGTTGGCGCGGTTGTAGTTCGGCAGCAGGGCGGAAATCATATCCGGGTGACCCTCATTGGTCCCTCTGGCCCGAGCAGGTCGGGGTGGGGACGATTGTTCCACGGGCTTGCAGCCGCCAGCACCCCTGCGCGGGCGGTTCCATGGAAGCGGAAACAATGGGCTGGCCGGCGGGCGGAAGTCAAATGGCACCGATGCTCTGCATGGCCGGATTGCAACGGGGAATTTGCTCGGACCGCTTTGCGTGCGAAGACTCGCAAATGCGCCGCCCCACCGCTCCCCCCGGCCCCGCTTCCTCCGGCCCCGCTCCCTCTGGCCCCGCTCCCTCTGGCCCCGCGCCCACCGAAACCGCCCTGCACGAAGCGGCGCTGAACCACCTCGCCCGTTACGGCACTACCCGCGCCGGCCTGATCGCCGTGCTC
>JANPIH010000044.1:0-2318 GCA_031424895.1 Rhodospirillales bacterium
GTTGGCGATGCGGTAGATGCTGTAGGACCCCTTCGCGCCGGTGCTGCCGGGGCCGACCTGGCGCACACGTTCCAGCACCTCGACCGCCATGCCCTTGCGCCTGAGGTTGGCCAGGAAGCCGCGGACCGTGTGCTGTGCCCATGCGGTGGCGGTGACGATCTGGGCGATGTTGGCACCCTCGTCGCGGCGGAGCATCCCCAGCACCGCCTGCTGCTTGGTGCCCTCGCGTGGTGCACGTGGCGCACCGAGATCCCGCCGCGTCCGGGCCGGCGCGGTGGCCATGCCCGCGCGAAGTTGCTCCATCGCCGCGGCCAGGTTGTCGGGCTGCGTCTCGCGCGCGTCCCAGGCCGCGAGCACCGCCTGCGCTGCACCCCGCAGCTTCGTGCGTACCATGCCCAAAGCGGCGTTCTGCGGGCCGTACAGGGCGATGTCGTCAATTCGGGCCGATGTGCCCCCGTCGGGCGCCAGCGACTCCTGCGGCCACCTGTGGGGCGTTGTGGCTGTTGTGTCCTGAGGCGGCGCTAGGTTCAGAGCTCGGAAGCCCGCGGCGGTGAGGCGCAGGCCGCTACCCGCCTCTTCCAGCAGGCCCTGCTTCAACAGGCTGCGGGCGACGGAATTGCGGGCAGCGGCGGGGAGCTTGGCCGGCAATTCAGCGAGACAGTCGTCGTGTTGGGCAGCGGCATTCAAGATGTTTAGCGCCGTATCAGACAGCGTCTTCATGGTTGGTCCTCCGGTCGCGCCCCTGACCACCAGAGGCTGCTACCACCCGACGCCCCGCAGGCTTGAGCCAGTCGGAGCGGCGCGGGCTGCCCATCGCCAGCGCGATAACACGCTTCCCTCTATTGCAGTGGAAGCCAAGCGACATCAACGCGCTCTTCGCGCAGCGCCGGGACCGGATATGCTGTCCCGACCAGCAGCAGGGGGTTCATGAGTGGTCCGCGATCATCCTGCAAGGCGGCTTGCATGGCCGGCGATGTCAAGCTTAGCCTTGGTTCTTGTCCTACTGCTCACCGGCTGCGGGGGAAAAGTTCGGCATGCCAGCACCTGGGACGGCCGGCGTGGATACAACGGAACCGGCGACTACGGCTACGACCTCGCTGCCTCGCAAGCAGAGGTCAGAGGCTACCGAATGCGCGCCGGTCGGATCTACGCCGCGCCGGGCACGCCTGACGACCCGTGGGGTCCGCTGATCCGCGAGGCGGCCGGGCGGTTCAGCGTGCCGGAGCTTTGGATCCGCGAGGTGATGCGCCAGGAGACTGGCGGTCGGCTATATGATGCCGACGGACTACCGATCACCTCACACGCCGGGGCGATGGGGCTGATGCAGGTCATGCCGCGGACCTTCGATATGCTGCAGGCCCGCTACGGACTGGGTAGCGACCCATACGAGCCGCGCGACAACATCTTCGCTGGCGCAGCCTACATCCGCGAGATGCATGACCGTTTTGGCGCGCCTGGCTTCCTGGCGGCCTACAACGCGGGACCCGACCGGGTGGAGGCCGTGCTCGCGGGTTCAATGATTCTGCCAGAGGAAACGGTGTCGTACCTCGCCTCGGTCGCGCCACGTCTAGGCCTCGTGAGCACGCTGGGTGATCCATTCACAAGCTATGCCGGCGTTCCATCAGCAAGCCTTGGCGGGCAGAGAGCAACACTCGCTGCCGATTTGGCCTATGCCGGCGGGGGGATGGTGGGCGGGGAGTACGCTCACACCGAGTGGAGTGAACAAGCAGAGAGTGACCCCTCACTACGCGCTTTTGATGGTGGCGGCCTCGTCACGCCTGGCGCGCCTACCGGGACGCTGGATGCCCCTGTCAGCGTCAGTCCTGCGCGAAGCCGTCTTGGCCGCCAAGGATGGCGATCACGTTGAGCCAGAGCTCGCTGGAGCAACGACGCCAAGCGGCGGGGGTTCAGCCGCGGGCAAATCGCACGTTTGGAGTCTGTCCGCCAGGTTGCGCTCCTGACCACCAGGGGCTGCTACTGGATGGGGCCCCTTCGGCAAGGATCGCCGATCGGAGCCGTCGTCTATGCTCTCTTGGTCCGGATGACAGCAAACCCTTCGCTCTGCTGCAAAGCAAAGCCAAGTCCGAACTCTTGGAGAATGACGCCGAAGTTCTTGCTGTGTCATCCATGTTGCGGTCGACGCGTTCGGGTGGCGCACGACCAGTGGCAATGACGACCGGCAGCCTGTAGTCCGGCGTAAGATTGGTGCTGGCCGCTGACGGCCAAGTCTTCATCGCGGCTGTCCTTTCCCCCAGTCCACAGAGTGTGGCCGTAGCGGCACCTGAGACCGAGCGGTTTGAGCCTTCATGAGCCGCCCG
>JANPIH010000045.1:0-41081 GCA_031424895.1 Rhodospirillales bacterium
GCCCACCCCCCGCCGCCATAGCCGGCGACGAAAACGAGGAGCCGCCCGCAAACTTGCCGAGGCACCGCGGCGACGACAACTGCAATGGGCAAACCTCTTTGCAACTTAACTTCGCGCCTATGGGGCCAAGCCCCTGGACCCCGCCAGGAACCTGAGGTTCCTGGACCTCCCGTCTGTTTCCGCCTTCGGCGGGGTGGGGCCAGCGTGGCGGTTCGTCCCCCCCGGATGGCCCCTCCCCGCCGAAGGCGGATGCTGAATGGATGGGGGCCTGGGGCCTCAGGCCCCAGCGGGTCCAGGGCAGAGCCCTGGCCTTCCTTCCCTTCCCTCAGCCGTCGAGCCACACCGGGTTGCTCCAGGCCCGGCGGCCGGCTTCGTCGACGACGACCACGCGCAGCCAGCCGCCTTTGCGGAATTTGTCGAGTGGCAGGCGGGCGGAGGTTTGGCCGGGGCTGGTGCTGAAGGCGCCGGCGGAGCCGCGGCCGAGGGCGACGATGGTGGTGGCGGGGCTGCATTCGACGATCACCTCGGTGCAGGAGACTTGCAGGGCGTGGATTTCGGGGCCTTGGGAGGAGTAGTAGCGGCCGGCCTTGAGGGCTTCGACCAGGGCTTCGGGTTCGAGGGTTTCGGACTTGACCATCACCCAGCCGCCGAACCAGTCGTTCCGTTTGAAGTGGGCGTCGTCGGTGGCGCAGCCCAGGATGCGGCGGCCGCGGGAGAGCAGGGTGTCGAGCATCACGGTGCCGTCGCCGCGGTCTTCCTCGACGTGGCTGGTGTGGTTGTAGACCTCGACGGCGTGGGCGCAGGGGATGGCATCGGCGTCGCCCACCGTCATGCCGTTCCAGGCGGGGTGCGGCAGGGCGACGAAGGCGCCGGCGGCGACGCAGCGGGCGGCCAGGGCGGGGCCGGTTTCGGCTGCCGTGGTGGGTTCGAAATCGAGCGGCAGGCCGACCGAGAGGATGTGCCACATCTCGCCAAGTTCTGTGCTCGGGGCATGCACCTCCGCGCCGAGGATGGTGGTGAAGCGGTTGGTGCGGAAGTCGCGGGTGTCGGCGATCGGGAAGCCGTATTTGGGCAGGAAGTGGTCGGTGAGCGAGAGGAAGTCGTAGCCGCCTTCGCGGTAGAGCTGGCAGACCTCCTCCGGGCCGCGGATTGCGTCGGACAGTGTGGAGTGGGTGTGCAGGTTGCCCTTGAAGAAGCGCCCGGGGCCGGACAGTGGTTCCTGCATGACGGGTTTCCTTGTGTTGGAGCGGGGGCGTCGGATTGCCGGCGGAGTGTCGCCGGGGCGGGCGGGCTGTCAATCGCGCGCGCGTGACATAAGCTGGCGGTTCGACAGGGAGGGAATGGCGATGGAACTCAGGGGCACGGTGGCGCTGGTCACCGGCGGCAATGGCGGGCTGGGGCAGCGCATCTGTCACGCGCTGGCGCGCGAGGGGGCGCATATCGCGGTGATGTATGCGCAGAGCCGCGTGCAGGCCGAAGCGGTGGCGCAGGAACTGGCCGCGACCTATCAGGTCAACGCCGCGGCCTTCGGCTGCGACATCACCAACCAGGCGCAGGTGGAGGCGCTGGTGGCCGCCGTGCAGGCGCGGTTCGGGGCCATCGACATCCTGGTCAACGACGCCGCCTTCAACAAGTCGGTGCCGTTTGCGGACCTCGATGCGATGACGATGGAGCTGTGGGACAAGATCATGGCAGTGAACCTCACCGGCCCGATGCGCCTGACCAAGGCGGTCGCGCCGCTGATGAAGGCGCAGGGGCGGGGCAGGGTGGTGAACATCTCCTCGGTCGCCGGGCTGACGCCCACCGGCTCGTCGATCGCCTATGCCATCTCCAAGGCCGGGCTGATCCATATGACGCGGTGCATGGCGGTGGCGATGGCGCCGGAGGTGCTGGTGAACTGCGTCGCGCCGGGGCTGCTGGAGGGCACGCGGGCGACGGCCAATCTGCGGCCGGAGCAGGTGACCAACTCAGCCGCCTCGGCGCTGCTGAAGAAAGCCGCGGACAAGGACGACTGCGCCGACATGGTGGTGACGATGTGCCGCACCGAGACCATGACCGGCCAGACCATCGTGATCGACGCCGGGCGCGTGTTCCACTGAACCGTGTGAAAGACAAAGATCGATGCCAAGCCTGGTTGACTTCGGTTCAGAAGATGAAGGGAAGGCTGGGCTCCGCCCAGACCCGCCAGGGGCCGAGCCCCTGGACCTCCTACCAATCCCTGGAACTTTCAACCCATGAAAGCAGGCAAGTGCAGGGCTCTGCCGTCGCGACGCGAAGTTGCGTCGCAGGGGCCCGCCAAGGGCCGGCGGCCCTTTAATCCTTTTATTTTTCAATTTGATAAGGTCCAGGGGCTTGGCCCGTCGCGCGAAGCCGCGCGCGGGGCCAGGCGGGCTTGGGTAGAGCCCAACCTTGCTTTCGTTCTAGGGGTCGAAGGTAACGAGGGTTGGTATCGCGCGCCGCGCTGGCCGGCGGCGGCGTGCAAAACAGGACTCATGCCGACAGCCGTCGATCAATTCTTCATCGGTCGACATCAAAGGCGGTTCGTGTGAGGTTCCAAGGGCCGCCGGCCCTTGGTTGGTCCTCCGTGGCGCGGCTTCGCGCCGGGACGGCAGAGACCTGGCCTTGCCTACCTTCCCGTAATCAGGCGGCCGCTTCGTCGCGGCGGTCGCGCACTTTCACATAGGCCACCGCGGCGTGTTCGGTGCAGTAGGGCTTGCCCGGCGTTGCCTCGGAGTCGCAGAAGCGGAAGCTTTTGGTGCCTGGCTCGCCGATCGGCCAGCAGCAGGATTGCGGCCGGATCGCGCGGAAGGTGGTGCTGGCGGGGCGGGAGGCGACCACGCGCGGCATCGACGGGGCCGGCACCGGGGGCGGGGCGATCGGGGCCGCGACGAGGTTCGGCGCCGGGGCGGCGGCTGGCAGTGGCGGCAGGGTCGGCCCGGTCACGCGGCGCGGCACGGCCTGGCGCGGGGCACCGGCCGCACCCTCACGGCGGATCGGCGACGGGCGGGGCGGCAGGTTGAGGCGGTGCGCCTTGCCGACCACGGCGTTCTTCGAGATCGCCATGCGGCGCCCGATTTCCGCGGTGGAAAGACCTTCGGCCCAGAGCGCGCGCAGCCGCGCGATCGTCTCTTCGTTCCACTCCATGTCGTGGCTCCTTCGCGCATCGGACACAATATACGGTAGCCCGATCTGCGGCCCGGTCAACGCTCGAATCAGGGGTCAAGCGCAGAAACTTGTGGACAACCCTGCTTCAGCCACAAGATATGGGGGTGGTGGCCCTCCACAGGGCTCCTTCGATGGGCGGTTAGAACAGAAGCCCCCTTTTTAGCAGCCCGTGCACCCCCTTCTCCCCGTTCACCGTCTGGGTGACGTGGAAATCCACCGCCAGCGAGCAGAACTGGTACGCCTGCTCGCGCGACAGGTTGGAACGGGCGCAGATGAAGGCGATCATCTGGCGCAGCGCCGTTTTCATTGCCTGGTCCAGGTCCTCGTGCATGCCCATGCTTATGTAGTGGGTCGCGGTTTCGGCGCGCGGATAGGCCAGGGCCGGTTCGCCGCCTTCTGCCTTGTGCAGCACCAGGGTGAAGGTGCCGTTCAGGCAGATTTCCAGCGCGTTGATGCACACCTCGCCGTCGCCCTGCACCCCGTGGCCGTCGCCGGCCGAGAACAGCGCGCCCGGTGCCAGCACCGGCAGGAACAGCGTGCTGCCGGCGGTGAGTTCCTTGTTGTCCAGGTTGCCGCCATGCTGGCGCGGCTGGATGGTGGAGATGGTGCCGTAGCCGGGCGGCGGCGCCACGCCCATCACCCCGAAGAACGGCGCGAGCTTCAGCTCCACGCCATAGGGCAGGCGGCAGGTCATGTTCGCGCGGTCGACCGGGATGTGGGTCAGGAAGCGTTCGTGGAAATCCTCTGGCAGCGTGCCGGCCAGGGGGCGGAAACCGCAGAAGCCCCAGTCGTTGCCCAGCTCGATCTTGTCGATCCGCACCTCCAGCATGTCGCCGGGCATGGCGCCGGCGACGGCCACCGGGCCGGTGATGATGTGGCTGCCGGCGCGCGGAATGTCTGAGGCATGGATTGCCGCCAGGGCGGGCGGAATGCGCAGGCCGGACTCCGGCGGCGGCATCACGTCTGGCCCGCCGGAGACGCATTCCAGCACCACCGTGTCGCCCGATTGCACCGTGACGACGGGCGGGATCGCTGCATCGAACACGCCCCAGCGGACGGTCCGCGGGGTGGCAGCCACATGATGCACGGTCATTCGGACACTCCGAGTCGAGACGGACGCATCGTCGCCCAAAGGTACGAAGGCAGGCAAGGCTGGGCTCCGCGTCGCGGCGCGAAGCCGCGCCACGGAGACCCGCCTGGTCCGGCGCGCGCCTTTGCGCGACGGCCGAGCCCCTGGACCTCAAAACTAAGAGGAATGGGGATCCAAGGGCCGCCGGCCCTTGGTGGGTCCAGGGCAAAGCCTTGGTCTTGTCTTCGCGCCTACTCCCCGCTCGGCAAGCCGAGCACCTGCGCTGCGGCGGCGAAGTCGGCGGCGACGGGGTGGCGGTCGGAGGGGGGCGTGTGCGTGCCCGGCCGCACGATGTGGCAGGCGCGCATGCCTGCGGTGGTGGCGGCGTCCAGTTCCGCCTCGACGTCCGACAGGAAGGCGACCGCCACGGTCGGGACGTTCATGCCGATCGCCAGGCGGACATAGGTGTCGGGGTCGCGTTTGGCGCCGATCCTCGTGTCGAAGAAGCCGGCGATCAGTCCGGAGAGGTCGCCATCCACCGAATGCCCGAAGATCAGCCGCTGCGCCTGGATCGACCCGGAGGTGAAGGTGAATATCCTGACCCCTTTCGCCGTCCAGGCCCGCAGATGGGGGGCGATGTCGGGGAAGACCGCGCCGCGCAACGCGCCGTCGGCATAGCCCTGTTCCCAGATCATGCCCTGCAATGCCTGCAGCGGCGCGAGCTTGAGGTCACGGTCGGACCAGTGGCGCAGGGTGGTCAGTTCCGCCTGGTCCGGCACCATGCGCCGTACCTCGGCCAGCACGCCGGCGACTTCCGGAAGGTCGATGCGGCTGGCCCAGTCCGGCAGGGCGTCGCGTGCAAACGGCAGCAATACGCCCTGGATGAACGCCGAGGGCGTCGTGGTGCCCTCGATGTCGGTCAGGACGGCGGACGGCGCGAGCACGGGGCGACGGGAGCCGGGACTGCCGTGCCGCGCAGGCTCAGCCCTGGCGAACCGTGGTGGTGGACTGGGTGGTCCCCGTCGTGCCGGCGGCGGGGCCTGGGATGGTGCCCGACGGCTTGTCCGTGGCGGTGGCCTCCATCGAGGTGTCCTCCTCGGCCATGTTCTTCTTGAACGACTTGATGCCCTTGGCGAAGTCGCCCATCAGGCTGCTGATCTTGCCGCTGCCGAACAGCAGCAGCACGACGGCCAGGACGATCAGCCAGTGCCAGATGCTGAAGCTACCCATGACATCCTCCAAGCGGGGTCTTTCCCCTAGAAGGCCTCACATGGCCCGCCGGCCCGCCTGATGCAAGCGATGTTTGCGCCGTTCCGCGGGAGAACGCGCCCTGATCTCGGTCCGTCACCCGTCGCCGCGCGCCCGCGGCGGCGGCCGGCCGGATGTATCGAGCGCATACCGCGCCGCCACGGGCGTGGCGCGGGCCAGTTCGGCATAGCTTGCGGGCCGGGGCGGATGGATGAAGCCGTGCGCGGCATAGACATGCGTGCCCAGCTGGTTCACCGGCGGATACCACACTCGCACCTCGCTCCAGTCGTTACCGGGCGAAACGTCCACCACCATCTGGTCCTCGTCGACATGGCCCGGCACCCAGTTCGCCTGGGTCACCAGGATCTGCCGCGGGCTGACCACGCGGGTCACTACCGACACGTGGCCGGAGCGCAGGCGGGAGGTGCGCCGGAACACCAGCACGCTGCCGGTGTCCGGCCGGGCGCTGCGCGAGTAGCGCCCTTCGGCGCTGCGCCACCATGACTCCGCCTCGCCATACAGCGCGATGCCTGACAGTTCACGCGCGAACGGGGCGCAGTTGATGCCCGGCACCCTCATGCTCGGCCCGCTGGACGTGGAGGCGGTGCGGGATGCGCTGCCGCAGCCGGCGAGTGCCGCGGCCAGCGCTATCTGGGGCAACAGGTGTCGGATCAGGTGTCTTCGGGGCGTCATACCCGCATTATAGCAGATCTCTGCTCCAACGCACGGTAATTGCTGGCAATCCTCTTCTGGACCGGCGACCACTACCCCTTGCGTGCGGCTCCCAGGATGCTCCCCAACACGTAGTCGGTGTGGGCGCCCAGCGCCGGTCCGGTCCAGCCGATCGTCTCCTCCGGCGCCATGCCGTCGAAGCGGATCGTCGGCCCGAAGTGGAGCGTGCGGCCGATCAGCGGGTCGTCCACCTCCAGCACCGCGCCGCGCGCCCGGTTGTGCGGATCGGCCGCGATGTCGGCGATGTCGAACAGGCGGCAACAGGGCACGTCGGCCGCCTCCAGCTGCTCTTCAGCCTGGGCGGCGGGCAGGGTGCGGGTCCAGGCCGTGATGGCGGCGTCGAGCTCCCCGGCCTTGGCGCAGCGCAGCGCGTTGGTGGCGTAGCGGGGCTCGGCGGCCAGCTCGGGCCGGCCGATCGCCGCCATCAGCCGGGCGAAGATGAGGTCGGAATTGCCCGCCACGCATAGCCACTTGCCGTCCGCGCAGGGATAGGTGTTGGTCGGTGCCGCGGTCGGGATAGCGGCGCCGGCCGGCTGGCGGATGCGCCCGTCGATGGCGAATTCGGGCAGCATCCCCTCCATCAGGCTGACGATTGAATCGACCAGGTTCACGTCGATGATCCGCCCGCGCCCGGTGCCGGTCACGTCGCGCTCATACACCGCCGACAGCAGCCCGATCGCCGCATACAGTCCTGCGAGGTCGTCGCCGATCGAGATGCCGCAGCGCGGTGGGGGCAAATCCGAGGCGCCAGAAGGGTGGCCGGTGAGGTGGCGGATGCCGCCCATCGCCTCGCCGATCGCCCCGAAGGCCGGCTTGTCGCGATAGGGGCCGGTCTGGCCGTAGCCGGACACGCGGGCGATCACCAGTCGCCGGTTGACGGCATGCAGGACATCGGGGCCCAGCCCGAGCTTCTCGATCTGTCCGGGCCGATAGTTCTCCACCAGCACGTCGGCGCGCGCGGCCAGCGCCAGCGCGGTTTCGCGCTGGCGCTTGAGATCGAGCACCACAGACAGCTTGTTGCGACCATGGATGCTGAACCACACGGGATGGCCGCCGACCGTGGCGCCCCAGCCGCGAACCGGGTCGCCTGACGGCGGCTCCACCTTGATCACCTCGGCGCCGAGATCGGCCAGTACGCGGGTGCAGAACGGGCCGGCGATGTAATGGCCGAGTTCGAGCACCTTCAGCCCCACCAGGGGTCCGGTTCGCGGCGGCGGGACGGTCATGGCTACCTCGTGGTGCGTCAGCTTGCGTGCATTCGGAAAAACCGGCTTCGCATTAGCGCGAAGTCTGCCGGTCTTAACGTTTCCTTAGTCCATCGGGCGGCAATATGCCTGCCGTGGCTGGCGACGGCCATTCGCATTGTTCTGGACTCCTCCCCTACGCGCCGGTGGCCCATTGGCCCGGCGCCACCTTCGGGCGGTTCGACCTGGTCGAGCCGCCCTCTTTTTTGCCCCCTTGGCCCCGGCCGCCCGCCGCCGCACCATTGGCCGGCAACCGTAGGGGTGTCCCATGGACAAGTCATTCGTAGAGGCCCTGGCCCGCCAGGCCGGGCTGGAGCGGGCGTTGGCCGAGTTCCCGGACTGCGTCGTCAACGCCGCTGCCCAGGCGCTCGGCCGCAGCGGCGAGATCAAGGTCCCCGCCAGCCCCACTGCCGAGGCTTGGCCGCCGATGCAGGTGGGCCGCCGATGAGGGTGGGAGCCACGAAATGACCGACGATTTGCACTGGCTCACCGCCGCCGCGGCCAGCCGCGCCTATGCCGCGCGCCGGCTTTCCCCCACCGAACTGGTTCGCGCTCTGCTGACGCGCATCGACCGGCTCGACCCGCAGCTGAACGCCTTCATTCGCGTCGATGCCGAAGGTGCGCTGGCCGCCGCCGCCGTCGCCGAGACCGAGATCGCCGCCGGGCGCATCCGCGGGCCGCTGCACGGCGTGCCGGTCGGCATCAAGGACATCATCGACGTCGCCGGACTGCCGACCACCTGCCATTCCAAGGTGATGCCGAACACGCCCGCCCCCTCCGACGCGGTCGTCGTGGCCAAGCTGCGCCAGGCGGGCGCCATCGTGATGGGCAAGCTTTCCACCCATGAATTCGCGATTGGCGGCCCAAGCTTCGACCTGCCCTGGCCGCCGGCGCGCAACCCGTGGAATCGCGACCATCACCCTGGCGGCTCCTCGTCCGGCTCCGGCGCGGGGCTGGGGGCCGGCTTCTTCCCACTCGCCCTGGGCACCGACACCGGCGGTTCCGTGCGTAACCCGGCCAGCGCCTGCGGCATCGTCGGCCTGAAGCCCACCTACGGCCTGGTTTCCCGCCGCGGCGTGTTTCCGCTGGCCTTTTCGCTCGACCATGTCGGCCCGATGACGCGCGACGTCGCTGACAACGCCCTGCTGCTAGATGCCATCGCCGGGCACGACCCGCATGACCCTGGCAGCGCCGCCGCGCCGCGGCAATCCTTCGCCGCCCGGCTGGACCGCGGCGTGCGCGACCTGCGCATCGGCTTCGTCCGCCACTTCCACGAGCGCGACATGCCTGCCCATCCCGAGGTCGCCGCCGGGCTGGACACGGTCGCCCGCACCCTGGCCGGCGAGGGCGCGATCCTGCGCGACGTCACCCTGCCGACCCTCGGCGAGTTCGCCGCCGTCAACCGCGTGATACTGAATGCCGAGGCCTGGTCAATCCACGCCCCCTGGCTGCGCGAACGCCCCGGCGATTATGGCCTGCTGGGCCGCCGCCGCCTGATGCCCGGCGCCTTCCTCTCCGCCGGCGACCTGCTCGCCGCCCAACGCCGTCGCGCCGAGATGATCGCCCTGGTCGATGCCGTGCTGGAGAACGTCGACGTCCTGCTCTGTGCGAGCTCCATGGATCCGCCCAGCCGCATCGAGGACGCCGCCGAGACCGCCCGCACCTATCCGCCCCAGGCCCGCGCTCCGTTCAACACCACCGGCCACCCGGCATTGGCGATGCTGGCCGGCTTGTCGGCGGATGGCTTGCCGCTCTCGGTCCAGTTTGTCGGGCGGCATTTCGCCGAGGCCACCCTGTTCCAGGTCGCCCGCGCCTGGGAACGCGCGGCCGGCATCGACCGGATGCACCCGAACCTGGGCTGACCCGAGCGCCCGTGCGGCGCGGATGTCCGCCGGCGCGGGTTGCGGCGTGCCTATTCACGACTCTGCGAGCGTGGATCAATTCGCCTATCCGCGCATTGGAACGATGCAACTTGGTCGAACTGCGTCCGGGCAGGGGTGTAATCTGATCACAGTGGTGGGCATATCCCACGGCAGAATCAGGGTCCACACTGCCTGAACGCATTGATCAGATGCATCTGCGAGCACGAGGGCGTCCAACCCTGCCCAGCCGACACCAGCCGCGCCGACCCGAAGGTGAAGACCCGCAAGGCGAAGACCCGACAGTCAGCCCCCCGGCCGCCGGTCTGCGTTGTCCGGGACGGACGCCCCACAACAAGGGGCGGAAGTCGATGCTGAAGGGAACGGTGAAGTGGTTCAATCCAACCAAGGGGTATGGCTTCGTCGCCCCGGATACCGGGGGCAATGATGTGTTCGTGCACATCAGCGCGGTGCAGAAGGCCGGGCTGCGGACGCTGAATGAGGGGCAGAAGCTCGATTTCGAGATCGAACAGCAGGCCAATGGTCGGGCGGCAGCAGTGAATCTGGCCGCCGATTGACCGCGCCCAACCGCGCTTCGTTTCGATCCTGCCCAGCAGGAAAGGCCGCGCGGACAATTCCAAATGCCCCTCCATTGCGGCCGGCCATGCCGCTGGAGGGGTTTTCCGGTTGCAGACTCCCCTGACCGGCGCGAACGTGTTATTTGTGGATATCGATTCGGGCCCTAGGCTCGGTCGTGCGACCGGAGGGACGAGCCAGCTCATGAGTCAGTATTCCCGACCGCACCAGACGGTGGGGCCGCAATCCGCGCTTGATGCCGATGCAGTGCGGGCGGCCTACCGTCGTTGGGCTGGGGTCTATGACCTCGTGTTCGGGGGAATCTCCGGCTGGGGTCGCCGGCGTGCGGTGGCCGAGGTGAATCGCCTGCCTGGAACCAAGGTGCTCGAAGTCGGCGTGGGCACCGGCCTCGCCCTGCCGCACTACCGCGCCGAGAAGCGCATCACCGGCATTGACCTGTCCGCCGAGATGCTGGCGCGCGCGCGCACGCGCGCTGCCACCCAGCGGCTTGCCAACGTTGAGGCCCTGATGGAGATCGACGCCGAGTCGACCGGGTTCGCCGCCGAAAGCTTCGATATCGCGGTGGCGATGTTCGTGGCCTCCGTCGTTCCCCATCCGCGCATGTTGATGGCCGAGTTGCGCCGGGTGGTTCGCCCCGGCGGGCATATCCTGTTCGTGAACCATTTCGCCGCTGAGGGCGGACTGCGCTGGTGGGCCGAGCGTACCATGGCGCCGGCCTCGCGCGCCCTGGGCTGGCATCCGGATTTCGCCGTTGATGCCCTTTTGAACCCCGAGGAACGCGCCAGCGCGCAGTTCGCGTCGGTGCCGCCGTTCGGCCTGTTCACCCTCGCAAGCTTCCGCAACTGACACCGGGTATCCATCGCCATGCCGGCAGGGTCGGCATGGCGATGGATACCCGCGCGTGCCGCGATGCCATGGATGCCGCCATGTGCGGCAGGGCGACGGATTTTGACCGACGGCCCTTGATCTAGACACGGCGGCAGAGTAGCCCAAATCCTGCATTGCCCGGCGTGCATGTGCCGGTGCGCCTCAGCGGGATGGATCGTACGATGCAACTCTTTCGGCGTTTGGCTGCCGTCGCTACCCT
Source organism: Rhodospirillales bacterium (assembly GCA_031424895.1). GTDB lineage: Bacteria > Pseudomonadota > Alphaproteobacteria > Acetobacterales > Acetobacteraceae > CAMDGX01. The sequence continues at coordinate 11,002 of JANPIH010000045.1, forward strand.
GGCGGTCCTCGCCCTGGCCACCGTGTTTGTCGGGCTGGTTGAACCTGCCTTCGCCGATATGCCGCGCCCGTGGCAAATGGGCATGCAGGCCGCCGCCAGCCCGGTGCAGGAGGGCATCCACAGCCTGCACAACCTGGTGCTGGTGATCATCACGGTCATCACTCTGTTCGTCGGTGGGCTGCTCGCCTACGTGATCTGGCGCTTCGCTGCCGAGCGGAACCCGAACCCCAGCCAAACCAGCCACAACACCGTGCTGGAAGTCGCCTGGACGGTGGTGCCGGTGCTGATCCTGGTGGTGATCGCCATCCCGAGCTTCCGCCTGGTTTACTTCCAGGACCGTACCACCGAAGCGGACATGACCGTGAAAGTCACCGGCCGGCAGTGGTACTGGGAATACACCTATCCCGACGCCGAGGGCCTGAATTTCGGCAGCCGCCCGCTGGACGCCAAGAACGCCGCCTGGAAGGAAGGACGCCGCCTCCTGGACGTGGACGAGCCCCTGGTGCTGCCGGTCGGCAAGAACATCCGCATCCTGGCCACCAGCGCCGACGTCATCCACAGCTACTTCGTCCCCGCCCTCGGCGTGCAGCGCTACGCGATCCCCGGCCGCACCATCGAGACCTGGGTCCGCATCGACCGCGCCGGCGTCTTCTACGGACAGTGCAACCAGGTTTGCGGCGAGGACCATTCGAACATGCCCATCTCCATCCGCGCGGTGACCGACACGGAGTTCGCCGCCTGGCTGGTCGAGGCGAAGAAGAAGTTCGCCAGCAATGAGACGGCCCCCGTTCGGGCGGCAACCGAGAGCAGCCAGGACGCTGTCCTGGCCGCGGCGCGCCGATAGGACACGGGCAGCAGGAGCAGACAGATGAGCGCACACGACCACGCTGCCGGCCATGACCACGGGCACGGGCACGATGACCACCACCACCCGCAACTGTCCTTCGCGCAACGCTGGCTGTTCAGCACGAACCACAAGGACATCGGTACACTTTACATCATCTTCGGCCTGGTCGGTGGCATCATCGGCCTGATCATCTCCGTGCTGATGCGCATGGAGCTGCAAAGCCCCGGCATGCAGATTTTTGCGTCCGGCCAGGCCTGGAATGCCGCCGTCACCTCGCACGGCCTGCTGATGATCTTCTTTTCGGTCATGCCGGTGCTGATCGGCGGCTTCGGCAACTGGTTCGTGCCGCTGATGATCGGCGCGCCCGACATGGCCTTCCCGCGCCTGAACAACATCAGCTTCTGGCTGCTGGTGCCGGCCTTCGTTCTCATCCTGATGGGCCAGTTCGTCGGCCAGGGCGCCGGCTCGGGCTGGACGTTGTATCCGCCGCTGTCCAACTCCACCTACCAATCCGGCCCGGCGATGGATTTCGTGCTGTTCGCGCTCCATCTCGCCGGCATCTCGTCGCTGCTGGGCGCCATCAACTTCATCACCACCATCTTCAACATGCGCGCCCCGGGCATGACGCTGCACAAGATGCCGCTGTTCGTCTGGGCGATGCTGGTCACCGCCGTTCTGCTGCTGCTCGCCGTGCCTGTGCTGGCCGGCGCCATCACCATGCTGATCACCGACCGCAACTTCGGCACCGCCTTTTTCGAGCCCCAGGGCGGCGGCGATCCGGTGCTGTTCCAGCACCTGTTCTGGTTCTTCGGCCACCCCGAGGTCTACATCATGATCCTGCCGGCCTTCGGCATCATCAGCCACATCATCTCGACCTTCAGCCGCAAGCCGATCTTCGGCTACCTCGGCATGGCCTATGCCATGGTGGCGATCGGCGTGGTCGGGTTCATCGTGTGGGCCCACCACATGTTCATCTCGGGCATGGACGTCGACACCCGCGCCTACTTCATGGCCGCGACAATGATCATCGCCGTGCCCACGGGCATCAAGATCTTCTCCTGGATCGCCACCATGTGGGGCGGCTCCATCGAGATGAAGACGCCCATGCTGTGGGCCGTCGGCTTCATCTTCGTGTTCACCGTCGGCGGCGTTACCGGCGTGGTGCTGGCCAATGCGGGCATCGACCAGTACGTCCACAACACCTACTACGTGATCGCCCACTTCCACTACGTGCTGAGCCTCGGCGCGGTGTTCGGGATCTTCGCCGGCTTCTACTACTGGATCGGCAAGATGAGCGGCCGCCAGTATCCGGAGGCGCTGGGAAAAATTCACTTCTGGATGACGTTCGTCGGCGTGAACCTCACCTTCTTCCCGATGCACTTCCTCGGCCTCGCCGGCATGCCGCGCCGCTATGTCGATTACCCCGACGCCTTTGCCGGCTGGAACATGGTCTCCTCGATCGGCGCCTACATCAGCGCCGCCTCGATGGTCGTATTCCTCTACCTTTGCTTCCGCACCTTCACCTCGAAGGAGCGCCTGGCCGACAACTACTGGGGCGAGGGTGCCACCACCCTGGAATGGACCCAGTCCTCGCCGCCCGCGTTCCACACCTTCGAGGTTCTTCCCAGGATCCGGTAAGACCATGACCGAAGCCGCCAGCCACGCGATACCGCAGCCAGGGGGGCACCCCGCCTCCCTGCGCCCCGCTTCCCTGCGCCCCGCCTCCTTGGGCGACGTTGCCCCCGCCGCCACCGCGGACCTGCCGATCTCGTCGGTTTCCGACTGGATCGCGCTGCTCAAGCCGCGCGTGGTGATGCTGGTGGTGTTCACCGGCTGGATCGGGATGCTGCTCGCCCCGGGCAGCCTGCACCCGGTGCTCGCCGCCACCGCCATCCTGTGCATCACGGTCGCCGCCGGGGCCGCCGGCGCAATCAACATGTGGTACGACCGTGACATCGACCTCGTGATGCGCCGCACCCGCAACCGGCCGATCCCCGCCGGACGCATCGCGCCGGGCGAGGCGCTGGGCTTCGGCGTGGTCCTCGCGGTCGCCTCGGTGCTGGTGATGGCGCTGGCCACCAACCTCGCCGCCGCAGCGGCGCTGGCTGCCTCGATCGGCTTCTATGTTTTCATCTACACGATGTGGCTGAAGCGCCGCACCGCACAGAACATCGTCATCGGCGGTGCCGCCGGCGCCTTCCCGCCGGTGATCGGCTGGGTCGCCGTTACCGGCGGGCTCGACACGCTGCCGCTGCTGCTGTTCGCCATCGTCTTTTTCTGGACCCCGCCGCATTTCTGGGCGCTGTCGCTGTGGGCCCACGCCGACTACGCCCGCGCCGGCGTGCCGATGCTGCCGGTGGTGGCAGGGGCGCGCGAAACCCGACGCCAGATATTCATCTACACGATCGTCCTGGTTGCCGTGTCGCTCGCCCCCTGGGCGCTGGGCCTCTCCGGCCCGATCTATGGCGCCACCGCGCTCGCCCTTGGCATCGGCTTCCTCGCCTGCTCCTGGCGTGTGCTGCGCGACGCGCAGGACCACACCGGCGTCAGCCAGACCAACGATGCCCCGGCCCGCAACGCCTTCAAGTTCTCGATCGCCTACCTGATCATCCTCTTCGCCGCCATCGCGGCCGACCGTGTGGCGGGCTAGGCCATGACGCCCGCACCCGAGCCGCCCGCCACCCTTCCTCCTGGCGCGCGCGATGCGGAAGCCCATCGCCGCCGCCGCGGGCGCAACATCGCCATGCTGGTGGTTCTGGTTGCGCTGTCCTGCCTGTTCTTCGCCATCACGGTGGTAAAGATGACCAAACCCGGCATCGGAGGCTGACGTGACAAAGGCCGCCCCTCCGCCTGTGGCCTCCACGCCTGGCGCCCCCCCGGCTGGCACCCCCCCGGTTGGAACCCCCCCGGTCGGAACCCGCACGCCCCGCCCCCCCCGGAACGGCCTGATCGCCTTCACCCTGGTCGGCGTGATCGGTGGCATGCTCGGCCTGTCCTTTGCTGCCGTGCCGCTTTACCGCATCTTCTGCCAGATCACCGGCTATGGCGGCACTCCGCGCATCGACGCGTCCGCAAGCCCGCGCATGATCGACCGAACCATCACCGTCCGCTTCAACGCCGACGTGAACGCGGGCATGCCGTGGAAATTCGCCCCGGCCCAACGCGAGGTCACGCTGCGTCTTGGCGAGGAGGCGGTCGCCTTCTACGTGGCCCGCAACCCGACCGACCGTCCCGTCACCGGCATCTCCACCTACAACGTCACGCCCGACAAGGCCGGACGCTTTTTCCACAAAACCGCCTGCTTCTGCTTCGACGAACAGACGCTGACGCCTGGCCAGGAAATATCCTTTCCGCTCAGCTTCTGGGTCGATCCCGCCATCCTCGACGACCCCGACACGCGCAACCTGCGCACCATCACCATTTCATACACCTTCTTTCGCAGCCTCGACGACGCCACAATCGCCGCGGCGGGCCCGCATGTCGGCCAAAAGAGGGCCACGCCATGACGCGCGGTCCTTCCTGCAAACTGGCCCGCCCCTCGGCCTATGCAGGCTCCCGCTTGCCGTGGCGCGTTATTTGACGATGATGCGGCCACCACCTGGGACAAGCATGGCATGAGCAGCGACTCGCACGGCGCCCCGACCGTTTCCGGCGGCGCAATCACCAGTTCCGGGCTGAAGCAGCCGTACCATCTGGTCGACCCCTCGCCCTGGCCGATCCTTGGCGCCCTCACCGGCGCCTCCACGCTGACCGGCATTGTCCTGATGTCGCACTACGGCAGCTGGTGGCTGCTTATTCTGGGCCTGCTCGGCACGCTTGGCGTGATGTTCGGCTGGTGGCGCGACGTGCTGAAGGAAAGCAGCACCCCGGGCATGCACAGCACCATCGTGCGCCTCGGCCTTCGCTACGGCGTGGTCATGTTCATCGCCAGCGAAGTGATGTTCTTCGTCGGCTTCTTCTGGGCCTTCTTCCACTACGCCCTGTTCCCCGAGCATGTCTCGGGCGCCGTTGTCGCCATCTGGCCGCCGCAGGGCGTACTGACCTTCGACCCCTGGGGCCTGCCCTTCCTCAACACCATGATCCTGCTGCTGTCCGGCACGACCCTCACCTGGGCCCACCACGCCCTGCTGCACAACGACCGCAAGTCGCTGCTCGTGGGTCTTACGCTCACCGTCATGCTCGGCGTGCTGTTCACCGGCCTGCAGGCCTGGGAATATTCGCTGGCACCGTTCAAGTTCTCGGGCGGCGGCGTCTATCCCTCGGTGTTTTTCCTCGCCACCGGCTTCCACGGCTTCCACGTGATCATCGGCACCCTGTTCCTCGCCGTCTGCCTATGGCGTGCCAGGATCGGCCACTTCACGCCGGAGCGCCATTTCGGCTTCGAGGCCGCCGCTTGGTACTGGCATTTCGTCGATGTGGTCTGGCTGTTTCTCTTCATCTGCATCTACTGGTGGGGCGTCGGCGAGATCGCCCACCACTGATGCCCGCCCCGCCACCCACGCGGTGGCCCGTCCAAAGCTGCCCTCGCCGTGGCCAGGGCAGCCTCTCCGCCGCCATTCTCCCGAACAGGCCCGCATGCACCACATGCGGGCCTGATCTGCGCATGCCCCCTGTCGGCATGGTGGTGCTGTGAAGCTCCCGCTGCGCCTCCTCCTGATCCCCGGCCTGATGACCGTGGTCATGCTCGCCACCCTGCTCGGCCTCGGCACCTGGCAGGTGAACCGCATGCTGTGGAAGGCCGACATCCTCGCCGCCATCGCCCTCGCCGAACGCGCACCGCCCGTCCCCCTCGGCCCCACGCCGCCCCGCTTTGCCCGCGTGCGCGCCGAAGGCGTTTTCCACTCCACCACCGCCCTCTACGGCGCCGAAGTCCGCACCGTCGACACCCAGCCAACGGGTGGCGCCCGCCTCCTCGCCATCCTACGCCGCGACGGCGCCCGCCCGGTGCTGGTGGACCGCGGCTGGGTGCCAGTCGCACATCCCCCCGCCCCGCCTCCCCTGATGTCGGCCGAACCCGCATCCGTGGAGGGCTACATCCGCCCGCCCGACTCCGCCGGCCCCTTCGCGGCCACCGACGACCTGGCCAACCGCCGCTTCTTCACGCTGGACCCCACCACCATCGGCCCCGCCCTCGGCATCCCCGACCTAGCTCCCTTCATCCTTGTTGCCCTCGGCCCGGCCCGTAGCCCCGACCTGGGCCGCCCCGACCTGGGCAGCCCCGACCCCGCCCGCACCCTGCCGCGCCCGGCCAACAACCACCTCGCCTACGCCATCACCTGGTATGGCCTCGCCGCCGGCCTCCTTGTCATCTTCGCCCTCTACGCCCGCAAGGTGCTTCGCCCATGACCAACCACCCCGCCTATGCCCGCCTGGTGGCCCGCGCCGCCCGGATCGCCACCATCGGCGAGGCCGCTTCCATGCTCGGCTGGGACGCCGCCGCCATGATGCCCGCCGGCGGCGGCGCGGCCCGCGGCGACCAGATGGCCGTCCTCGCCGGCCTCGCCCACCAACTGGCCACCGCCCCCGACGTCGCCGACGACCTTGCGGACGCCGAATCCCTGCCCCCCGCCGATCCCTGGCACACCGCCAACCTCCGCCTGATGCGCCACGCCCACACCCGCGCGACGGCACTTCCCGCCGACCTCGTCGAGGCCCAGGCCCGCGCCAACTCCGCCTGTGAGCGAACCTGGCGCGAAGCCCGGCGCAGCAGCGACTTCGCCCTCGTCCGCCCCCACCTCGCCGAAGTCATCCGCCTGGTTCGCGAACAGGCCGCTGCTCTGGCCCCGAAGCTCGGCCTCACCCCCTACGATGCCCTGATGGACGGCTATCAGCGCGGCATCACCGCCGCCGACGTCGCCCCCGTCTTTTCCGCCTACGAAGCCTTCCTCGCCGACGCCCTTCCCCGCGCGGAGGAGATCCAGGCCCGCCGCAGCGCCCCCCTCCGCCCCACCGGCCCCTTCGCCGAGGCTGCGCAGGAAGCCCTCTGCCGTCGCCTCTCCGCCCGCGCCGGCCTGGAGCCCACCCACTCGCGCCTGGACCGCTCCACCCACCCGTTCTGCGGCGGCACCCCCACCGACGTGCGAATCACCACCCGCTACGACGAGGCCGACTTCGCCCAATCCCTCCTCGGCGTCATGCACGAAACCGGCCATGCCCTCTACGAACGCGGCCTCCCCGCCGCCCACGCCCGCCAGCCGGTCGGCGAATCCGCCGGCATGGCCGCCCACGAATCCCAGTCCCTCATCATCGAGATGCAGGCCTGCCGCTCCGACGCCTACCTGTCGTGGCTCGGCCCGGAACTCCTGGCCACCTTCGGCGGCGATCCCGCCCCCTACGCGCCCGAGAACCTCGCCCGCCTCTGGCGCCGCATCGGCCGCGGCTTCATCCGCGTCGACGCCGACGAGATGACCTACCCCGCCCACGTCATCCTGCGCTTCCGCCTCGAACAGGCCCTGGTCAGCGGCGACCTGGCCGTGGCCGACCTCCCCGCCGCCTGGAACAAAGGCCTCCACGCCCTCCTCGGCATCACCCCGCCCGACGACGCACGCGGCTGCCTGCAGGACATCCACTGGTACGACGGCGCCGTCGGCTACTTCCCCAGCTACACAATCGGCGCCATGGCCGCCGCCCAGCTCATGCAGGCTGCCCGCCGCGCCACCCCCGACATCGACGCCAGCCTCGCCCAAGGCGACCTCGCCCCCCTCGTCGCCTGGCTGCGCACCCACGTCCACGCCAAGGGCAACCTGCTCAGCTTCAACGACCTGCTGCGCGAAGCCACCGGCAAACCGCTCGACCCCGCGGATTTCCAGGCCCACCTCACCGCGCGATACCTCTCCTGAAGGAGAACGCCATGTCGGCTCGCCGCCGCGCCCAGGCCTTCTGCGCCCGCTTCGGCCTGGCCGCCCCCATCCTCATGGCTCCGATGGCCGGCTCCTGCCCGCCCGGTCTCGCCGCCGCGGTGGCCAATGGCGGCGGCATGGGTGCCCTCGGCGCACTTACCTCCGACCCCGCCGCCATCGCCGCATGGGCCGCCAGCTTCCGCGCCCAGTCCAACGGCGCCTTCCAGATCAACCTCTGGATCCCGGACCCACCCCCAGCCCGCGACCCCCAGGCCGAAACCCGCGTCCGCTCCCTGCTCTCCCGGCATGGCCCCGCCGTCCCGCCAGACGCGGGCGACACCCCGCTGCAGGACTTCAACGCCCAGGTCGCCGCCCTCCTTGCCGCCCGCCCAAACGCCGTCTCGTCGATCATGGGTCTCTACCCCGCCGACGCGGTTGCGGAGATGAAGCGCCTCGGCATCGCCTGGTTCGCCTGCGCCACCACGCTCGCCGAAGCGCGCGAAGCCGAGGCCGCCGGTGCGGACGCCATCGTGGCCCAAGGCTTCGAAGCCGGCGGCCACCGCGGCAGCTTCTCCCCCGAAACGGCCGAGGCCCAACTGGTCGGCCTCATGGCCCTCATCCCGCGCCTGGCCGACCATCTCAGCGTTCCCGTCATCGCCACCGGCGGCATCGCCGATGCGCGGGGCATCGCCGCCGCCCTCACCCTCGGCGCCAGCGCCGTGCAGATCGGCACCGCCCTGCTGCGCACGCCAGACGCCGGAACCCACCCCGCCTGGGCCGCCGCGCTGGATGGGCTGGAACCAGAAGCCACCATGCCCACAAGCTGGTTCAGTGGCCGCCTCGGCCGCGCCGTCGCCACCGATTACGTCCGCGAAACCGCCGCCGCCGGCATCCCGCCCGCCCCCTATCCGGTCCAGCGCGGCCTCACCGCCCCGATGCGCGAAGCCGCCGGCCGCGCCGGTGACGGCCAGCACATGCAACTCTGGGCCGGCCAGTCCGCCGCACTGGCGCGCGCCGACCCCGCCGCCGACCTCGTTCGCCGCCTGTGGGATGAAGCCCAGACGCTTGTTCCCTAGACGAAGCAAGCATGTTCTTTTTTGAAAAAAAGAACCAAAAAACTTTCTCTCCATGGCAACCGTGCCAAACATCAAGCCCGAGCCCAATGAATGAAAGTCTTTTTGCTTCTTTTTCTTCAGAAAAAGAAGGCCTTCCTTACTGCCTGACGCCCCTCAACTCCCCCACCCGCCCCTCGGGCACAAACACGAACACGAACACATACGGGTCCGACGCTGCAAAACTCGCCGGCGACACCGACGCCACCTGCATCGACGCCAAATCGAACGTCTCGATGCCCTGCCACCCCCCATCGAGCCAGTAGAACCCCCGATATCCCAGCCCGGCCAGGAATGCCGGCACCGCCGCGGTGCATCCCGCCCGGTGCCGCTCCTCGATCTCCACCGTCAGCACCGGCATGCAGCGCCGCAGCGTCGCCTCCGCGCCGCGCAGCACCTCCTCCTCCGCCCCTTCCGCATCCACCTTCATCGCCGTCACATCGCCGAGCCCCAGCGAATCCAGCGCGATCACCGCCACGTCCCAGCGCAGCACGTTTTCCACCCGCGGATCATCCGCCGCGATCGCGGCGTAGTCCTTCGCCACCGACGCCCACTGCTCCCGCGCGATCCCGCCCACCACCGGCACCTCCAGCGACAGAACCCCGGGCCCAACCCCCAGCGCCTCCCGCCGAAGCACCACGCTGGCTCCCTCTGGCAGCCCCGCCACCGCCACCTCCAGCCGGGCAAACGCGGTCGGCAACGGCTCGAATGCCACCACCCGTGCCCCCGGCAGCCCGGCCAACGGCACCGTCAGCGCCCCGTCATGCGCGCCGACATCCACGATCGTCCCGGGCCGGTGCAGCGCCCGCAGCAGCAAAAACTCGTCCATCAGCCCTTCAACGCTTCCTCGAACACCTCAAGCGCCCGATGCGCGAACAGCCACATGTTCTCCATCCGGTCATCGACATCCGTGTCGATCTGCAGGGACAGCGGCATGGCGCCCGCCACCGCGAAGCACGCCCGCCCCGCCGGATGCCCATACCGGTTGCCGCCAGGCCCCGCCGCCCCGGTTTCCGCCAGCCCCCAGGTGGTGCCGAACTTCTCCCGCACCGCCCCGGCCATCAGCGCCGCCATTCCCACCGAATTCGGCGGCACGCTCGCCAGATCGCGGTCGGACAGATCCAGCAACAGGTTGCGCGACAGCCGCGTGTAAACCACCGCCCCGCCCTGGTAGTACGCCGAGGCCCCCGGCACCGCCAGCAGCGCCGCCGAGATCAACCCCCCGGCCGAGCTTTCCGCCACCGCCACCTTGTCGCCGCGCCGCTTCAACAGCGCCCCCACCCGCTCCGCCACCGGCATCAACCGTTCCATCGTTTCTCTCCCATGATTCCACCCGCCGATGCTCCGGCGGGCCATCGCCCGCCTCCGCCACGTCCAGTCCGGGGGCCGCCAGCCCATCCATCCCCGCGACATCCTACGCCGCTTCGTGCATCCTGCGAACCGTGCCCAGGGAGTGAAAGATGTCCGGCTTCGCCTCCACCAACGACATGGCCGAAAAGCAGGTCTCGTTCGACGAACTCGGCCCCGGCCTCTACGCCTACACCGCCGAGGGCGACCCCAACTCCGGCATCATCGTCGGCCCGAACGGCACGGTCGTCGTCGACGCCCAGGCCACCCCCAAGATGGCCGCCGAAGTCCAGGCCCGCGTGGCCACCGTCACCGACAAGCCGGTAAACCAGATCGTCCTCACCCACTACCACGCCGTCCGCGTCCTCGGCGCCACCGGCTACCCGGCCCACAATGTCATCGCGTCGGACGTCTGCCGCAGCATGATCGCCGAACGCGGCCAGCAGGACATGGACAGCGAGATCGGCCGCTTCCCCCGCCTGTTCCGCGGCAAGGAAAGCATCCCCGGGCTCACCTGGCCCACCCAGACCTTCCACGGCAACATGACCCTCTGGCTCGGCGACCGCGAGGCGCAGATCATCCACATCGGCCGCGCCCACACCGCTGGCGACACCATCGTCTGGCTCCCCAAGGAAAAGGTGCTGTTCGCCGGCGACACCGTCGAATTTGGCGCCACCCCCTATTGCGGCGACGCCCATTTCACCGACTGGCCCGCCACCATCCGCAAGCTGCGCGACCTCGGCGCCGAAAAGATGGTCCCCGGCCGCGGCCGCGCCCTGATGAACGCCGCCGAAGTGAAGGAGGCGCTGGACGGCACCGAAGCCTTCACCTCCAAACTCTTCGCCATCGTCAAGCAAGCCGCCACCAAGGGTGCCGACCTCCACGCCATCTACGCCGAAGCTATCGACCGGATGCGCCCCCAGTTCGGCCACTGGGTCATCTTCGACCACTGCATGCCCTTCAACGTCAGCCGCGCCTTCGACGAAGCCAAGGGTATCGACACCCCCCGCATCTGGACCGCCGAACGCGACATCGAGATGTGGAAAGCCCTCGAAGGCAAATCCGCCCAGGACGGCGAAATCAAGCGCTAAAAGAAAGCCAGTGGCCACAAAGACACAAAGACACAAAGAAAAGCAGGAAGAAGGCGCCGGGCATCTTCCCGCTTCCTTAGTGTTTTTGTGTCTTAGTGGCCGCTTTCTTCCTTAACCACCCCTCCGCCCCCAGCGCCAAACCCCATGCCCTACACCCCACCCCGCTACCCCACCCGCCCCCCCACCGACCCCGGCGCCCGCCACCAGGTGGTCGTCGTCGGCGGCGGCATGGTCGGCCTCACCGTGGCGCTGGACCTCGCCCAGCGCGGCATCAAGCCCGTCCTGCTCGACGACGACGACACCGTTAGCATCGGCAGCCGCGCCATCTGCCACGCCAAGCGCAGCCTCGAAATCCTTTCCCGCCTCGGCCTCGGCGACGCCCTCCTCGCCAAGGGCGTCACCTGGAACACCGGTCGCGTGTTCTCGGGCGAAAAACAGGTCTACGCCTTCGACCTCCAGCAGGAACCCGGCCACGAGTTCCCCGCCTTCATCAACCTCCAGCAATACCACCTCGAGGAACTTCTCGTCGCTGCCTGCGAGAAAGCCGGCGTTGACCTCCGCTGGAAACACCGCGTCACCTGCATCACCCCCCACCCAACCCACACCACGCTCGCCATCGAAACCCCGCACGGCCCCACCACGCTCGAAGCCGATTGGCTGCTGGCCGCCGACGGCGCCCGCTCAGAGATCCGCCGCCGCCTCGACCTCCCCTTCGTCGGCAAAACCTTCCAGGACCGCTTCCTCATCGCCGACGTCACCATGAAGGCCCCCTTCCCCGCCGAGCGCTGGTTCTGGTTCAACCCCCCCTTCCATCCCGCCGGCTCCGTCCTCCTCCACCGCCAGGCCGACAACGTCTGGCGCATCGACTTCCAGCTCGGCTGGAACGCCGACCCGGAGGAGGAAAAGCGCCCCGACAACGTCCGCCCCCGCATCGCCGCCATGCTCGGCCCGAACACCCAGTTCGAGCTGGAATGGCTCAGCGTCTACACCTTCCGCTGCCGCCGCCTGGAAAAGTTCCGCCACAACCGCATCCTCTTCCTCGGCGACGCCGCCCACCAGGTCAGCCCCTTCGGCGCCCGCGGCGGTAACGGCGGCGTCCAAGACGCCGACAACCTCGCCTGGAAACTCGTCGCCCACCTCCACGGCCAAGCCCCCGAATCCCTGCTCGACACCTACGACGCCGAACGCATCCCGGCCGCCGACGAGAACATCCTGAACTCCACCCGCAGCACCGACTTCATCACCCCCAAGAACGAAGCCGCCCACGCCTACCGCGCCGCCATCCTGTCCCTGGCCGAGCACCACGCATTCGCCCGCCCCCTGGTCAACTCCGGCCGCCTCTCCCGCCCCGCTACCTACGCCACCTCGCCCCTTAACACCCCGGACGACGCCGAATGGCCCCAGGGTTCCGCCCCCGGCACCCCCGCCCCCGACGCCCCCACCGACCAGGGCTGGCTCCTCCGCCGCCTCCCCCCCACCTTCACCGCCCTCACCTTCGGCCCCAGCCCGAAGCTCCCCCCCGGCCTCGCCGAACTCAACCTCCCCCCCACCTCCCCCGCCGCCACCCGCTACGCCGCCACCGAAGGCGATGTCATCCTGCTCCGCCCCGACCACCACATCGCCGCCCGCTGGCACCGCCCCACCGAAGCCGCCATCGCCGCCGCCCACCGGAGAGCCCTGTGCCAACCCTGATCACCACCCCCAACCTCCCCGACCCCGACAGCGTCTTCGAAGCCCTGATGAACGCCCACCGCGACCTCGACCCCACAACCTCCCGCCAACTCGACGCCAAACTCGTGCTGCTGCTGGCCAACCACATCGGCGATCCGGACATCGTCAAGCAAGCCATCAAGGAAGCACTTCTTTTTTTGTAAAAAAAGAAGCAAAAAAACTTTCATCCTTTTCCCGACCTCAAATCATCGAGCCGCAGCGCAAATGAATAAAGTTTTTTTGCTTCTTTTTGTTCACAAAAAGAAGAATCCTCCCCTTTCCCTTCCCAAAAACTTCCTCCAAACCTAACCTGCCCAAACCACGAGGGGGGACACCATGGACCAGGACCACCTGCAATCCGGCTTCGGCAACGAATTCGCCACCGAGGCCCTCCCCGGCGCCCTCCCCCGGGGCCGCAACTCCCCTCAGCGCCCCGCCCACGGCCTCTACGCGGAGCAGTTCTCCGCCACCCCCTTCACCGTTCTCCGCCACGAAGCCCGCCGCACCTGGCTCTACCGCATCCGCCCCACGGCCAACCACCCGCCCTACCACCCGATCGAACACCCAACCTTCGCCACCCCCCTCGCTCCCCCGAACCCCAACCGCCTCCGCTGGAACCCCCTCCCCCTCCCCGAAGCCCCCACCGACTTCCTCGCCGGCCTCACCACCATGTTCGCCACCGCCGAGGCCGCCTACGACCAGGGCGTCTCCATCCACCTCTACGCCGCCAACCGCTCCATGGACCGCATCTTCTGGAACGCCGACGGCGAACTCCTCATCGTTCCCGAACACGGCGCCATCCGCCTCGAAACCGAGCTCGGCCGCCTGTCCGTCGCCCCCGGCGAAATCGCCGTCATCCCCCGCGGCATCCGCTTTCGCGTCATCCTGCTGGCAGAGGCCGCCCGCGGCTACGTCGCCGAGAACCACGGCGCCATGCTCCGCCTCCCCGACCTCGGCCCCATCGGCGCCAACGGCCTCGCCAACCCGCGCGACTTCCTCACCCCCACCGCTTGGTTCGAGGACCACAACCGCCCCACCGAAGTGGTTCAGAAATTCCTCGGCACACTCTGGTCAACCACCCTCGACCACTCCCCGCTCGACGTCGTCGCCTGGCACGGCAATCTCGCCCCCTGCAAATACGACCTCGCCCATTTCAACACGATCGGCACCATCAGCTTCGACCACCCGGACCCCTCGATCTTCACCGTGCTGACCTCCCCCACCGACACCCCGGGCCGCGCCAACCTCGACTTCGTCATCTTCCCCCCGCGCTGGCTGGTGGCAGAGGACACGTTCCGCCCGCCCTGGTTCCACCGCAACGTCATGAACGAATGCATGGGCCTCATCACCGGCACCTACGACGGCAAAGCCGACGGCTTCCTCCCCGGCGGCTTCAGCCTCCACCCCATGATGTCCGCCCACGGCCCCGACGCCCCCACCACCGCGCGCGCCGAAGCCGCCCCCCTGGCCCCGCACAAAATCGACGGCACCCTCGCCTTCATGTTCGAAACCGCCGCCCCCCTCCGCCCCACCCAAGGCGCCATGGCCTCCCCCCAGCGCCAACCGGCCTACGACGCGGTCTGGAATGGCCTCGCAAAGCGTTTCACCCCCTGATTGCCGAGGGCGTGGAATGTCCGCCCAAGAAAGAAAGCATGTTCTTTTTTATAAAAAAGAACCAAAAAATTTTTATCCATTTGCCCCGTGCTGGATTGTGCAAACACGGGGCAAATGAACAAAAGTCTTTTTGCTTCTTTTTCTTCAGAAAAAGAAGAATTTTGTTTTTTCTTTCGTTGCCCATATCAGAGCGTAGCGAAAGCCCCCCGCGCGACGTCGCGGAAAAAAATCCACGAAACTTGCGATTTCCTGTTGCATCCGCCGGAACAGTTAGATATAACTGCCAAATGTTAGAAAACAGCACCCCACCCCTGGCCCAGCAGGTCGCCGGCATTGCCGCCGCGATCCGCGCGGAGGCCGATCAGCGTGCCGCCGAGGCAGGAGTCCTCGCGGCGCTGCACGCCCTGATTCTGGCCATCCTCGCCCGCATGATCGGCCGCCTGCAGGACATGGTCACCCTCTGGGCCGCCGGCCAACTTCCCCCGCAAATCCCCCGCCGCCCGCGCCAGGCCGCCGAACCCGCACCCTGCGAATCCCGCCGCGCCAACCATCCGTATCGCCCCTATCAGCCCCGCCAGACCGCCCCGCGCCCGCATTCCGTCCCCGGCCTGCCCACACCCGCCCTGCATGGCGATTGCAATGGGCGCGCGGCGCGCGCTCGGCATCGCCAGCAAGCCAGGAACATTGCCAATGGGCAGAGAGGGATTCCTCCCTCTGCCTCCCTGCGAATCCACCCTTTGCGCCGCACAAGCCGGAATCCGCCCGGTAATTTTTCTTCGCGCCCCCTGGGCGAAGTGCCGAACTGCGCCTATAATATTACGATATCGCAATAACAGCAGTATTCCGCCATTGTCGTCCCTCAACGGCGCCCTGGATAACGCTGCCATTGGAAAAAAGTCTTTTTGCTTCTTTTTCTTCAGAAAAAGAAGGCTCCTGCTAAACCTTCAAGCCCCCATGCCACCAATGCTCGAACGGGTTCGAATGGATGATCGAATCGATCGTCACATCCGCGATCCGCGGCAGGTTGGTCCCTTCCACCAGGTGGTTGATCCCGCGCAGCCCGGCCAGCGACTCCTCCACCTCGGCATAGGGGTAGTCCGTGCCCCAGAAGATCTTGTTCCGGTCATGGATGGTATATTCCTGCGCCGCCATGAGGATGTTGTAGAACTGCCAGGGGCGGTAGTGCAGCGCCGAGACCTCGCAGTAGACATTCGGCTGCTTGCGCGAGATGACGACGCATTCCTCGTACCAGGGGTGCCCCATATGCGCCATCACCATCTTCAGGTCGGGATAGCGCAGCGCCACGTCTTCCACATGGATCGGCCGCCCATACTCCGCCGGCGCATTGCGGGCATAGGTCGTCCCCATGTGCATCGTCAGCGGCAAGTTGTGCTTCACCAGGAAGCGGAAGAACGGCTCAAGCCGAGGGTCTTGCAACGAAACCCCGTTGTAGATCGGCCCGAACTTCACGCCCTTCAGCTTCAGGTCAAGGATGGCATGCTCCAGCAACTCCATCGCATCCGCCCGCCGCGGATCGAGGGCGGCGAAGCCCACGAACTTGTCAGGATACTTCGCCACCGCCGCCGCCGTCACGTCGTCGTCGCCATCGACACCGGTGGAGTCCGCATAGCGCAACGAAAAGATGATCGCCTTGTCCACGCCCTTCATCGCCTCATAGAGCGTATCGGCATCCGCCTTGTATCCAATGCTCCCCGGCCGCGCGAACTTCGTCTGCTCGCGCATCAGCGGCGTGACATGTCGGTCCTCGAAGATGTTCACATGGCAGTCGACGATCATCAGAGGACACCATACTTCGCGAAGACATCCCCAAGCTTCATTCCGGCCTGCAGGTCCGCCAGCGTCGAATGCTCGCCCTTCAGCTTCTCGAACGCCGCCTTGATCACCTTCTTCTCGATCGCCTTCGGCACCACCACCACCCCGTCCGCATCGCCGAACACCAGGTCACCCGTGGAAATCTTCACGCCGGCCACTTCCACCGGAATGTCGAGCGCGATGATCTTGCCACGCCCTTTGCTGTCCAGCGGCCCGATCCCGCCGGCGAACACCGGAAACTGCATCGCCCGGATCGCCCGGATGTCCCGCGTCAGCCCGTCCATCAGCGCCCCCGCCGCCCCGCGCGCCTTCGAAGCCGTGCTCAGCAACTCGCCCCACGGCGCGATCCGCCCCGTGGCGCCGCACGAGAAGCAGGGGATCTCCCCGGGCTTCAGGCTGTCGATCAGCTGGATCTCCAGCTCGTACGGGTTCTCCCCGTCGCCCACATGATACTGGTCGACGAACAGCGCCGTGCGCGCCCGGCCCACCATCACCAGCGTGTCGTCCAGCGGCCGGATGCGCGGCGGCATCGCCTGGCCCCAGGTGCCCAGCGCGTCCATCACATCGGACAGCAGCGAGCAGAACAGCTTTTCCTTCACCACGGCCAGGTCGGTCACGGTCCTCGTCCCCCAGGATGCATGCGCAATGATGCGGTCCCCCCGCGGCACCCTGTCAAGCCGGCTTGACGAAATGCCGCCCCGCCCCTCGGATGGCCATGCATCGGAGGGCGCGACATGGCAGTGATGGTCACCGGCGGCACCGGATTCGTGGGCGTGAACCTCGTCCAGGCCCTGCTCGCCCGCGGCGAGCACGTGGTGGTCGCGGCGCTGGACGACATGCCCGCCCCCGCCCTGCGTGCCTTCGCGAAACTGCCAGGCCGGCTGGAGACGGTGCGGGCGGACATCCGCGATATCACCGCCGACCCCGCCTCCTTCGCCACCCTGCTGCGCCGCCACGCGGTCGACCGCCTGTTCCCCTTTGCCGCCATCACCTCCGGCCCCGCGCGGGAGGCCGAGGTGCCGGAGCTGGTGATCCAGGTGAACCTGCTGGGCTTCATCGCCCAACTCCGCGCGGCCCGCGACGCCGGCGTGCGCCGGGTGATCGCGCCAAGCTCCGCCTCCGCCTACGGCGACAGCTTCTTCAGCCATGCCCTGCTGGACGAAACCGCCACGCCCTGCATCCCCAACGGCATCTACGGCATGACCAAATACGCCGTCGAACGCTGCGCCCTGCGCCTCGGCGACCTATGGGGGCTCGACGTGATCGCGGCGCGCATCGGCTCGGTGTTCGGCACGTGGGAGCGCGACACCGGCCTGCGTGACATGATCGGCCCGCATCATTTCCTCGCCCGCCTGGCGGTCGCGCGGCAGGAAGCGGTGCTGCCGGCGGCGATCCCCGCCTCGGCCTGGGTCTACGGCCCAGACGTGGCGCGCGGCCTGCTGCACCTGCTGGACATGCAGGCACCGCCGCACCGGGTGTTCAACATCTGCTCCGGCCAGATGTGGGGCGAGGTGATCACGCGCTGGGCCGACACCCTCGTCGCCCGCCACCCCGGCTTCACTTGGCGCCGATCCGAGGACCCGGCCGAGGTGAACGTCCGCTTCACCGAACTGCGCCCGCGCGGGCGGATGGACATCGCGCGCATCCAGGCCACCGGCTGGCAGCCCGCCTACGGGCCGGCGGAGGCCTACGCGCACTATGCCGACTGGCTGGCCGACAGCGCCGACGCCCTCTGACCGCCAGGCACGTGGCGCAGCAACGCCGCCAGCAGCCCGGCCAGCACCGCGATGACCCACCACCAGAGCAGCTCCCGCAGCGTCCATACCGCCAGCCCCGGAAGGCCCGGCACATCATCAACCGCCGGTGCCAGTCGCCCGACGAGGCGCCGGACCAGGGGGTCCCATAGCAGCCACACCACGATCGCCGCGGTGGCGCGCAGCAGAACGCTCGTCTGCCCCAGCCACAGCAGCGCCGGCAATGCCATCAGCAGGAACACCGCGCGATACTCCACGCTCTGCCCGGCCAGGAAGCAGCCGACCACCAGCGCGCCGCCCACCAGCAGCAGATCGGCATGCCGGCGGGGCAGGGTGCCGACAGCCGCCGCCAGCCGTGCGTCGCCGGCCAGCCGCAACGTGGCCACCAGCGCCACCGCCGCCAGCGACAGGCCCAGCAGGGTCCGCAGCGCCGCCTCCCCCGGGCGCAACAGCGCGAGCCCCTCCGCCAGCTGGCGCGCGCCGAAGGTTCCGGTGAAGGTCGAGTGCGGCAGGATGTTCGCCAGTGCCCGCCCGTACTCGCCCGCCAGCGGCAATACCGCCAGCGCCAGAAGCGCCAGCGCCACGGCGACGAGTGCCGCCGCCACGCGGGGCCGCTCACGCACCATCAACCCCAGCAGGACCAGCGGATAGAACTTCAGCAGCCCGACGGCCAGGAACAGCGCATAGGCGCCGATCCGTGCCCGCAGGCCGCCGGCCAACCACCGCGCCGCCAGCGCCACGACCACGAAGATCAGCACATCCATGTTCGCCCGCTCCAGCGCGAACACCGTGTCGGGCGACACCGCCGCCAGCACCAGCAACGCCCGGGACCACCGTCCTTCGGGCGCCGGCAAGACCAGCAGCGACAGGATGAACGCGACGGCCAGCGCAAGGCCGAACATGAGCGTCAGCTCCGGCCGCGCCAAGGCAGCCGGGACGCGCAGCCATAGCGGGGAGTAAATGTGCGGCCGGTCCATGATGTCGCACGGGTTCTCGGCATACACGTCCACCCCGCGATGCCAGCACTCGATGGCCGCCATCACGTTGTGCAGGTCGAGGAATGGCGGGAATGGCTTCAGCCCCGCGGCGACGCGCGCCCGGAGGTACAACTCGGGGTCCGAGGCGTACAGCCCGGCGACCGCCACGAGTGCCAGCAGCAGCGTCAGCGCGGCGGGGCGCAACTCCTAGGACCGGGGGTGCAGCACCGCGCCGATCTCGTCCAGGATCGCCGGGTCGTCGATGGTCGCCGGGGCGTTGGCCGGCTGGCCGTCGGCGATGCGGCGGATGGAGGCGCGCAGAATTTTGCCCGAACGGGTTTTCGGCAGGCGCCTGACCACGCGGGCATCCTTGAATGCGGCGACGGGGCCGATGCGGTCGCGCACCAGGGCGACGAGTTCGCGGGCGATGGTGGCCTCGTCGGTGTTCACGCCGGCCTTGAGCACGACGAGGCCGAGCGGCACCTGGCCCTTGAGGTCGTCGGCCGCACCCACCACGGCACATTCGGCGACGGCGGGATGAGCGGCGAGCACTTCCTCCATCGCGCCGGTCGACAGGCGGTGGCCGGCGACGTTGATGATGTCGTCGGTGCGGCCCATGACCCAGACGTCGCCATCCTCGTCGATGATGCCGGCATCGCCGGTGCGGTACCAGCCGGGGTAATCCGACAGATAGGACGTGCGGTAGCCATCGTCATTGTGCCACAGCGTGGGGGCCGCACCCGGGGGCATCGGCAGGCGGACCACGAGGTTGCCGGCGGTGCCGCGGGGAAGCAGCTTGCCGTCGTCGTCCAGCGCCTGGACGTCGTAGCCCGGGGCGGGGCGTCCGCCCGAGCCGGGCTTGACCGGGAACAGGCCGAGGCCGCGGAAGCCGGCGGTGATGGCCCAGCCGGTTTCGGTCTGCCACCAGTGGTCCAGGACCGGAATGCGGAGTTGCTCGGCGGCCCAGATGGCCGTCGGCGGGTCGCAGCGTTCGCCGGCGAGGTAGAGGGCTTCGAGCTTGGAGAGGTCGTGCTGTGCGCGCAGCTTGCCCTCGGGGTCCTGCTGCTTGATGGCGCGCAGCGCCGTGGGCGCCGTGAACAGCACGCGCACGCCATGCTGGGCGCAAACGCGCCAGACGGCGCCGGCATCGGGCGTGCCAACCGGCTTGCCCTCGTACATCACGCTGGTGCAGCCGGCGAGCAGCGGGGCGTAGACGATATAGGAGTGCCCGACGACCCAGCCGACGTCGCTGGCCGACCAATAGACATCGCCGGGCTCGATGCCGTAGATCAGGCGCATGGAGGCGTGCAGGGCGACGGCATGGCCAGCGGTGTCGCGCACCACACCCTTGGGCTTTCCGGTCGTGCCGGAGGTGTAGAGAATGTAGAGCGGATCGGTGGCTTCGACGGGGACCGGTTCGGCGGGCTGGGCAGCTTCTTCGGCCTGGGCGAAATCGTGGTCGCGGCCTTGGGTCAGGGCGGCCTGGGCCTGCGGGCGCTGGAAGACCATGCAGGCGGCGGGCTTGTGGGCGGAGAGATCGATGGCCTGGTCGACCATCGGCTTGTAGGCGACGACGCGGCCCGGTTCGAGGCCGCAGGAGGCGCAGACGATCAGTGTCGGCTCGGCGTCCTCGATGCGCTTGGCGAGTTCGGCTGCCGCGAAGCCGCCGAAGACCACGGAGTGCACCGCGCCGATGCGGGCGCAGGCGAGCATGGTGATGGCGGCCTCGGGGATCATCGGCATGTAGATGACGACGCGGTCGCCCTTGGCCACGCCCAGGGCCCGGAGCGCACCGGCTACCTTGGCGACGCGGTCGCGCAGGCGCGTGTAGGTGAAGGTCTCGACGCGGCCTTCCATCGCGCTGTCCCAGATCAGGGCGGGCTGGTGGCCGCGGCCGGCCTCGATGTGGCGGTCGAGCGCGTTGGTGCAGGTGTTGAGCTTGCCGCCGGCGAACCACTGGCCGTAGGGGCCGAGCGTGGGGTCGAAGACGCGGTCCCAGGGCTTGTCCCAGGTGATGCCCTCGGCGGCCTTGGCCCAGAAGGCCTCGGGGTCGCGCTGCCAGGCGGCGTAGGTCTCGGCATAGGTGCTGTTCGGGGACATCGTCTTCCTCCCGTCGTCAAGGCCGAGACTGCCACGCGGCTGCGTGGCGCGGCAAACTCGGGGGTCTTGGCGGGCACAAACGAAAACGCCGGGGGTTTCCCCCCGGCGTCTGCGCAGGCGTGCCGGCCAGGTGGTTCACCGGGCGCGGGTGTCGTTGAAGATGTCGCGGTCCTTGGTTTCGGGGACGAAGAAGAACCCGATCACCACGGTGGCGAGCGCGATCACGACCGGGTACCACAGCCCGTAGTAGACGTCGCCGGTCTGGGCGATCATGGCGAAGGCGGTGGCCGGCATCAGCCCGCCGAACCAGCCGTTGCCGATGTGGTAGGGCAGCGACATCGAGGTGTAGCGGATGCGGGTGGGGAACATTTCCACCAGCGCCGCCGCGATCGGGCCGTAGACCATGGTGACGTAGATCACCAGGACGGTGAGGATGCCGATCAGCACCGCCGGCTGTTCGCGGAAGATGTCGAACGGATGGGCCATCTTCACCACGGACGCGTTGGTGGCGGCCGGGTAGCCCGCCTTGGTCACCGCGGCGCCGAGCGTGGCGACGAAGTTCGGGATGTTGGCCGGGATCGGCGCCTCGTCGGCGATCTTGACGGCTGCGACCGAACCCTTCGCCGCCGCCTCCACCTTGTAGTTCACCGACAGGCGGGCGAGGGCCGCCTTGGCGATGTCGCAGGGCTCGGTGAACTTCGCCGTGCCGGTTGGGTTGAACTGGAAGGAGCAGGTGTCCAGGTCGGCGAGGACGCGGACCTGGATCGTCTCGTGCGCCTTGGACAGCGCCGGATTCGCTTCGTAGGCCATCAGCTTGAACAGCGGGAAATAGGTGAGTGCCGCGAGCAGGCAGCCACCGAGGATGATCGGCTTGCGGCCGATCTTGTCGGACAGCCAGCCGAACAGCACGAACCCGCCGGAGCCGAGCAGCAGCGACCATGCGATCAGCAGGTTGGTGGTGAAGTTATCCACCTTCAGCACGTTGCCGAGGAAGAACAGGGCGTAGAACTGGCCGGTGTACCTGACGACGTCCTGGCCCATGACGTGGCCCAGCAGGGCGATATGCGCTATCTTGTCGTTGGCCCATTGGCCGAAGGCCTCGCCGATCGGCGCCTTGGAGTGGGTGCCTTCGTCCTTCATCTTCTGGAAGGCCGGGCTTTCGTTCATCTGTAGCCGGATCCAGACCGAGATGCCGAGCAGCACGATCGAGAGCAGGAAGGGAATGCGCCAGCCCCAGTCCGCGAAGTCTTTCTCGCCGAGAGCGAGGCGGGTGAACAGGATGACCAGCAGGGAGAGGAACAGGCCGGCGGTCGCGGTGATCTGGATGAAGCTGGTGTAGAAGCCGCGCCGGTTGTTGGGCGCATGCTCGGCAACGTAGGTGGCGGCGCCGCCGTATTCGCCGCCGAGTGCGAGGCCCTGGAGCAGGCGCAGGACGATGAGGAGGATCGGGGCCAGGATGCCGATCTGGTCGGAGGTGGGCAGGATGCCGACCACAAAGGTGGAAGCGCCCATGATCACGATGGTGACGAGGAAGGTGTATTTGCGGCCCACGATGTCGCCCAGGCGGCCGAACACCAGCGCGCCGAAAGGACGCACCAGGAAGCCGGCGGCGAAGGCGAGGAGGGCGAAGATGTTGCGGGTGGTCTCGTCGAACTGGCTGAAGAACTTCACCGCGATCACGGCGGCGAGCGACCCGTAGAGGTAGAAATCGTACCATTCGAAGACGGTGCCGAGGGAGGAGGCGAGAATGACTTTCCGTTCCTCGCGCGTCATTGGCCGGACCGGTTCAGGGCCGGTGGTGATGGTGCTTTGGGACATCAGTGGTCTGCCGCTCCTCGTGAGGCCGTCGTGCGGCCGGATTGTTAGTTGACACAATTTTGTGAGGGTTCATGCCGAAAAGCAACCGAAATTTAATCATTCGGAAATTGAACGGCATTTCGGCCCCGTTACTGATGCCGACGCATGACAAAACTTTCACACCGTGCCGCGACATCGCCGCGATTGCGCCGAACCTGGACCATGCCGTCACGGCCAGATGCCGGTGTCAGGCAATCCAGCCGACACGCGGAGACCTTCCAAATGCGCAGCATCCTCGCTTCCACCTTCGCCGCCCTGCTGGCCGTCTCCACCGCACTTCCGGCGATCGCCCAGCCGCGTCAGGCCACGGCTGCCACCCCTGCGACCCCTACCATGCCTGCGACCGTTGGCACGCCTGCGACCATTGGCATGCCTGGGACGGCCGCGTCCGGGGCCAAGCCGGCCGAGGCCGCCAAGCCCGTTGCCCCAGGCCGCGCCGGTGCCATGGCGCCGCACAAGGACAAGGCCACCCCGGCTACCGCGGCCACTCCCGCCACTCCGGCGATCCCGGCCGTTCCCAAGACCCACTGAGGCCGGGGCCGGCCGGCACAGAGCCGGCAGAGCGGGCGGCGCCCTGTCTCGCTTGGGCGCCGCTTCATCTCAAGCTTCCATCGGACGGGGATCGGGCTTGCGCCCGGTCCCCGCTTTCGTGCGCCCGATCATTTGCGCACGAATGATCGCGCCCCTATATCCAGGCAGCGGAATAGCCGGAGACGACGATGGCGCCCAACCAATCCATCCGCAGCCTGGCCGAGCTTCCGGCGGACCAAGGTTCCGACGCTGGTTGCCTGCTTGATGGATACACTGTCGAATCCCAGATCGGATTCCTGTTGCGTCGCGCCTATCAGCGCCAGACGGCGATCTGGCAGGGCTGCATGGCCGAGGGGATCGGGGAGAAGGAACTCACGCCGCGCCAGTTTTCCGCCCTGGTCAAGGTGGTGCAGTTCGGGCGCGTCACCCAGAACCAGCTGGGGCGGACGGTGGCGATGGACCCTGCCACGATCCAGGGCGTGGTCCGCCGTCTGGTGGCGCGCGGGCTGTTGGCCCGGGCACTCGACCCGATGGATCGCCGCACCGCGGTGCTCTCCCCCACCGAAGCCGGCATCGCCCTGGCGCGGCGAGGCGTGGCCCATGCCCGCCGGGCGACGCGCCAGACCCTCGCCCCGCTTTCTGCGGACGATCGCCGCATGCTGCTCGCCCTTCTCGCCAGGATTTCCTGATGATGACGCCGCTTGGTTTCGGATTGGATTTCGCCCGGCTTGCCACCCGCGACGGGCTGGTGGCGCTGGACAAGCTGTTCCTGAAGCGGCTGGCCGACGAGCCGGAGCTGCACCGGCGACTGCTCGCGGCCCGCGCGGCGCCGGACAGCCTGGACGCCAAGATGGAGGGGGATCTGGTGATCGCGCTGGGCGAGGCGCTGGAGCCGTTCCTGGCGGAGCTGTTCGGCATCGGCGCGGAACTCGACGCGATTGCCGCGGAAACGGCGGCGCTGGACCCCATCCACACCTGCAAGCGGCTGTTCGTGCAGCGCCGGGCGGTGAAGACCTATCCGGATCCGTCGGGGTTCGACGGGATGGCGTTGGGCGCCGCGCTGGCGGTGCGGATGGGCGAGGCGCTGAGCGAGCGGGCGTTCGCGACGCACGTGCTGGCCTGGGAGAAGAACGAGCGTTTGGAGGCACTTGACGAGGCGATGCGGTACGCGGCGTGGGCCACGCTGACGCTGGCCGGTCGGGCCGCGCATGCGGGGGGCACGCTGTTCCGGGTGCCGGCGCGCATCGATGCGGCCAACCTGGTGCCGGTGGAGACCATTGAGCGCGACGGCGTGACGATGCTGCGGCTGCCGGAGCCTGCCCCGCCGGGATATCATCATCGGGCGCGCGACGGGTTCGCGCTGACCGACCCCGGGATGAACACGCAGCAGGCGCTGGACCAGGTGAACTACTGCATCTGGTGCCACAGCCAGGGCAAGGATTCGTGCAGCAAGGGGCTGCGCGACAGCAAGACCGGAGAGTTTCAGACATCATCGTTCGGGGTGACGCTGGCCGGCTGCCCGCTCGACGAGAAGATCAGCGAGATGCATGCCCTGCGCGCCCGGGGCCACTTGCTGGGGGCGTTCGCGACCATTGCCGTCGACAACCCGATGATGGCGGCGACCGGGCATCGAATTTGCAACGACTGCATGAAGTCCTGCATCTACCAGAAGCAGGAGCCGGTCGATATTCCGCAGGCCGAGACGCACATCCTGCGCGACGTGCTGGCGCTGCCGTGGGGGGTGGAAATCTACAGCCTGATGGTGCGGTGGAACCCGCTGAACATCCGCCGGCCGCTGCCAGCCAGCGACACCGGGCGCAAGGTGCTGGTGGTGGGTTTGGGGCCGGCCGGGTTCACGCTGGCGCATCACCTGATGAACGATGGGCACACGGTGGTGGCGGTCGACGGGCTGAAGATCGAACCGCTGGGCTTCGACGCGATGGCGCCGGTGCGTGATGCCGCAACGCTGTTCGAGAACCTCGACGACCGGGTGATGGCGGGCTTCGGGGGCGTGGCGGAATACGGCATCACCGTGCGCTGGAACAAGAACTATCTGAAGCTGGTGCGGCTGCTGCTGGAGCGGCGCCCGCAGTTCGCGCTGTTCGGGGGCGTGCGGTTCGGCGGCGGCGGCACGTTTTCGATCGACGATGCCTGGGCGATGGGGTTCGACCATATCGCGCTGTGCATGGGGGCCGGGCGACCGACAGTGATCGACATGCCGGGCGGCCTGGCGCGTGGGGTGCGGCAGGCGAGCGACTTCCTGATGGCGTTGCAGCTCACCGGGGCGGCGAAGATGTCGTCGGTGGCGAATTTGCAGGTCCGTATGCCCATCGTGGTGATCGGCGGTGGGCTGACGGCGATCGATACCGCGACCGAGAGCCTCGCCTACTACGTGCGCCAGGTGGAGAAGTTCGCGCTGCGCTATCGCGTGCTGGTGGCCGAGCGCGGGGAGGCGGCGGTGCGGCGCGGTTGGTCGGAGGAGGAGGCCGAGATCGCGGGCGAGTTTCTCAGCCATGCCAAGGCAGTGGCCGCGGAGCGCGAAGCTGCCGCGCGCGCTGGGCGGGCGGCGCATTTCACGTCGCTGCTGGAATCCTGGGGCGGGGCGACGCTGGCCTATCGCCGGCGGTTGCTGGATGCGCCGTCCTACACGCTGAACCACGAGGAGGTGGCCAAGGCGATGGAGGAGGGGGTGCGCTTCGCCGAAGGGCTGACGCCGGTGGCGGTCGAGACCGACCGGCATGGTCATGCGGCCGGGCTGCGGGTGAAGCGGGCGGATGGCAGCGAAGCGGTGTTGCTGGCGCGCGCGGTGATCGTGGCGGCCGGGACGCAGCCGAACACCGTGCTGGCGCGCGAGGATGCGCGGATCAAGCTCGACGGGCGGTATTTTGAGGCGATCGACCCGAGCGGGGCGCGGGTGGCGCCGCAGCGGGCGCTGGCAAAGCCCGACCGCGCCGACGTGTTGATGCACAAGGATGGCGAGCGGTTCATCAGCTTCTTCGGCGACTTGCACCCGAGCTTCTTCGGCAACGTGGTGAAGGCGATGGGCGGGGCCAAGCGCGGGTATCCCGTGGTCAGCAACATCCTCGCCGCCCATGTGCCGACGCCGATCGCCGGGGCCGAGTTGATCGCCGCCTGCCGCGCGGCGCTGACGGCGACCGTGCATGCCGTGCACCGGCTGACGCCGACCATCGTGGAGGTGGTGCTGCATGCCCCGGCGGCGGCGCGGGCGTTCCGGCCGGGGCAGTTCTACCGGCTGCAGAACTTCGAAACCCGCGCGCTGCGGCTGGTGGAGCCAGGGATCGGCGAAACCGTGTTGAGCATGGAGGGGCTGGCGATGACCGGCGCCTGGACCGATCCGCAGGCGGGGCTGGTCTCGGTGATCGTGCTGGAGATGGGCGGCAGTTCGGATCTGTGCGCGGCGCTGCCGGTGGGTGAACCCGTGGTGCTGATGGGCCCGACCGGGATGGCGACCGAGATCCATGCCCACACCACCGTGGCGCTGATCGGCGGTGGGTTGGGCAACGCGGTGCTGTTCTCGATCGGGGCAGCAACGCGGGCGGCGGGATCGAGGGTGGTGTATTTCGCCGGCTACAAGGCGTTGCGCGACCGGTACAAGGTGGATGAGATCGAGCGCGCGGCGGATGTGATCGTGTGGTGCTGCGACGAGGCGCCGGGGTTTGCGCCGACGCGGCCGCAGGACCGGACGTTCGTGGGCAACATCGTGCAGGCGATGGCGGCCTATGGCTCCGGCGCGCTCGGGGCGCAGGCGGTGAAGCTGGCCGACGCCGCGCACATGATCGTCATCGGTTCCGACCGGATGATGGCCGCCGTGGGTGCGGCACGGCATGGGGTGCTGAAGCCCTATCTCATGCCCGGGCATTCGGCGATCGGCTCCATCAACTCGCCGATGCAGTGCATGATGAAAGAAGTGTGCGCCCAGTGCCTTCAGCCGCAGACCGACCCCGAGACCGGGGTGCGCAGCATCGTGTTCTCCTGCTTCAACCAGGACCAGGCGCTGGACCGCGTGGACTTCCCGGCGCTGAACGACCGGCTGCGGCAGAACGGGCTGGCGGAAAAGATCACGGCGCAGTGGATCGACCGCGCGCTGCGGAAGCTGGAGGCTAGGCCACTCGCAGCGGAGTGAAGGGAGGAAGGCTTCTTTTTGTGAACAAAAAGAAGCAAAAAACTTCATTCATTGGCGCGGGACAACCGCCCGGCATTGGCGATTTGGTTCCGGCCCAGTGGGAAAAGTCTTTTTGCTTCTTTTTCTTCAGAAAAAGAACGCCTTGCTCACCTTCCCGGTGCCGGGCGCGTAAACTTGGGCAGCCGCGCTTCCAGCGCCGCCGCGGTGGCGAGCAGCGTGGCTTCCGAATGCCAGGCGCCACACAGTTGTACGCCGATTGGCGTGCCGGCGGAGGAGAGGCCGGCGGGTTGGGCCAGGGCGGGGTGGCCGGTCAGGTTCATCGGGAAGGTGAAGGGGTACCAGGCGCCGCGGATGGTGCCGCAGTCGACGCCGTTGATGGTGATGTGGCCGTGCGGGTCGGTGTCGACCGGGAGGGGTGGGGCGGTGGTGATGGGGGAGAGCATCACGTCGGACCGCGCGAAGACGCCTTGCAGCATGCGGAACATCTCGCTGCGGGCGGCGGCCGATGCGGTCAGGGCGAGGGCGGAGTGTTTCAGGCCGAGTTCCGCGGTGATGGCGAGGCTTTCCTCCATGTCGTCGCGCCGGTCCTTGAGGAAGGGGGCGACGCGGGCGGCGACGGAGCTTTGCAGCATCACCAGGTAGGGCGCCTCGAAGCGGTAGAAATCGAGCTGGATTTCTTCCACCATGGCGCCGAGCGCGCGCAGGTGTTGGGCGGCGGATTCGGTGATGGCCGCAACCTCGGGGTCGATGGCGGGCGAGCCGCAGCGCGGCAGGTAGGCGACGCGCAGGCCGGCGAGCGGCTTGGCCGGCAGGTCGGGCAGGGGGGATTGGCCCCAGGGGTCCATCCGGTCGATGCCGCGCAGCAGCCGCCAGGCGAACGCCACGTCGGCGACGGTGCGCGCCATCGGGCCGATGAAGGAGTTGGTGCCGAACAGGTCGGGCGCCTGGGGCTGCGGGATGGCGCCCAGGGTGGGCTTGAGGCCGACGATGCCGCTGCATGCGGCGGGGATGCGGATGGAACCGCCGCCATCGGTGCCCAGCGCCAGTGGTGCCATGCCCATCAGCGCGGCCACGCCGGCCCCGCCGGAGGAGCCGCCGCAGGTGAACGCGTCGTTCCAGGGGTTCAGGGTGCGGCCGAACAGCTTGGACTGGGTGAAGGGCTTGTGGCCCAGATCGGGCGTGGTGGTCTTGCCGAGCAGGATACCGCCGGCGGCCTTGAGGCGCGCCACGGCAGGGGCGTCCTCCTTCGGCACCGTGTCGACGAACAGCTTCGAGCCCTGGGTGGTGCGCACGCCTTCGGTCGGCGTCAGGTCCTTGGCGGTAAAGGGCACGCCGAATAGCGGCGGCAGCGCCCCTGGTGCCTGCCAGCGCGGCATCAGCGCCAGGGCCGCGGCGCGGGACCGGTCGGCTGTGACGGTGATGAAGGCGTTCAGGCGGCGGCATTCATCGATGCGCGCCAGTGACGCTTCCACTGCTTGGACCGGAGAGACCTCGCGCCGCGCAATCGCAGCGGCAAGGGCGATGGTATCCAGGTCGGCGATGGCGTTGCTCATGGCACCCCCTCATGACCCCGGAATGATGTGGCGCTACAGCTTGGCCGGCAACTCCGGGCCGTGGGCATAGCTGCCGCCGTGCTCCATGAACTCCCAGGTGCCGCGGTCGGGGGAGTCCACGTCGAAGCCCCGGGCGCGGAGCATGTCGCGGTGGGTTTCGGCGTCGTCCTGGGGGTGGTAACCCAGGAAGTCCCAGTTCTCGCGCGAGGCTTTCAGGCGGGTGTTGTTGGAATAGCCGTTGACGACCAGGGCGCCGGGGTGGGGGTGCAGGAGGCTGGCTTCGGAGAGCCGCGTCATGTCGCCTGGGGAAAGCCAGGTGGCGAGCGAGCGCTGGTCGATCGGCAGGTCGCGATAGGTGCCGATGCGCAGGGAGACCGAGGTGATCGCGTACTTGTCGTGGAAGCTCTTCAGGATCAGTTCGCCATAGGCCTTCAGCGCGCCATAGTGGCCGTCCGGGCGGGCGGGCATAGACGGCGCGACTTCGACGTCGATTGGATACATGCCGTGGGCGTGGTTGGAGCTGGCGTAGACGATGCGCTTCACGCCGGCATTGCGGGCGGCCTCGAAGACCTCGAACAATCCGTGGGCGTTCACATGCCAGAGGGTGGCGAGGTCGCTGCTGGCCGCGCCGGCAAGGTGGATGAGCGCATGGGCCCCCTGCATGACTTTCGCCATGGCGGAGCGGTCGGCGATGTCGGCTTCCATCCAGGCGCCGGGGGCGTTCTCGGGCTTGCGCAGGTCGGTGAGGAGGAGGTTCGGGAAGCGCTGGGC
>JANPIH010000046.1:0-27307 GCA_031424895.1 Rhodospirillales bacterium
AAGAACGATCAGGCGCCCAGGCGTATAGGATATCCGGCTCCCGTTCCTCGTTGTCCGCCCCGTCGCCCATCCGCTCCACCACAAAGCCGTGGTGCTCATAGAACGCCCGCCCGCGCGCATTCACCTGGAAGCAGTACAGCCTCAGCCCCCCCGGCCGCAGCGCCTTGGCATGCGCCATCAACGCCGAGCCGACGCCTTGCCGCCAGGTGCCCGGCCGCAGGTAAAGCTGGCTGATCCAGTCGCCGTCGTCGTCATGGTGCAGGGCAAGGAAGCCGACGACCCCGTCCGCCTCCGCCACCCACACCTCCTCCTGCGACAGCAGGATGTTGGCCACCCACCACCGGTCCTCCTCGGCGGTATGCGGCCAGCGTATCGTCGGCATCGCTGCATGCCGCGACGTGGTGCTGATCGCCGCCACCACGCCGGCATCGTCCGGCGTGGCGCGGCGGATGATCACTGCTTCTCGACGCCCCAGAACACCGGGATCGTCGTCGCCCGCAGCCCAACCACGTTGCTGCGAAAGGCCGCCAGCGTGCGGAACTGCCCCGCGTTGATATAGGGCAACGACTCGTAGGCCCGCGCATGCACCTGTTCCAGCACCACGCGCCGCTTCGAGGGGTCGCCCTCTTCCCACCACGACCGGCGCAGATCCTCAAGCGTCGGGTCGCACGGCCAGCCGGCCAGCCCGCCCTGGCAGGGGCTGGCCAGATACAGGTTGGTCAGCGGCGAGCCGCCATCCAGCACGTTCGCCACCGTCACGAAGATGTTCCACCCGCCCAGCTCCACCGGGTCGCGCTTGTTGCGCCGCTGCGTCAGCGTCGCCCAGTCGGTCGTCACCACGTCCACGTTGATCCCGCCCCGCTTCATCGCCTCGGCCATCGTCAGCGTGACCGCGTTGTTGATCGGGCTGTCCCCCGCGTTCAGGAACACCACCTTCTGCCCGGCATACCCGCCCTCGGTCAGCAGTGCCCGCGCCTTGGCCACATCCGCCTCGCGCAGCCCCTGCGCCCCGGCCGAACTCTCCAGCGGCGTGCCGCACAGGAAATACGCCGGGCAATACGCCACCTGCTCGCTCGCCCGAATGCCCGCCGCATCCAGGTTCTCCTTCTGATTCACCAGATTCAGCAGCGCCTGGCGCACCTTCGGATTGTCGAACGGCGGCAGCGCATGGTTCAGCCGCAGCCACACCATCGACCCGATCGGGTTCAACGCCATGGTCCGGATCTGCGGATGCCGCTCCAGCACCGGCAGGATATCCGGCGAAGGCTGCTCGATCAGGTCGATCTCGCCCGCCTGCAACGCCGCCGCCGCCGTCGCCTGGTCGGGGATTGCCCGCCACTCGATCCGCTCCAGCTTCGCCACCTTGCCCCCGGCCAACCCATCCGCCGCCTCGGCCCGCGGCTTGTAGGCCGGGTTGCGGAAGTAGATCGCCCGGTCGCCCGCCCGCCACAGCTCGCGCTGGAAGATGAACGGGCCGGAGCCCATCGGGTCGGTGAACGCCTGGTTCGCCGGCGTGCTGGCAATGCGTTCCGGCATCACGAACAACGCGCTCGCCGTCGGCCGCGCCAGCGCCTCGGTCACCAGCGCGAACGGGCGCGACAGCTTCAGCGTGAAGGTCTTGTCGTCGGTCGCCTCCATGCTCGCAGTCGCCGCTGCCAACGCCCGCCCGACCACGTCCCGCTGCGCCCAACGCTTCACGCTCGCCACCGCATCCGCCGCCCGCACCGGCGTCCCGTCATGGAACGCCAGCCCATCGCGCAACGTGAAGGAATAGCTCATCCCGTCCGGCGACCGGCTCCAGTCGCCCACCATCTGCGGCTGCGCCTCGCCTTTCGAATCCAGCGCAAACAGCTGGTCGTAATTCATGAACCCGTGGTTGCGCACGAACGCCGCGGTCGACACCACCGGATCAAGACTGGCAAGGTCGTTCACCAGCACGATGCGCAACGTCGACGGCGCCTGCGCTGCCGCGAGCCCCGGCAGGGCGGCAAGGGCCAGTGTCGCAAAGCGTAACAGACGGCGCATGGCCGATCCTCCCTGGATACAGTGGGGCGCCATCAAGCGCCGGCGAGGCCTTCCGTATAGATCGCCTCCAGCGCGGCGCACAAACCCGCACTGTCGCAAACCGGACTGGCCCGCAACCGCTCGCGCATCCCCGCCCGCAACGATGCCAACCGATCAGGCGTCTGCGGATCGGTCAGCACCGCGATGCCACGCTCGACGAACCCGGCCA
Organism: Rhodospirillales bacterium; assembly: GCA_031424895.1. Classification (GTDB taxonomy): domain Bacteria; phylum Pseudomonadota; class Alphaproteobacteria; order Acetobacterales; family Acetobacteraceae; genus CAMDGX01. The sequence goes on from JANPIH010000046.1 coordinate 2,234, forward strand.
CGTCCTCGGCCACCCACTCCGCCAACCCCGCCGCCACCAGCAACGACCGGCTCGTCCGCCCGGCCCAGCGGTCCCCGTCGAACGTCAACACCGGCACCCCCTGCCACAGCGCCTCGGTCGTGGTGGTGCCGCCATTGTACGGAAACGTGTCCAACGCGATGTCGATGCCGTCATAGCCGCGCAGGAACTCGAAATGCTCCGCCCGCCCCGAAACCGTCACCCGCTCCGCCGCCACGCCCCGGCTGGCCAGCCGCCGCAGCAGCTCGGCCGCGTTCGACTCCTCGCCCAGCGTCGGATTGCCCACATGCAACCGGGCCTGCGGAACCGCCCGCAGGATCGCCGCCCACGCCTCCAATGTCCCGGGCGTGAGCTTGTAGGCCGACCCCAGGCACCCCAGCGTCGGCACCCCGTTCGCCCGCCACGGCAACGGCGCCACCTCCGGGGTCGGGTAGGTCACCTGGAACGCCAGGTAGCTGCCGGCCACGCGCAGGATGCGTTCGCTGTAGAACGCCTCCTCCTCGGGCCGGATCACCATGTCGTCGCCCACCAGCGCATCCATGCCGGGTACCGCCGTGGTGGCGAACATGTTGAACCAGCCAAGCTGGAACCGCGCCGGCCGATACGGAAACACGCCCAGCCGCCCCGCCAGGCTGTAGCCGTTCAGGTCGACCAGCACGTCGAGGTCCGCCTGCGCGATGGCCCGGGCCAAGGCCCCGTTGGCCATGCCCCGCACCTGCCAGACCCGATCCTCGTCATGCTCCGCATAGCCCGCCGCCACCGATGGATCGTCGCCATCCGATATCAGATGGATCTCAAACCGCGCCCGATCATGCCGGTTGATCACCGCGAACACCGGCTTCATCCAGTTGCGCGCGCTGAAGAAGGCCGACATGTAGCCGATCCTGATCTTTCCGGAAGCGGCATCGTGGCGGGGCAACGGCCGGATCGCCCCGCCGGCCCGCCCGATCCACGCCGCCCGCACCGAACGCACCGCCTCATGCCCGGCCGCCGGGCTGCCCGGCACGAGCACGGCCAAGCTGGCCAACGCCGAATCCCGGACCGGCGGCTCGGCACGGGCGATCACCCGCCCATAGGCTGCCGCCGCGCCGTCCACCTCGCCCAGGTTGAACAACGCCTCGGCCAGCAGGCAACGCACCCCCTCGGCATCTGGCGCCAGTCCCAGTGCCTGAACCGCCGCATCGCGTGCCGAGGCGAAGGCGCCCCGTGCCATCTGTGCCCCCGCCATCCCGTACCAGGCCTCGAAGGACATGGCATCCAACGCCAGCGCCGCGGCATAGGCCGCCACGGCCTCCTCGCCGCGCCCGGCAAGCTGCAGAGCATCGGCCAGCCGCAGGGTCAGCCCGGCATGGCCCGGATGAAGGCGCCATGCCCCCGCCAGCCGCGCCAGCATCGCGGCATCCGGACCGTTGGCAAGGACCTTGGTAGCCTCCCGCACCAGGGTTTCGGGGTCGGACGGATCGTGTTTGGTCATGCTGTGCGCCACCACGGGCGAATGGGATGCTCCACTGACACCGGAGTCCCGGGCGGCTGTGGTACTGGAATCATTCTATCAGGCGGTGCGGGCCGCCGGAACCGGATTGATCTTCTGGAAAGGTGGCATGGCGCATGGTCGCCGTCCGGGGCCAACGCCGAGCAGGCATCAGCCGCGTCGAGCCGGGCGACATCGCGATGGCCGATCAGGGTCTGGCAGTGCGCAAGGCGGCTTCGGTGGCGGAGTCTGTGGGGTAGAACGCTTCGATGGCCAGTTCGGCGAGCGTGATGTCAACCGGGGTGCCGAAGACGGTGACCGTGCCAAAGAGGGACAGGATGGTGTCGCCGTGGCGCAGCTGGAGCGGCAGGACCAGTCCTGCGTCGCTGAGGCCAGGATGTTCGATGCCACCGGGGTAGGCTGCAATCTCGGCGGCGAGTTCGATCAGCATGGGATCGGCGGTGGCGGCGATCTGCTGGCGCAAGCGGGCAAGGATGTGGCCGCGCCAGACCGGCAGGTTGGCAATGGCGCGAGCAAGGCCTTCAGGATGGAGGCTGGCACGCAACACGTTGACAGGCGGGGCGAGCAGGGCCGGGCTCACTGAAGCGGCGAGCAAGCGTTGGGTAGCCTGATTGGCGGCGACCAGGGTCCAGTGCCGGTCGACAGCCAAGGCGGGGTAGGGGTCGTGTGCCGCGAGGACCGCCTCGACCGCGGTGCGCGCGGCCTGCATTGGCGGATCTGACAGGGCGTGCTGGGGGTAGGCGGCGGCGAAGCCGCCCGCCTGGAGCAGGGCGTTGCGTTCACGCAGCGGGATGCCGAGCAGTTCAGCCAGATGGAGGAGCATCTCGCGGCTTGGGCGGGAGCGGCCGGTTTCGAGGAAGCTCAGGTGCTTGGTCGAGATGTCGGCGTCCAGGGCGAGGGCCAGTTGGCTGAGGCGACGGTGCTGGCGCCATTCGCGCAGGAGGTCGCCGACGGGCCGGGTTTGCGGAGTCATCAGGATCATGGATGGGACCGTAGGCGCCGCAGCGACGGGTTTCCATTACCTTGCGCTTAATCGACCGGGGGAGCCGGTGGCGGCAGGGTGGCGGGGTGCATCATCCCGATGCCCAACCACAGGAGACCCGCGATGTTCGATCCTGAGACTTTGGTAGCCCGCTACCTTGCCCCCTGGAACGAGGCCGACCCGGCCCGGCGGCGCGCGCTGGTGGAAGCGGCGTGGCGGGCGGATGGCAGCTATGTTGACCCGCTGACGGAGGTGGCCGGGCATGACGGCCTGGACGGGCTGATCGGGGCGGTGCAGGCCCGGTTCGCCGGGCTGCGGTTCCGGCCGGCCGGGACGGCGGGTGCGCATCACGACCGGCTGCGGTTCCGCTGGGAGCTGGCCGGGCCGGACGGGGCGGCGGTGGCGTCGGGCACCGACGTGGCGACCTTGGATGGGGAAGGGCGGTTCGTGGCCGTGACCGGCTTCATCGATTCTATGCCGGCGTGAGAGGAGGAGACGATGGGCGTGATCTCATTGCGGACGCTGCTGGCTGTGGATGCGGCGATGTGCCTGGCGAGCGGCGTGCTGCTCGCCGTGGCGGCGGGGCCATTGGCGGAGCTGTTCGCGCTGCCGGCGGCGCTGCTGCGGGGGGCGGGGCTGGTCCTGCTGCCCTGGGCCGCCTTCGTGGCCTGGTGGGCCAGCCGGGCGGCGCCGCCGCGGCGGGCGGTGCTGGCCGTGGTGGTGGTGAACTTGCTGTGGACGGTGGACAGCGTGCTGCTGCTGGCCTCTGGCTGGGTGGCGCCGAACGGGCTGGGCGTGGCCTTCGTGCTGGTGCAGGCGGCGGCCGGCGCGGCGATCGCGGTGCTGCAGGCACTGGCGCTGCCGGCGGCGGGGCAGATGCTGCGAGCGTGACGGGGTTGCGGCTGGCCGGCGCATTTGCCGGCCAGTCGGGACTTGCAGACATAACGATATCCTTATACCTGTGCACCCGCAGCACAGGAGCAGCCCATGCCCGACTACAAGGTGAAGGACATCTCGCTGGCCGAATGGGGCCAGAAGGAGATTTCCATGGCCGAGGACGAGATGCCCGGCCTTATGGCCATCCGCGCCGAATACGGAACGTTCAAGCCGCTGGCCGGTGCGCGCATCGTGGGATGCCTGCATATGACGATCCAGACCGCGGTGCTGATCCAGACGCTGGAGCACTTGGGTGCGACCGTGCGCTGGTCCTCGTGCAACATCTTCTCGACGCAGGACCACGCCGCCTCCGCGATCGCGGCCGCCGGGACCCCGGTTTTTGCCTGGAAGGGCATGAACGAGGAGGAGTTCTGGTGGTGCATCGAGCAGACCCTTGTCGGGCCTGACGGATGGAAGCCGAACATGATCCTGGACGATGGCGGCGACGCCACGCAGATCATGCACGAGAAGTATCCGCATCTGCTGGATGACGTGCGCGGCATCTCGGAAGAGACGACCACGGGCGTGCACCGGCTGTGGGAGATGGCCCGGGCCGGCACCCTGCGCGTTCCGGCAATCAACGTGAACGACAGCGTGACGAAGTCGAAGTTTGACAACCTGTATGGCTGCCGCGAGAGCCTGGTGGATGCGATCCGCCGCGGGACCGACGTGATGATGGCCGGCAAGGTGGCGGTGGTGAACGGCTTCGGCGATGTGGGCAAGGGATCGGCGGCCAGCCTGCGCAATGCGGGTTGCCGCGTGATGGTGACCGAGGTCGACCCGATCTGTGCGCTGCAGGCGGCGATGGAGGGCTACGAGGTCACGACAATGGAAGACTCCGCCCCGTTGGGCGACATCTTCGTGACGGCGACCGGCAACGTCGACGTGATCACGCTGGACCACATGCGGCGCATGAAGCACCGGGCGATCGTGTGCAACATCGGGCACTTCGACAGCGAGATCCAGATCGGGGCGCTGCGCAACTACACCTGGGACAACGTGAAGCCCCAGGTGGACGAGGTGGTGTTCCCGGATGGCAAGCGCCTGATCGTGCTGTCCGAGGGCCGCCTGGTCAACCTGGGCAACGCGACCGGGCACCCGAGCTTCGTGATGTCAGCGAGCTTCACCAACCAGGTGCTGGCACAGCTTGAGCTGTGGACGGCCCCGGCCGGGAAATATGAAAAGCAGGTCTATACCCTGCCGAAGAATCTCGACGAGAAGGTTGCGGCGCTGCATCTGGCCAAGGTGGGCGCGAAGCTGACGAAAATGACCCCCGCACAAGCCGAATACATTGGCGTGACCGTGGCCGGACCGTTCAAGCACGACCTCTACCGCTACTGATATCACGATGGCGGCGGCCCGATGCGGGCCGCTGCCACGATCGTGATGCAGGTGGGGCGGCTTTCGGGCCGGGATCACTGTTCTTTAACTGGTGCATGTTCTGCTGCGGATCGACCTTGCATCCGCGGGAACAGAGAGGCGTGGCGCGTCTTCTCCCTGCCGTCCGGGGTTTGCCCCGCTGGGAGTTGTGCCTGAAATGCCTATGACAGCCGCGTCGGCCGAAGCGATCCTCGACCCCCCTGAACCTGTGACCGCCGTTCTGCGCGATGCGCTGCCACGAATCCGCGACCACAGCGCGCACGCCGACTTGCTGTTCCTGGAGCGATGGGAAATCGACCCGCAACCCGGCGGCGGCCAGGTTCTGCGCGTGCAACAGATCCGGCGCGCCAACCCGGCGCTGGCCGAGGCGATCCGGGCCGAGATCGTGACGATACGCGCCGGGCGGCTGCAACGGCGCTGACCGGCGACAGCGCGACCCAGGTGGTCCGCCGCTGGGGGTTTGCAAGCCAGGCCGGGGCGACGAAACTGCGGGCATGAACGACCCTGCCGCTTCGGGTGCCGGCCAGGCGCGGGCCGCCGCCGCTAATCCTGCGCCCGCGGCGCCAGCAGCCGATGCGGTGGCAGTGGGAGGCACGAGCCGGCGATCCAGGCTGACCGCGCTGATCGTCGCGTGCGCGCTGTTCATGCAGAACCTGGACAGCACGGTCATTGCCACGGCGCTGCCGACCATCGCGCGGGCCTTCGGGGCCGACCCGGTGCATATGAACGTGGCGATCACGGCCTACATGCTGTCGCTGGCGGTGTTCATCCCAGCCAGCGGATGGGTGGCCGACCGGTTCGGGGCAAAGCACGTGTTCCGGCTGGCAATCATCGTGTTCACGATCGGGTCGGTGCTGTGCGGGCAGTCGGACTCGCTGGGCGAACTGGTGGCGGCGCGGGTGTTCCAGGGCATGGGCGGGGCGATGATGGTGCCGGTAGGCCGTTTGGTGCTGTTGCGGACGGTACCGAAGCACGAGCTCGTGGCGGCGATGGCGTGGCTGTCGACGCCGGCGCTGCTGGGCCCGGTGTTGGGGCCGCCAATCGGCGGGTTCATCGTGGATTACTTCTCGTGGCGGGCGATCTTCGACATCAACATCCCTATCGGCATTCTGGGCGTGGTGTTGGTGACGCTGTTCGTCGACGATGTGCGCGAGCCGGCCGGGACCCCGTTCGACTGGCGCGGCTTCCTGTTGTCGGGCACGGCTTTGGCGAGCCTGATGTTCGGGTTCGAGACCGTTGGGCGCGGCATTTTCGATGGCTGGGTCAGCTGGGCGGCGATGGGCGTGGGTTTCGCGGCGGGGCTGTCGTATGGCTGGCACGCCAGGCGGCACGCGGCACCGCTGATCGATTTCGGGTTGCTGCGGTATCGGACCTTCCTGGTGGCGGCGGCCGGCGGGACGCTGTTCCGCATTGGGATCGGCGCCATCCCGTTCCTGCTGCCGATGATGCTGCAGCTGACGTTCGGAAAATCGGCGGCGGAAAGCGGGCTGATCACCTTCGTGAGTTCGCTGGGGGCGCTGGCGATGAAGCCGGCGGCGACTGGGGCGCTGCGGTGGCTAGGGTTTCGCGACACGCTGCTGGCGAACTGCGTGGTATCGTCGGTGTTGCTGGGAATGGTGGCGTTCTTCCAGCCGGCGTGGCCGATGGCGCTGATCTACGTGATCCTGCTGGCCGGCGGGTTCTTTCGCTCGCTGCAATTCACTGCCTACAACGCGCTGGCCTATGCCGATATCCCACGGCCGCGGATGGGGTTCGCGACGGGGTTCTATGCCACCGTGCAGCAGGTTTCGATGACAATCGGTGTCTCGGTGGCCGCCGCGTCGCTGACGGTGACGATGGCGGCAGCCGGCGTGCAGGAGCCGCGGCTGGCGGATTTCGCGACCGCGTTCCTGGTGGTAGCGAGTTTCTCCTTGTGTTCCCTGCCGGTGTCGCTGTTGTTGCCGCGCGACGCAGGACGGGATCTGAGCGGGCATTCGCAGCGGGGATGACCCGCTATGGCCAATTGGATATACCGGGCCGCGACCCCTCCGGCAGCATGATCGGGCAGGACTATCGGCGCGCTTCTGACCCCTGACGAATGGACGGCCGTGGCGCTCTCGTTGGGGGTTGCGGCGCGCAGCGTGGCAGTCGGCTTGCCGGTGGCCATCGCGTTGGCCTGGGTGCTGGCGCGATGCCGGTTTCCGGGGCGCGCGGCACTGGATGCGCTGGTGCACCTGCCCATGGTGCTACCGCCCGTGGTGGTGGGGTGGCTGCTGCTGCTGCTGCTGGGGGTGCGCGGGCCGATGGGGGCCTGGCTGCATGAGTGGTTCGGGGTGCGGCTGGTGTTCACCACGCAGGGGGCGGCGATCGCGTGTGCAATCATGTCGCTGCCGCTGATGGTGCGGGCGGTGCGGCTGTCGATCGAGGCGATCGATCCGGGGCTGGAGGAAGCGGCCCGGACATTGGGGGCAGGGCGGCTGGACCGGTTTCTGACGATCACGCTGCCGTTGGCGTTACCGGGGGTGCTGTCCGGCGCGATCGTTGGTTACGTGGCGTCGCTGGGGGAGTTCGGGGCGGTGATCACGTTCGCGGCCAACATTCCCGGGGAGACGCAGACGCTGCCGCTGGCGATCTACAGCGCATTGCAGACACCGGACGGGGAGGCGACCGCGGCGAAGCTGGCGCTGGTGTCGATCCTGTTGGCCGTTCTGGGGCTGGGGGTGGCAGAGTGGATCGGGCGGCGGGCTCGCGCGGCGCTGGGGCACCGGGCGTGATTGAGTTTTCCCTGCGGCATCAATGGCCTGGGGGGCCGGCGCTGGCGATCGACTTCGTGGCGGAAGCGGGGGCGACGGCGTTGTTCGGGCCGTCGGGTGCGGGGAAATCGAGCGTGGTGGGGGTGATGGCCGGGCTGCTTTCAGCCCACGCGGCGCGGGTGGTCGTAGATGGCACGGTTCTGACCGATACCGCGCGGCGCATCCATGTGCCGACCGAACGGCGCCGGCTGGGGCTGGTGTTCCAGGATGCGCGGCTGTTTCCGCACATGAGCGTGCGATCCAACCTCACCTATGGGCTGAAGCGGGCGCAGGGCGGGGGGATCGGGTTCGACGATGTTGTCGAGCTGCTGGGTGTCGCGGGGTTGCTCGATCGGCAGCCACACACGCTGTCGGGCGGGGAGAAGCAGCGCGTGGCGATCGGGCGGGCGTTGCTGGCGCAGCCGCGGCTGTTGCTGATGGATGAGCCGCTGGCCAGCCTGGATGCAGCGCGCAAGGCGGAGATCCTGCCCTACCTGGTCCGCCTGAAGCATGCGCTGGCACTGCCGATCGTTTATGTGACGCACGCGCTGGACGAGGTTTTGGCTATCGCCGACACGCTGGTTCTGCTGGAGCATGGCCAGGTCCGGGCGGTGGGGTCCTTGGCGGAGATGACGGCGCGGGGTGACGTGCCGCTGGCAGGGCGGGACGACGCCGGCGCGGTGCTGGAGGCACGGGTGGCCGAGCATCACCAGGCGCGGCAGCTCTCGTTGCTGCGGGCCGGGCCGTTGGCGCTGTGGGTGCCGCTGGTCGCCGGCGCCCTTGGGACGCGGCTGCGAGTGCGGATTCCGGCGCGGGAGATCATCCTGGCGACCGCAGCGCCGGTGGGGATCAGCCTGCACAACATCCTGCCGATGGTGGTGGTGGAGGTCACCGAGGATGCGGCGCGGCACACGGCGATGGTGGAGCTGGGCAGCGGGGAGGTGCGGCTGCTCGCGCGGATCACGCCTGATGCGGTGGCGCGGCTGGGGTTGCAGCCGGGGCGGGCGGTGCTGGCGCTAGTGAAGTCGATGTCGGTGGATGTCTTGAAGTAAGGATTCTTCTTTTTGTGAACAAAAAGAAGCAAAAAAACTTTACTCATTGCTAACGTCTGCTTGGAGAATAAAAGTTTTTTGCTTCTTTTTTTTTCAAAAAAGAAGCGCTTGCTTGCCTTACGTGTTCATCGCGTCGAAAAAATCCTGGTTGGTCTTGCTGTATTTCAGCTTGTCCAGCAGGAAGTCCATCGCGTCCATGGTGCCCATCGGGTTCAGGATGCGGCGCAGGACCCACATCTTGGATAGGGTGCCGCGCTCGACCAGCAGTTCTTCCTTGCGGGTGCCGGACTTGGTGATGTCGATGGCCGGGAAGGTGCGCTTATCGGACAGCTTGCGGTCCAGGATGATCTCGGAGTTGCCGGTGCCCTTGAACTCCTCGAAGATCACCTCGTCCATGCGGCTGCCGGTGTCGATCAGGGCGGTGGCGATGATGGTGAGGCTGCCGCCTTCCTCGATGTTGCGGGCGGCGCCGAAGAAGCGCTTGGGGCGTTGCAGGGCGTTGGCGTCCACGCCGCCGGTCAGCACCTTGCCGGACGAGGGGACGACCGTGTTGTAGGCGCGGGCGAGGCGGGTGATGCTGTCGAGCAGGATGACCACGTCACGCTTGTGCTCGACGAGGCGCTTGGCCTTTTCCAGCACCATCTCGGTGACCTGGACGTGGCGGGTGGCCGGCTCGTCGAAGGTGGAGGCGACGACCTCGCCCTTCACGGTGCGCGACATGTCGGTGACTTCCTCTGGCCGCTCGTCGATCAGCAGGACCATGAGGAAGACGTTCGGGTGGTTCTGTGAGATCGCCTTGGCGATGCTTTGCAGCATCACGGTTTTGCCGGTGCGGGGGGGCGCGACGATGAGGGCGCGCTGGCCCATTCCGATCGGGGTGATCAGGTCGATCACCCGGGGCGTGTAGTCTTTCGCGGTCCCCTTGGTGGCGGGCTCCGCCGTCTCGAACTCCATCTTCAGGCGCCGGTCGGGGTAGAGAGGCGTGAGGTTGTCGAAGTTGATGCGATGACGGACGGCTTCTGGCGGCTCGAAGTTGATGGTGTTGACCTTGAGCAGCGCGAAATAGCGCTCGCCATCCTTGGGGGCACGGATCTGACCCTCGACGGTGTCGCCGGTGCGCAGGCCGAAGCGGCGGACCTGGGTGGGACTCACGTAAATGTCATCAGGACCGGGCAGGTAGTTGCTCTCGGCGCTTCGGAGATAGCCGAAACCGTCCGGCAGTATCTCGAGCGTGCCTTCGCCATGGATAGCCTGGTCGTTCTCTGCGAGGTTCTTGAGGATCGCGAACATCATGTCCTGCTTGCGCAGGGAGGATGCGTTCTCAATCTGCAGCGACTCGGCGAAGCTGAGCAGGTCGGCAGGGGACTTTGCCTTGAGTTCGGCAAGATGCATCGATGGTGGCCTCGTGCGGTGCCGCAAAGCGCGGCAGGAGAGGAGCATTGGGAGGGCGGTTCCGCCGTCAGACCGGTCGGGGCGAGGGATGCCACCGGGCGGTCGGAACTGCCATGAGGGAGAGAGACAGCAAGCGGTGGGCAACGCGCCCTGAGGCAGCGTTGTTCTCTTGGTAGGCTCGGATTCCCGCCGCGTCAAGCGGGGCGACGGACAGTCGGCCGACGTATCAGACAGGCCGCCCTTCCGGACGCCACTCCATCTCGCCTTGCGGATGGCGCGGGGCCGTAAATCCGAACTTCGCATAGAGTGCGTGCGCGTCGTCGGTATTGAGCGTCCAGGCGCGCACGGTTGCCACCGACGGATGCTCCAGCACTGCCCGCACGAGCCCCACGGCGAGGCCCTTACTACGGTGCTGGGGCAGGATGAAAACGTCGGTGAGGCGGGCGTTAAGCGTGTAGTCGGTCACCGCACGGGCGAATCCGGCCTGGGTTTGGTCGGGCGCATAGAGGCCGACGGCGAGGGCATTTGCGATGCTGCGCTCGACCGTGGCACGAGAGCGCCCGCGGGCCCAGGCCGAATCCTCGGTGAGCCAGCGATGGATGATGTCGACATTCATCAGCGCCTTGTCGTCGGAGGTGAAGTAGCCGTGGGCGAGGGTGGTGCGGATGTCGGTCATGGGGCGCTCAGAACGGTTTGACGATCACCATCACGACGATGACCACCATCAGCACGGTGGGGACCTCGTTGGCGATGCGGTAGAATTTGTGGCTGCGGCGGTTGCGGTCCTCCAGGAACTCCCGGCGCCACTTGGACATCGCACCATGGAAGCCGCTCATGAGCAGGACCATGGCGAGCTTCACATGCCACCAGCCGTCCTGCCCCCAGTCGACCACGCCGGGGGTGAGCACGAGGAGGATGCCGAACAGCCAGGTGGCCAGCATCGCCGGGTTGATGATCTGCTTCAGCAGGCGGCGTTCCATCACCTTGAAGCGTTCGCTCTCGGTCGTGCCGGGGGCGAGACTGGTGTGATAGACGTAGAGGCGCGGCAGGTAGAACATGCCGGCCATCCAGGCGATCAGGCTAATGAGGTGCAGCGCCTTGGTCCAGGAGTAGACGTGGCCGAGAAAGTCGATCGTCACATGGCCTCCTTGCCGGCCGCGAGATAGCCCGGCAGGTCGAACATCGAGCGGAACGGCACGGCGCCGACGGCGCGCAGGCGCGACCCGTCGTGGTGCGGTGCGTAGCCGAGGCAGGGCATGCCGGCGGCGGCGGCGGCCGTGGCGCCGGGGACGGAATCCTCGATCACCACACACTCTGCGGGCGACACACCCTGGGCGGCGGCTGCGGCCAGGAACAGGTCAGGCGCGGGCTTGCCGCGGGCGACGTCGCGGTGGGAGTGGACACGCCCGGCGACGAGTTCGCGGATGCCGAGGCGGCCGAACTTCACATGCATTTCCTCATGCGAGGAGTTCGACGCGATGCGCCAGGGCAGGCCGAGCGCGGTGGTGGAGTGCAGGGCCTCCACGGCGCCGGCGATCGGGCCGACACCCTCGGCCATGGCGTCGATCACCTTCTGCACCAGCGCCTGTTTCCACGCCGCGGTGAGCGGCTGGCCAAGGCGGCGCTCGATGATCGGCTGCATGTCGGTGAAGGTCAGGCCGAGGAAGTGGCCATCGGCCTCGTGCGCGGTCATGGGCCAGCCTAGGGCGGTGAGTTCCTCGGCCACCACGCGATTCGCGACCGGCTCGCTGTCGACCAGCACGCCGTCGCAGTCGAAGATCACCAGGCGCAGTGGGGCGGTTCGGCGGCGCATGAAATGTGTTGGCATCAGGCCTCTGACGGAACGGGTCGCCCGGCGCGGGCGTGTGGGCAGTCGCCGAACGGGGCAGGGCAGGTTCGCCCGCCGACGAAGCTGCACAGGCCGGGCACGTGGCCAAGCGTGGTGCGGACTAGGCTCGCCAAGGCGCCGATGAAGCCGGGATCGCTGTTTTGCACCGGCGCACGGAAATAGCCGGGGACGCCCTCCTTGTGGGCCAATTCCTGGTACTCGATGTCCAGCTCGACCAGTGTTTCCGAATGGTCGGAGACGAAGGCGATCGGCACGACCAGGATGGCGACCTTGTCTTGGGCGGCGCGCTCGATCTCCTCCTCAGTCGACGGGCTGATCCATTTCTGCGGCGTGGCTCGGGACTGGTAGCAGATGGTCCAGTCCAGATCCTCGATGCCGAGGGCGCGGGCGACGGCGGCAGAGGTCTTCTCGATCTGGTTCTGGTAGGGGTCGCCCTTCTTGACGATCACCTCGGGCAGGCCGTGGGCGGAGAACAGGACGCGGAGCGGGATCGTGGGATCAAGTTCCGCACGGGCTTTTTCGTAGCTTGCGCGCACCAGGGCGGCAGTGGCACGGACGAAGGCGGGGTCGCTGTGGTAGCAGCACAGGGCGTGCACGGGCGTGACTAGGCCCACCTGGGCGGCAGCTTCGCGCCAGGCGGTAAGCGAGCTGCCGGTCGTTGTGGTGGAGTATTGCGGGTAGAGCGGCAGCAGCACGATCTCGTCGGGGGCGAACGCCTGCACTTCTCGGGCGGTCTGCAGGCTGAACGGGTGCCAGTAGCGCATGGCGATGAAGCAACGCGTCTCAAACTCGGGAAGCTCGGCTTGCAGTGCGTCGGCCTGGGCCCGGGTCAGTTCCAGCAGCGGGGATTTGCCGCCGAGCAGGGCGTAGTTCTCGGTAGCCGCCTTCACCCGGGCGAGGGCTATGATGCGGGCAAGGATGGGGCGCACGAAGAAGGGCACGCGCAGGATGGCCGGGTCGGTGAACAGGTTCACCAGGAACGGCTTGATCGCCTTCGGCCGGTCGGGGCCACCGAGGTTGAACAGCACGATCGCGAGGCGGTGCTTACGGGAAGTGGCGTCAGGCGGCACGGATCTGCTCCACAAGGGCCCCGACATGCTCGGGCGGGGTTTGCGGCACGATGCCGTGGCCCACGTTGAAGATGTGGGGTCGGCCGCGCAGTGCGTCCAGGATATGCCGTGCGGAAGCGTGCATCGCATCGCCACCGGCAACCAGGGCCAGCGGATCGAGGTTGCCTTGCAGCGCGATGTGGGGCGGGACCATGTCGACGGCGGCCTTGGGTTTCATCGACGTGTCGATGGCCACGCCCTGTACGCCGGCGCCCAGCGCGTATTCGCCGAGCATCGCGCCGGCCAGGCGGGGGAAACCGATCAGCGGTACATTCGGGTGGCTTTGGCGCAAGGCGGCGGTGATCCTGGCTGTGGGTTCGATGACCCAGTGGCGGAACTGATCCGGCGGCAGCATGCCGGCCCAGGAGTCGAACAGCATCAGGACCTCGGCCCCGGCATCGGCCTGGCCGCGGAGATAGATCAGGTTGCCGTCGACGATCAGGTCGATGAGGCGGGAGAACAGCGCCGGGTCGCGATAGGCCATCAGCCGGGCGGCGGCGAACTCGCGCGAGCCGTGTCCCTCGACCATGTAGCAGGCGACGGTGAACGGGGCGCCGGAGAAGCCGATGAGTGTCGCATTCCCGATATCGGCGGCGACGCGGCGCACGGTTTCCCAGACGGGGGCGACGGTGGTGGCGACCCGGTCGAGGCTGAGGGCATCGAGGTCGGCGGCGGTGCGGATGGGTGGCAGGACGGGGCCTTCGCCCTCGGCGTAGCGCAGATCCTGGCCGAGGCCGAGGCTGACGATTGGCAGGTCGCTGAACAGGATCGCCGCGTCCATGCCGAAGCGGCGCAGCGGCTGGAGGGTAATTTCGGCAGCCAGCGCTGGCGTGAGGCACAATTTCAGGAAATCGCCGGCCTCGGCGCGCATGGCGCGGTATTCCGGCAGATAGCGGCCAGCCTGGCGCATCAGCCACACCGGCGGCGGCCACACCGCCTCGCCACTCAATACGCGCAACACCGTCTTCGTCATCCAGCCCATCCCATTCGTTCGACGTCCCTCTATCAGAAAAGAAATCTTATGACTTGAGAGATGAGTGAGATGTGCCTGTGGTACCTGGGGTACCCCAGTCATGGGTGGGGCGTTCAGCGATGGTCCACATATAGGATGGTGCCTAGCCCGCTGGGTTTGCAATTGTAATCAGTACGGTCCCCAGGAGGCGCATTGGAGGGGGAAATCCATGCCTGTGTCACCGTCGCGGACGCATTCATCCCCGTAATTCTTGCCGGCGCTGGCGGTTGGGGCTGGCGGACCTGGTTATCCCCGTTATCCTCGGCCCCATGCCGATGACCGCCACACCGAACCGTATGAACCTTCACCTCGTGTCGGATGCGACCGGGGAGACGTTGAACTCCATCGCGCGGGCGACGGTGGTGCAGTTCGAGCATGCGCAGATCGTGTATCACCGCTGGAGCTTGATCCGCTCGCGGCTGAAGCTGCAGAGCGTGGTCGACGGGATCGAGGCGGAGCCGGGGCCTGTGCTGTCCACCCTGGTGGAGAAAAGCCTGCGGGCGGAGCTGGAGACAGCGTGCCAGCGGCTGGGCGTGCAGGTGGTGCATGTTTTGGATCCGGTACTGGCGATGCTGGCCGATCAGTTTGGCGAGAAGGCCTCGTCCAGGCCCGGGCGGCAGTATGTTTTGGACGATGCCTATTTCAAGCGGATCGATGCCATCCACTATGTGCTCGCCCACGACGACGGGCAGGCGCATGCCGGGATTGGCGAGGCCGATGTGGTGCTGGTGGGTGTGTCGCGAAGTTCCAAGACGCCGACGTCGTTTTATCTGGCCAATCGCGGCATCAAGTGCGCCAACGTGCCGTTGGTGCCGGGCATCGCGGAAACACCGGAGCTGGCAACGTCGCATTGTCCGGTGATCGGGCTGACGCTGGAAGCCAGCGCATTGATCGAAATCCGCCGGCATCGGCTGCGGATGATCGGCGCGGCAGCGACGGCGGCTGCGGCCAGGCAGAACAGCGGCGACTACGTGGACCCCGAGGCGGTGAAGGCGGAGTTGCTCTGGGCGCGGCGGCTATGCACCCGGCGAGGTTGGCCGGTGATCGACGTGACGCGGCGGTCGATCGAGGAGACGGCGGCGACGGTGCTGCAGTTGATGGACGCCTGGCATGAGCACCGGCGCCGGATCGGTGGCGTGCCGTCGTGACCAAATGGGCCGCGGCGGGCAGGATAGCGCGTTGCGGACGCCGGCGGTGCGATGTATGCGGCTGATCCTGGCAAGCCAATCGCACTATCGCCTGTCGCTGCTGCACCAGGCTGGGATCGAGGCCGAAGCGGTAGCTGCGCATGTGGACGAGGCAGAGGTGAAGGCCAGTGCGCGCGCTGACAGGCTCTCGGCCGACGAGGCAGCGTTGCTGCTCGCCGCGTTGAAGGCAGAGCGGGTCGCGCGCCAGTATCCTGATGATCTGGTGATTGGGGCGGACCAGCTGCTGGTTTGCGAGCAGCAGTGGTTCGACAAGCCGGCAGACCTCGATGCGGCGCGCGCGCAGTTGCGGACCTTGCGTGGGCGCGCTCACGTACTGGTAACCGCTGTGGTGTGCCAGCGGGGCGAGCGGCGGGTGTGGCAGCATGTGGCGCGCCCGCGCCTGACGATGCGCGATTTCTCCGAGGCATTCCTGGCGCACTATGTGGCGCTGGAGGGCGATGTCCTGCTGACGACGGTCGGTGCCTATCGGGTGGAAGGGCCGGGGCTGCAGTTGTTCGATGCGATCGAGGGCGAGCATGCGGCGATTATCGGCCTGCCGCTGCTGCCGCTGCTCGGGTTCCTGCGGCAGCATGGTGTGCTGCTGCGCTGATCGCCTCCAGTACCGGCTTGGTGGCATCCCGCTTGCGCGTGGCCTTGGGCAATGGCACTTGCGTGTTTGCCGGATCAGGGCGGAGGTGAGCGATGGCGGTGAACAAGATTTTTCCGGATGCCGCAGCGGCGCTGGCCGGCGTGATTCGCGATGGCATGACGATCATGGCCGGCGGGTTCGGCCTGTGCGGCATCCCGTCGGTGCTGATCGAGGCGATCCGCGCGTCCGGGGCGAAGGGCCTCGTCTTCGTGTCGAACAACGCGGGCGTGGATGATGGCGGCTTGGGGCTGTTGCTGCAAACCCGCCAGGTGCGCAAGATGATCAGCAGCTATGTGGGCGAAAACAAGACCTTCGCTGATCAGTACCTAGCCGGCGAGCTGGAAATCGAGTTCAACCCGCAAGGCACGCTGGCGGAGCGCATCCGCGCCGGCGGGGCCGGCATTCCGGCCTTCTTCACCAAGACCGGCGTGGGCACGGTGATTGCCGAGGGTAAGGAGGTGCGGGAGTTCGACGGACAGCGTTATGTAATGGAGCGCGGCATCCGCGCCGATCTCGCGATCATCCATGCCTGGAAAGCCGATCCGGAAGGCAACCTCGTGTACCGCAAGACGGCACGCAACTTCAATCCGATCATGGCGACGGCCGCCGAGCTGACCGTGGTGGAGGCGGAGGAGATGGTATCCTCCGGCAGCCTTGACCCTGACCACATCGTGACGCCGGGCATCTTCGTGAACCGGATCGTGCAGCTCGACCATGTGGTGAAACGCATCGAGCAACGCACCGTGCGCAAGCGGCCGGCGGCATAGGGAGAACCAGTCCATGTCTTGGACCCGTGACCAGATGGCGGCGCGTGCCGCCCTTGAACTGCAGGACGGTTTCTACGTGAACCTCGGCATTGGCATCCCCACGCTGGTGGCCAACTACATTCCCAAGGGCCTCTCGGTACAGCTGCACAGCGAAAACGGCATGCTTGGCACTGGGCCATTTCCCTTCGAAGGGGAGGAGGATGCCGACGTGATCAACGCCGGCAAGCAGACGGTGACGGAACTTCCGACCACCAGCTACGTCGACAGTGCCGCCAGCTTCGCCATGGTGCGAGGGGGGCATATCGACCTGTCGATCCTGGGGGCGTTGCAGGTGGCGGAGAATGGCGACCTGGCGAACTGGATGATCCCGGGTAAGATGGTCAAGGGCATGGGCGGTGCCATGGACCTGGTGGCGGGCGTCCGGCGTGTCGTGGTCCTGATGGAGCACAGCGCGGGTGGCAAGCCGAAGCTGCTGCACCGCTGCACGCTGCCGCTGACCGGGGCCGGGGTGGTGGACATGGTGATCACCGACCTGGCGGTGTTCGATGTCGACCGGCGTGGCGGCGGCATGACCGTGCTGGAGCTTGCGCCGGGCGTAACGCTGGACGGGCTGCGGGCTGCAACTGAGGCAAGCTTCGCGGTGGCGCCAGCGCTGCAGGCGGCGTAGCGCGCGCCGCAACCCTGCCTGCCGCCGGAAAGCGACCGTTCCCGGTTGCGGGCACTTGATCGGTTCAGGCAAGGGGGATATATGCGCGCCTCCGGTGTCGGGGCCATAGCTCAGCTGGGAGAGCGCCTGAATGGCATTCAGGAGGTCAGCGGTTCGATCCCGCTTGGCTCCACCACCGCACCGGGGACACGCGTGGCAGGTCCCGCAGATAATCCATCGTCTTTTCTGTAGGGACTGTTCTCTTTCCGCTGTTCGCCGGTTTGGCCCTCGGCACAGCACCGCGGGAAATAGTCGCCGGCGACCCGGCGCTTACCAGAGCGCGAATGGCTGGTGCCCTTTGCTTAGCCGGCGGCCCGGCTGGAATGCCGGCCAGATATCCGCATGACCATTGCCTGGCCCGTCAGCATTCGATGCCGACCGCGGGGCTGGTGGCGACCGTCGGGCTGCCGACACTGGCGCAGGTGGACCCGCACTTGGCTGTTCCGTCGGTGTCGGTGGCGGGGAGAGTTGGATGGACTCATTATGCCTCGCGTGCGCCGCCTTTGTTTGCCGGTTGAAGCGATCGGACCTATCTCCTCTTCCGGCGTCCCTACGGGCGCAACAGGACATGAAGCGATGCGATATTCTGTTCTCGTGGCAGCGGCCCTGGCGGCCCTGGCCGCTACTGCGCCGGCGCCTTTCGCATGGGCGCAGGCGCCGGTCATTCAGGTGAGCGAGGCTTGGGCCCGGGCGACCATCAGCACGGCCCGGGTTGGCGGCGTGTTCCTCACGATGACCGCGACGGGGGCTGCCGACCGGGTGGTCTCGGCCAGTTCGCCGGTGGCGGAGCGGGTCGAGCTGCATGAGACGATCCGCGATGGCGACGTGATGAAGATGCGCGAGGTGCTGCATCTTTCAGTTCAACCCGGCCAACCGGTTGAGCTGAAGCCGGGTGGACACCACATCATGCTCATTGGCTTGAAGCGGCCGCTCAACCGTGGCGACATCTTTCCCCTGACGATCACGTTCGAGAAGGCGCCCTCGGTAACTGCCACAGTCACGGTACAGGCGGCGGGAGCCGCGGGGCCGGGGCACCGGCACTGACGCACTGGGCCTTTTGGTGGGCCATGTGTCCAGCTTGGTGGCTGAAGGAGACCAGCACTTGGCCGCAACGGGGGCGCAAGCAGTGCCGAAGACAGGAAAAGATCCGATCGGACGAAGTTGCCCGGTCGGACATCGCGTCAGATCGCTACGCGCACGCCCAGTTCTACCACTCGGTCGGTAGGAATGCGGAAGAACTCGGTGGCGGAGATCGCATTGCGGGCCATGACCAGGAACAGCCACAGCCGCCAGATAGGCATTCTGGGTCGCGCGGCAGCAACCAGGGTTTCGCGGCCCAGGAAATAGCTGGCCTGAAGTGGGTCGAAATCGAGGCCTTCCGCGGCTGAGATCGCCGCGAGATCACGAGGGAGATGGGGACTTTCCATGAAGCCGTAGCGAACAACAACGCGATGAATGCCCTCGGCAAGCTGGGTGACAGACGCACGTTCCGCCGCCGGGACCGACGGCATGTCCTCGTTTGCGACCGTCACGAACAGAACGCGCTCGTGCAGCACCTTGTTGTGCTTGAGATTGTGCAGCAACGCACCCGGAACGTAGTCGGAATTACCTGTCATGAAGATGGCCATGCCGGGCACGCGCACGGTGCGGGACTGCGGCAGGCGGGCAAGGAAGCTCGTAAGCGGCAGGCTGTCCTGCTTCCACCTGTCGAGCAGGAGGTCGCGGCCTCTCTTCCAGCTGGTCATAAGCGCGACCATGGCAAGTGCCAACACCAGTGGCACCCAGCCACCCTGGGGCACCTTCAGCACGTTGGCGCCAAAATATATCAAGTCAAGCACGAAGAAGCTTCCGAATACCAACAACACTGTCCCGCGGCGCCAGCCGTAGTGGCGGCGGAACACGATGGCGGCAAGTGCGCTGGTGCACAGAAAGGTACCGGTCACCGCGATGCCGTAGGCTGCGGCGAGATTGTCACTGGTCCGGAATGCCAACACGAGGATCACCACGCCCACCAACAGTGCCCAGTTCACCTGCGGCAGATAGATCTGGCCCTCTTCCGAGGAGGAGGTATGACGCACCGTCAGGCGGGGCAGAAAGCCAAGCTGCATGCACTGGCGGGCAACGGAGTAGGCGCCAGAGATCATCGCCTGGCTGGCGATGACGGTGGCAGCCGTCGCCAGCAACACCAGCGGCAGTCGGAACCACTCCGGGGCCAGCAGGTAGAAAGGGTTCTCGACCGCTTCGGGATTGGCCAGCACGAGCGCGCCCTGGCCGAAATAGTTCAGCACCAGGGCCGGCAACACCAGATACAGCCAGACCCGCTGGATCGGGCGGGCGCCGAAATGGCCCATGTCCGCATAGAGCGCTTCGGCACCCGTCACCGCCAGAACGACCGAGCCTAACGCGATCACTGCGATCCACTGGTGGTTGACGATCGTATGAATCGCATAGGTTGGCGAAAGGGCCAGCAGCACGGTGGGGTTTGCAACGATTTCGACGATGCCAAGCACTGCCAGGGCAAGAAACCAGAGCAGCGTGATCGGACCGAACAGCCGGCCCATCAGCCCGGTGCCGCGCCATTGAATCAGGAAAAGTCCGAGGATTACGAGCAAGGCGATTGGCGTGACGACATCCTGCAGGCGGGGGTCTACGATCTTGAGCCCCTCGACGGCAGACAGGACCGAGATGGCCGGCGTGATCACGCCGTCGCCGAAGAACAGGCATGCGCCGGTGATGCCGACCAGCGCAATGCCGCCGCGCAGCCGCACATTGTTCACGCCGCGTTGCGCCAGTACCATCAACGCCAGGATGCCGCCCTCGCCGCGGTTGTCCGCCCGCATGACGAGCAGCACGTATTTGAAGGTCACGACGAGGATGAGCGACCAGAAAATCATCGACAGGATGCCGAGAATGTCCGCTGAGTCGAGGCCGTCGTGCTTGAAGTGCTCCAGCGTTGCCTTGAAGGCATATAGCGGCGACGTGCCGATATCGCCATAGACCACGCCGAGAACGCCCAGCATGACGCCGAGGCGCATCGGGGACTGGGCGGCGCCCGGCTGGCTCGCAGTGGTCATGGCCGGATCCGGCGTTCGACGGACCATGTTCCGGTCGTCATGGCATGCTCGCACAGCATCATGCAGCGGCCCTCGAGAAGCGGGCGCATCCTGCCCGTCGGCGCAGAGTTACGCTGCGGCAAGACATCGACGCAAGATCGCCGCCGCGGGATCAGCCGCGCTGGCCGAAGATGGCGGTGCCGACACGCACATGCGTGGCGCCATGGGTGATGGCGGTTTCGAAGTCACCGGACATGCCCATCGACAAAACTGCCAGGCCGTGGCGGGCGGCGCAGGCGGCAAGCCAGGCGAAATGGGGCCCAGGATCGCCTTCGGCCGGTGGAATGCACATCAGACCGGTCAAGCTGGCGCCGAACCGCGCGCGGCAAGATGCGATGAAGGCGTCGGCCCCCGCGGTAGGTATGCCGGCCTTTTGCGCCTCGTCGCCGACATTGACCTGAACAAGCAGGTCGGGGGCGCGGCCTTCCTTCTGAATGGCATCGGCGATGGCATCGGCGAGGCGAGGGCGGTCGAGCACCTCGATCACGTCGGCGACGCGGACGGCGTCGCGCACCTTGTTGGTCTGCAGCGCGCCGATGATGTGCAGGCGCAGGCCCGGATGGGCCGCGCGCAGCGGCGGGAACTTGCCGGCAGCTTCCTGCACCCGGTTCTCGCCGAACAGCAACTGCCCGGCGGCGATGGCTGCATGCACGGCCTCCACCGGGTGGGTCTTGGAGACCGCCACCAGGTGCACAGCCTCGGGCACGCGGCCAGCACGGGCGATGGCCGATGCCATGCGTGCGCGCACTGCGGACAGGCCGGCGGCGACATGACTATATGACAGGTCGGTGGTGGCGGGGGCGCTCATGGATCGCAAGCTTGTCGGTTGGGCGCGCGCGGTCAAGCGCCGATCGCAGCGTAGTGGGGGCGACGCGCCAGTACTGTGGCTGTTCACCGATCCGGTTCGGCTTGGCAATCCCCTGCCGGCGGCCGCGGCCTTACCGCGCGGGATGTGCGGCGTGGTGCTGCGGGATGACGCAACGGCGGGGCGGGCCGCCCTGGCCGCGGCACTGGCTCGCATCTGCCGGGCGCGCCGCAATGTCTTGGTGGTGGCGGGCGATGCCCGGCTGGCGCGGGCGGTGGGAGCAGGGGTGCATTTGCGCGGCGGGCGGCGGGTGCGGGGGATGGGAGGGCTGCGCGGCTGGGTCACCAGTTCGGCGCACGGCGTGATGGAACTGCGGCGGGCCAGGGCTGCGGGTGCCCGCGTGGCTTTCCTCTCGCCAGCCTTTGCTACGGCGAGCCATCCCGGCGTCGTGGGGCTGGGAGCGGTGCGCTGGGCCGCGCTCGCACGGTGCGCGGCGGCGGGGCTGGTGGTCGGGGCCTTGGGCGGGATCGATGGGGCATCGGTACGGCGCTTGCCCGGAGCCCGGTGCGCTGCGGCGATCGGGGCGCTTTCGGAACACCTTCGGTGATCATGCATGTGGCTTTGACGCCACAGTGTTTCGGAAATGCCATGGCGACTGTGTTTGTATGATTGCAGGCCGGGCAATCGAGGGGCAATAGTCTCGACAGGTCCGGCTGCTCCCGCCTGTTGGCGGCTGTATCAACGACTTGGAGATCACTCCTCACTTGAGGACGATATTCGGGTGGTTGTTCCAGCCTGGGGGAAACGGGGCGGGGCCTTCCAACTCAACCGGGGTGACCCGGGACTGCAAGGAGAGTGCAATGCGTAAGTTCCTGCTGGCCAGCGCGGCCACAGTTGCGATGACCGGGGCGGCCGCCGCGGCCGGCCTGGAGCCCCAGCTCGGTTCTACCAGCCACCAGCTCTATAACCGGTCTGAGCCGGGCAAGGCGGTTGTTCGCCTCGACGGCTACTTCTTCTTCGCCGCGGGTGTTTCGAGCAACACGAACGACAAGGCGACCACCGTCGTCGGCGGCGTGCGTCGCACCGGCAAGGTCGATGCGTATGGGCTGATCAGCACGTTCCGTTTCTTCCCGGCATTCGACGCCCAGACTCCGGGTGGCCTGCGCTACGGCGCCCTGGCTGAAATCCGCTCCAACAACAACACCGGCGGCGCTTCCGGCGGCGTTGGTACTGGCGGTCAGCGCGGCACGAACACATTGTTCGTCAACCGCACCCGCGGCTATGTTGGCGGCGATGCCTGGGGCACAGTTCTGTTCGGCTCGACCGACGGTCCGGCCGCGACCATGCGCGTCGGCACGTTCGAGGGCCAGATCGCGGACGGCGGCTGGAACGGCTGGGCTCCGATCCTGGCGCGCGGCGTGAACCCGTATCAGTTCGCGATTGGCGGCGGGTATGAATACAGCTCGCAGCGGGTCATCTACCTGTCGCCGACGTTCAGCGGCTTCCGTTTCGGTGCATCCTTCGCGCCGTCGAGTGCTTCGAACCAGTCGGGCGACGGCAACAACCTGATCGCCGGTGGTATCGGCCAGGGTGGTGGCGCGCGTATCTCGACCAGCCTGGTTCCCTTCGCAGCTGGCGCCGGCGACTTCAACCGGTTCCGCAACCAGTTCCAGGTGGCTGCGAACTATGCCGGGACGTTCGGTGGCGTTGGCGTTGCGGCGCATGCTGCGTACATCGGCAGCGGCGCGGTCAAGTCGGCCATTGCCGGTGCCAACCCGAACGGCGGAACTCTCACCACCGCTCGTGGCCAGAGCATCGTCGCTGCCGGCGCGACCGTCAGCTACATGGGCTTCAGTGTCGGCGGCTACATGAACACCGGCACGTTCAACGGCAACAGCAACCTGTCCATCGCCGGTGAGAAGAACTCGACCGTGTATACGGTCGGTGCGGCCTACGAGACCGGCCCCTGGGCCGTGGGCGCCCATTACATGGCGGCGTCGACCAACGGCGTGTTCGGCAATCGTGCGCAGCGTCATGACACCGGCTTCTCGGTCGGCCTTCGTTACGCCTACGCGCCTGGCGCACTCGTGATGTTGGAAGCCGTTTCCGGAACGGCCAAGGAGCGTGGCGTCAACCTTTCGAACGACACCACCCTTGCCCCGGGCACCAGCAAGTCGATCAACGCGACGGCAGTCATCCTCGGAAACTCCTGGCGCTGGTAACTCTACCAACGCCTACGGAAAGGGGCGGCAGCGCAAGCTGCCGCCTTTTTTTGTCACCTTGAGCGAAGTGGGAAATCTTAGTACGATCGCTGTTGTGCAGATGCTGCCGAGTTTTGCTTCAGGTGACATTTGGTGTTGGATGTATGCCCGAAGCTGGAAGTGGAAGAGTCAATAATATGCTGCAATGGTCCCGGCGAAGCATTATCGTGCTGTGTTCTGGTTTTGTGCTGATTGGGTGCCAAGGTGGGGTTGCAACTCCCGAGGACTATAGCGACCCGCGCAGCAGGCTGCCGAGAGGCTCGATATTGGGGGATACCGCTCCCCTCATTTCTATTGGCCGCGGCCGATCCAGCGAGCAGGACCAGGGTGGCGGCCTTGGCGTGAATGCCTATCTGTGGCGTGGGGCGCTCGAGACATTGAGCTTCATGCCGCTGATGTCAGCGGATCCGTTCGGGGGCGTCATCATCACCGACTGGTATCAGCCGCCGGGCGCGGGCGGGGAGCGGTTCAAGGCGACCGCCTATATCCTTGGTCGCCAGCTGCGCGCCGATGGCGTGCGGGTTTCGGTGTATCGCCAGGTGCAGCAAGGCGGGCAATGGGTGGATTCGGCGGTGGCGGCGGCGGCGTCGAACGAGCTGGAGAATAAGGTGCTGGCGCGGGCCCGCGATTTGCGGTCGCAGCAGGTGTCTCGGGAGTGAGCCTGCCCTTCCGCTGGCGCCGGTCTCCCCGGCAGGCGGCTGCCTTTCCCTGACCGTGGGCGCGCAGCATTCTTGCGGCGATCGATGGAGCGTGTCGGCCAATGAGTGATGCGACAGCAGCGGCCGAGGGGCCGCGCTACGATTTCCGGACCGCCGAGCCGAAATGGCAGGCGGAATGGAATGCCCGCGGCTGCTTTCGCGTGGAAGACGTGCCGACCGACGGAAAGCCCAAATACTACGTGCTGGAGATGTTCCCCTATCCCAGCGGCAAGATCCACATGGGCCATGTCCGCAACTACACGCTCGGCGACGTGGTGGCGCGCTACAAGCGGGCGCGCGGCCACGCCGTAATGCACCCGATGGGCTGGGATGCGTTCGGGCTTCCGGCCGAGAATGCGGCGCGCGAGCGGGGCGTGCATCCGGGTAATTGGACCCGGGAGAACATCGCCGCCATGCGCGCCGAGTTGCAGCGCATGGGACTTTCGCTGGACTGGAGCCGCGAATTCGCCACCTGCGACCCGAGCTACTACGGCCACCAGCAGAAGCTGTTCCTGGATTTCCTCAAGGCGGGCCTGATCTATCGCCGCGAAAGCTGGGTCAACTGGGACCCGGTGGACGGCACCGTCCTGGCCAACGAACAGGTAATCGACGGCCGCGGCTGGCGATCCGGCGCGCCGGTGGAGAAGAAGCGACTGGCGCAGTGGTTCTTCCGCATTACGGCTGATGCGCCGGATCTGCTGTCGGCGCTGGACCACCTCGAGCGCTGGCCGGAGCGCGTGCGGATCATGCAGGCGAACTGGATTGGCCGCAGCGAGGGGGCCAGGCTGCGCTTTCCGCTGCACGATCCGCAGGCCGACATCGCGGACGTCGAGGTTTACACCACCCGGCCCGACACCCTGTTCGGCATGTCCTTCGTGGCGATCGCGCCGGAGCA
>JANPIH010000047.1:0-8712 GCA_031424895.1 Rhodospirillales bacterium
CTTGATTGATGCTGGGGGCTTTGGGTGGCGGGTGTTGGGGGGAGGGTTGGGGATGCGGAGGGGAAGGAAGCGTGGATCCCTCACTTCGTTCGGGATGACGGGGTGGGGGTGGAGGGTTGGGCGGTTGTCAGGTCCAGCGCCTGATTGCGACCTCGGTGCAGATCCGGCCGTCTTTCATCAGGGCCATGGCGGTCCATGCGCCGTTCTGTTCCTGCACCATCACGTCGACCGCATCGTCCCAGAAGATCGGGCGGCGGAAGTGGATGTCGACATCGAGTTGAAGCGGGCGGGCGCGCTTCCAGATTTCGGCGGTGAGGAAGCGCACGCCGTGGCCGCCGCCGATGATCGGCGCGCGGAAGCCGCCGCGGCGGGCCGCCTCGGGGTCGAAGTGGATGGGATTGTGCGGCCCGCTGAACGCGGCGACCGCTGCGGGGGTCAGGGTGTAGCCGGCGATGCGGCGCAGCGCGGCGGGGTCGTGGATGACGGGGGGCGGCTTGTCGCCGGCGCCGCCGGTGGGGCGCGCATCCGCGGCGGGCGGGGGGCCGGGGCGCAGCGAACTGCGCCCGGTGGTGAGGGCGCGGCTGCCGTCGGCGCCCTCGTACCAGGTTTCGCTGGTTGCCACGCGGCCGCGCGGCACCTCCTGAACATCGAGGATGCGGCCGCGCACGGTGAGCGGCTCGCCCAGGCGCAGGGGGCGGTGCATGTCGACGCGCTGGGCCATGTTCACCGTGCCGTTGGCGTGGATGCGGTTGCGCACACCCTCCTGGATGGCGAGGCTGATGAAGCCGGTGGGGTCGATGTCGTCGCCGAACACGTCCGGGTCGATGGCGCACAGCGCGACCAGGCGGCGCTGCTCCTCGGCGGTGACCGTCACGTGGCGGGGCTGGTACTCGAAGCCCCGGTAGGGCTCCATCCAGGGCTGGTCGCTGGTTTCGGTCATGTGCCTGGGTTTTCCGCCTGACGCTGCTGGGGGTGATGGTTTCGGCCGCAGGGGTGGCTGGCGAGCTGGCGGCGGGTGGTGCAACCGCCTTCGGCGTTGCACCCTACGGCGGGGGCGCGGCGGGGGGGAAGAGGGGTGCGGTTTCGGCGACGGTTGGGCTGTTCTATCTTCCCTGGAAGACGGGTTTGCGTTTTTCCATGAAGGAGCGGGTGGCTTCCTTGAAGTCTTCGGAGTTTTCGGCTTCGTCGATCATGGTGGTGATGCGGGGTTCGTTGCGTTGGTCTTCGGGCAGGCCGAGTTGGTTGATGAAGAACTTTGAGGCGCGGATGGAGAGGGGGGCGTTGCGGGCCAGGGTTTCGGCGTATTCGATGGTGGCGGCTTCGAGGTCGTGGGGTTCGTGGATGCGGTTGATGAGGCCGATGCGGAGCGCCTCCTCGGCCTTGAGGCGGCGGCCGGAGAACATGATGTCCTTGGCGATGCTGGGGCCGACGAGGTCGACGAGTTGCTTGAGGCCGGAGGGGGCGTAGGCGACGCCGCGAAGCGCCGCGGGGACGGAGAACTGCGAGTCCGACGCGGCGAAGCGCAGGTCGGCGTTCAGTGCCATGCCCATGCCGCCGCCGAGGCAGTAGCCGTGGATCATGGCGATGAGGGGTTTTTCCAGGTCGAGCATGGATTGGCGGAGCCTGGCGGGGATTGCGCGGTTGGCGCGGGCGACTTCGGCGTTGGCGCGGGTTTTCTCGAAGCTTTTGATGTCGCCTCCGGAGATGAAGGCCTTGGTGCCGCCGCCGCGCATGATGACGACCTTGATTTCGGGGTCGGCGGCGTAGGCCTCGATGACGGCGAGCGCGTCTTCGGACATGCCGGGGGAGAGGGCGTTGAGCTTGGTCGGGTTGTCCCAGACGAGCCAGCCGATGGGGCCTTTCGTGTGGGCGGCGATGAGGCCGGAGGCGAGGGCGATGGGCATGGGTGGGGTTCCTCTCTGTTTGCGGAGGGTCGGGTTTGCGATGGCCGGCGTCAATTGGTGGGGGCGTGGGGGCGCAGGGCGGCGAGGAGGGTTTCGGTGGGGGCGAGGCGGGGTCCGCGGTCATCGGATTGGGGGGGGATGATGGTGGCGCCCCAGGTGGGGAGGGTACGCAGGGCGGATTGGGCGGCGGGGTGGTCCAGCAGGGGCTGGTTGAGGGAGGGGGCGATGTAGACGGGGGTGCGGCGGCCGATGGCCTCGGCGGCGACGGCCAGGGGGAGGGTGTCGGCGATGCCGGCGGCGAGTTTGTTCAGGGAGTTGAAGGAGCAGGGGGCGAAGAGCAGGACGCCGTGCGGCGGGCGGGGGCGGATGGCGGTGTCGAACCAGGATTCGACCAGGGTGACGCCTTGGATGCCGGCGAGGTCGGTGAAGGCAACGACGCGGGCGGCGTTGGGACTGGGGATGCAGATGACCTGGGGGAAGCCGAGCGCGACCAGGCCGCGCAGGATCTCAGGGGCGCGGGCGGCGGTGGCGGCGCCGCTGAGCAGGAGGTAGGCGGTGGTATGGCGGGTCATGCCGGGGCTCGCGCGTGGTTTCGGCCACAGGATGCGCCGAAGCGGCGGGGTGGGACAGGTGGGGGGTGGAACCATCGCGCTGCGACTCCGTTGCGAATCGCGACGTTGATGCGGGCGTGTGGGATTTTCCGCGGGCGCCTGCCTGGCAAGGGATGCGGATCATGCAGAATCGACCGGATACCACGATCACGGAAGGCACGCTGGTGCGGCCGGAAGGGGCGCCATCGCTGCCGCCGCGGGTATCGTGGGGGGCAGTGTTCGCCGGCGCCGTGGTGGCGGTGGCGATCGGGCTGATGTTGAACGCGCTGGGGGCCGGCGTGGGCGCGATGCTGGTGGATGCGACGCAGCGCGAGACGCCGTCGGCGGGCAGCTTCGGCATCGGGGCGGCGATCTGGCTGCTGGTGGCGAACCTGATCGGGCTGGGGGTTGGCGGGTATGTCGCCTCGCGGCTGTCGGGCAATGCGGACGATACCGACGGGACGCTGCATGGCATGGCGGTGTGGGGGACGACATTCCTGATCTCGGCGATCCTGGTGGGCAACCTGGTCGCCGGGGCGGCGAGCATGGCGACCAGTGCGGCGTCCAACATCGTGGGCGGCGTGGCGCGCGGGGCCGGGGCGGCGATGCCGGCGATGGGCGGACGGGAGTCGGGCGGCGGCATTGCGTCGGCGGCCCAGGGGCTGGTGGATCGCGTGCAGTCCACGCTGTCCAGCGGCGGTGCGCCGGGGGCGATGACCAAGGAGCAGCGCCAGGCGGAGATGGGGACGCTGGTGACGCGGCGGGTGATGGACGGGTCGCTTTCGGGCCCGGATCGTGAGCGGCTGAATGCGCTGGTGGCGGCGGAATACAACCTGAACCCGCAGGATGCGGCGGCACGGGTGCAGCAGGCGGAGACGCAGGCGACCCAGGCGGCGCAGCGGGCGGAGGAGCAGGCGCGCAAGGCGGCCGATGCCGCGGCGACCGGGGCGTCGACGGCGGCGTTCGCGGTGTTCGCCACGATGCTGCTGGGCGCGCTGGCGGCGGTGATGGGCGCGCGGCGCGGGACGCGGGAGCTGGTGGAAATCCGCGGGGTGCGCGGGCGGGCGATGGCCTGAATTCGGCACCGCCCAACGTTGACCCGCAGCGGGGCGCCGATCGGCGCCCCGTACGCAGGCGGGGACGGCAAGAGGCACGCAAGGCTAGGGCTCTGCCGTCGCAGCGCGGAGCCGCGCTACCGATGACACGCAGAGGGCCGGCGGCCCTTTGATCCCCATATTTTTCAGAATGATAAGGTCCAGGGGCTTGACCGGTCGCGCGAAGGCGCGCGCGGGACCAGGCAGGTCCGGGCAGAGCCGAGCCTTCCTGCCATGCCATGAGTCAAACTCATCGAGGCTTGGCATAAGTTTGTCAGCCGGCCGTTGGCGGCGGAGTTGCATCAACCGGCCACGACCATTCGTCATCAATCGGTCGCGCCGGTGTCGCCAGGGTGTCATGTAGGGCGACTATGAACTGTGAGCCCGTTCACCTCACAGGACCCAAAACATGAAGATCCTTCGGCGCGCCGCGTTGGCGCTTGCGGTAACCTCGTTGCTGGGCGCGGCAACCGATGCCAGCGCGCAACAACGCATCAAGTTCGAGCTGTGGCAGGGATTGACCGGCGATCTCGGCGAGCGCGTCAACGACGTCTGCAAACGTTTCAACGACTCGCAGAAGGAGTTCGAGATCGTCTGCATCAGCCAGGGCAGCTATGACGAGGCGGTGCAGAACTCGATCGCGGCGTTCCGCGCCAAGAAGCAACCGACCATCGTGCAGGTGTTCGATGCCGGCACCGCCGACCTGATGCTGTCGGGCGCGTTCTACCCGGCGAAGCGGCTGATGGCGGATCACGGCCATACCGTCGATTGGGACCGCTACATCAAGGGCGTTGCCAACTACTACGCGACGTCCAAGGGCGAGCTTTACTCGTTCCCGTTCAACTCCTCGACTGCGCTGTTCTACTGGAACAAGGACGCGTTCGCGAAGATCGGCAAGATCGAGGCGCCGAAGACGTGGGAAGAGGTCGAGACCGTGTCGCGCCAGCTGAAGGCCGCCGGGTATGCCTGCCCGTTCGCCTTCGAGTACGACACCTGGCAGATCATGGAGCAGTTCTCGGCGATCCACGGCCAGCCGATCGCCACCAAGGGAAACGGCTATGAGGGGCTGGACGCCGAGCTAGTCTTCAATAAGACCCGCTTCGTCGACTACGTGAAGTTCCTCAAGAAGGGCTATGACGAGGGCATCTTCGCCATCAAGGTCAAGGAAACCGGCGCCACGATCGGCGAGGCCTTCGGCGCCGGCGACTGCCAGATGACGCAGATGTCGGTGGCCAGCCATGGCACCATCGGCAAGATCGCCAAGCCGGGCATGAACTGGGATGTTGCGATGCTGCCGGTGTTCGCCGGCACGCAGCGGGTGAACTCGCTGGTGGGTGGCGCTTCGCTGTGGGCGCTGTCGGGCAAGTCGAAGGACGAATACCGCGGCGCTGCTGCTTTCTTCAACTTCATCGCGCTGCCGGAAAGCGAGGAGTATTTCTCGACCGTGACCGGCTATATCCCGGTGACCAACCCTGGCTTCAAGGCGATGATGGACAAGGGGTTCTACAATGCTGCCCCGTTCAAGGGCCGCGAGATCGCGCTGGCGCAATTGACCGCCAGCGAGCCGACCCCGGTGAGCCGCGGCATCCGTCTTGGCGGGTTTATCCAGATCCGCAAGGAGACGCGCGATGCGCTGCAGCTGATCTTCGCCAACAGGGTGGGCGTCGAGGCCGGTCTCGACCAGGCGGTGGAGCGCGGCAACACGATCCTGCGCCGCTTCGAGAAGACCTACGCCGGCAAGCAGCTGCCCTGACCTGATCTGCCACGACTGCACGTCCGGCGGGATCGATCGGTCCCGCCGGACGCCTTTGAGCGACCGTCTTTCGCAGGGTCTGACTGGATGGAAAACCGAGCCTACTTCAGAACCGTCTGGCTTGGCATCGCGCTTGTGGTGCCGCAGGCGTTGCTGGTGCTCACCTTCTTCTACTGGCCGACTGGGGCGGCTTTGTTCTGGGCCTTCACCCTGGAGCAGCCTTGGGGCGGCGGCAGCCAGTTTGTCGGCTTCGACAATTTCGTCGCGATCTTCGAGGATAGCTACTACTGGAGCTCGGTGGTTCGCAGCCTGATCTTCGCGGTCGCCGCGTCGCTGCTGGCGATGGGGATTGCGCTGACCATGGCGCTGTTCTGCGACCGACAGTTGCGCGGCTATGCCTATTACCGCACCGCGCTGGTCTGGCCGTTCGCGGTGGCCGCACCCGCGGCGGCGGTGGCGTTCCGCTATGTCTTTGCGCCGGAGGCGGGCGTGTTCTCCGCCCTCAACCAGATCTATCCCAATCTGTGGAACCCGGCGATGAACGGCAACCACGCGATGATCATGATCATCATCGCCTATGCGTGGAAGTATGTTGCCTACAACTTCATCTTCTTCCTGGCCGGGCTTCAGGCGATCCCGCGCGCGCTGGTCGAGGCGGGGGCGATCGATGGCGCGGGCGTGCTGCGCCGCATGCGCGACATCCAGCTGCCGCTGCTGACGCCGACCTTCTTCTTCCTGCTGGTGATCAACCTTACCGACAGCTTCGTCGACAGCTTCGGCATCATCGACATCACCACCGAGGGCGGGCCGGCCAAAGCGACGACGCTGATGGTCTACAAGATCTATTTCGACGGCTTCAAGGGCCTGGACTACTCCGGGGCGGCCGCGCAGTCGATCGTGCTGATGCTTCTGGTGATCGGGTTGACCGTTGTGCAGTTCCGCTATGTCGAACGCAAGATTCATTACAAGTGATCGCACGCCATGATTGAACGCACGCCCATCCTGAATGTGGCGACCCATCTCATCCTGGTGGTTGGCCTTGCCATTGCCTTCGTGCCGATGTGGCTGGTGTTCGTCGCCGCCAGCCTCACCATCCAGGAGATCAATACGCCGCCGATCAGCCTGATCCCCGGCAACCAGCTGCTGGTGAACCTGGCCGAGGCGTGGAACCGGGCGGGGCTGGGCGACAAGCTGCTGAACAGCCTGTTCGTGGCGGTGATGGTGGCATCGGGCAAGATATTCATCGCCTCGCTGACCGCATTCGCCATCGTGTTCTTCCGGTTTCCCGGCCGGATGCTGGTGTTCTGGATGATCTTCGTCACCCTGATGCTGCCGCTCGAGGTGCGCATCGTGCCGACCTATGCGGTGGCGGCCAACGCCCTGGCGCCTGCGCAGGCGGTGCTGGAGATCACCGGGATTGCCTGGCTGTGGCGGATGCTGACCGGGGTGGAGCTGGCGCTGGAGTGGAACCTGTTGAATTCCTACACCGGGCTGGTGCTGCCGCTGGTGGCCACCGCCACCGGCACGTTCCTGTTCCGCCAGTTCTACCTGACCATCCCCGCCGAGATCGTCGAGGCCGCGCGCATGGACGGCGCGGGTCCGTTGCGCTTCCTGCGCGACATGCTGATCCCGTTGAGCAAGACGAACATGGCCGCGCTGTTCACCATCATGTTCATCTATGCCTGGAACCAATACCTGTGGCCGATCCTGGTCACCACGGACCGGGTGAACTACGGCACCGCGGTGATGGAGCTGAAGCGGCTGATTCCGACGGCGGCGGCAACCGGCGGCGGCACGCCCGACTGGAACGTGGCGATGGCGGGCTGCCTGATCGTGATGCTGCCGCCGCTCGTCGTGGTCGCCCTGATGCAGCGCTATTTCGTGCGCGGCCTCATCGGCGCCGACAAATAGACCGTAACGGAGAGACCATAGACATGGCTGAGATCGCGATCCGCCAGGTGCGCAAGAGCTATGGGCGCACCGAGGTGGTGCACGGGGTGGACCTGGATATCGGCAATGGCGAGTTCGTCGTCATCCTGGGCCCGTCCGGGTGCGGCAAGTCGACGCTGCTGCGGATGATCGCCGGGCTGGAGGATATCAGCGCCGGCGAGATCGCCATCGACGGCGCCCGGATGAATGACCGCGAACCGCGCGAGCGCGGCTGTGCGATGGTGTTCCAGAACTACGCGCTCTACCCGCACATGAGTGTTGCCGAGAACATCGGCTATGCGCTGAAGGTGTCCGGCGTGGCCAAGGCGGAGCGGAGCCGCCGGGTGGAGGTGGTGGCCGCCACGGTGGGGTTGGATGGCTTCCTGGACCGCAAGCCGGGCCAGCTTTCCGGCGGGCAGCGGCAGCGGGTGGCGATGGCGCGCGCGATGATCCGCGAGCCCAAGGTGTTCCTGTTCGACGAGCCCTTGTCGAACCTGGACGCCAAGCTGCGGGTGCAGATGCGCATCGAAATCCGCCGGCTGCATCGTCGGCTGGCAACCACCTCGGTGTTCGTCACGCATGACCAGGTGGAGGCGATGACGCTGGCGGACCGCATGGTGGTGATGAACGCGGGCCACATCGAGCAGATTGGCGCGCCGGGAGATGTCTATCACCGGCCGGCGACCCGCTTTGTGGCCAGCTTCATCGGGATGCCGCCGATGAACCTGCTGCCGGCGCGGGTCACGGCGGGCGGGGTGGCGACCTTGGCGTCGGGCGCGCGCCTGGCGCTGGTGCCCGGTTGGACGGCGGCGGGCGAGGTTGAGATTGGCATCCGGCCCGAGGATGTGTTGGTCGACGGACAGGGCGAGGCCGGCAACCGCATTGCGTTCACGGTCGAGTTCATCGAGGAGCTTGGCGCGGGCCGGCTTGCGCATGGCACGCTGGAGGGCATCGACTTCATCGTGCAACTGCCCGCGGGCGCGCGGATGGCGCCGGGCGAGACCCACACCCTGCTCCTGGCGCCGCATGCGCTGCATCTGTTCGACGCAGCGACGGGCCGGCGCTGTGCCGGCGATCCCGGGGCGGCGGGCGCCGCCTTTGCGTTGCCGGCCGGGATGGGGATTTTCTCCGATGCGGCGTCCGGTGCATGATTCCAAGTCTCGACGACTTCGACTTATAGAAGAAGAGAAAGACTGGGCTCTGCCCAGACCCGCCAGGGGCCGAGCCCCTGGACCTCAACCAATTGATATAAAGTGGTTTCCAAAGGGCCGGCGGCCCTTTGATCCCATTGTTTTCCAAACGATAAGGTCCAGGGGCTTGGCCCCATAGGCGCGAAGTTAAGTTGCAAAGAGGTTTGCCCATTGCAGTTGTCGTCGCCGCGGTGCCTCGGCAAGTTTGCGGGCGGCTCCTCGTTTTCGTCGCCGGCTATGGCGGCGGGGGGT
>JANPIH010000048.1:0-2246 GCA_031424895.1 Rhodospirillales bacterium
AGCCCCCTGGACCTTCAATCTTTGTTCCGCCTTCGGCGGGAGGGGCCGTCCGGACGGTTCGATTAGCCTCGATGGCCCCTCCCGCCGAAGGCGGAAAAGGTCCGGGGTTCCAAGGGCTCCGCCCTTGGCGGGTCCAGGGCAGAGCCCTGGCCTTTCCTTACCCTCACGCCGGGTCGTATTTCCGGCAGAAATCCTCGGCTGTCATGGTTCGGAAATCGGCGAGGCCTTCGCGCAGTTGGTTGTGGGTCCAGTTCCACCAGGCGATGCGGTCCAGGGCGGCGATGATTTCGGGGGTGAAGCGGTAGCGCAGCACGCGGCCGGGCACGCCGACGACGATGGCGAAGGGTGGCACGTCGCGGCTGACCACGGCGCCGGCGCCGATGGCGGCTCCGTTGCCGACCGAGACGCCGGGCAGGACGATCGCGCCGTGGCCGATCCACACGTCGTGGCCCAGGGTGACGTGGTGGTCGCGGCGCCACTGGAAGAA
The DNA here is from genome assembly GCA_031424895.1 of Rhodospirillales bacterium. Classification (GTDB taxonomy): domain Bacteria; phylum Pseudomonadota; class Alphaproteobacteria; order Acetobacterales; family Acetobacteraceae; genus CAMDGX01. The sequence continues at coordinate 488 of JANPIH010000048.1, forward strand.
TGACGCGTCGTCCGCGCCGAGGCCATAGGCGCTGGAGCGGTAGGTGAAGTGGTTCAGCGCCACGCGCTCCAGCGGGTGGTTGCCGGGGTTGATGCGGGTATGGGCGGCGATGGAGCAGAACTTGCCGACGGTGGCGTAGATGATGTCGGCGTCGCTGACGATGTAGCTGTAATCGCCGAAGCTGCACTCGCTGACCTTGGTGCGCGCGCCGACCTCGCAGAAGGCGCCGAAGGTGGAGTCGCGCACCTGGGCGGTGGGGTGGATCATCGGTTCGCGGCCCAGGTGTTTGGCGGCGGTGACGGGGTCCTGATACATGCGGGGTTCCTGGGCGAGGGCGTGTTGCCCCAGTTTGCCCGCGCAAGGGCGGAGTGGCGAGATGGCGGAACTGGATGGGCGCGTGGCCCTGGTGACGGGCGCGAGCCGGGGGATCGGGGCGGCGACGGCGGTGGCGCTGGCACGGCTGGGCGCGCATGTGGTTCTGCTGGCGCGCACCCAGGGCGGGCTGGAGGCCACCGACGATGCGGTGCGCGCCGTCGGCGGCACGGCGACGCTGCTGCCGATCGATTTGCGCGAAGGCGACAAGCTGGACATGCTCGGCCCGAGCTTGCACGAGCGGTTCCGCCGGCTGGACATCCTGGTGTCCAACGCCGCGATGATGAGCCGGGTGACGCCGGCGCCGCATATCGACATGCGCGACTGGGATGCGGCGATGGCGGTGAACGCGACGGCGGCGCTGCGGCTGATGCGCAGTTGCGGACCGCTGCTGCTGGCGGCCCCCGAGGGCCGGGCGCTGTTCGTCAGCAGCCGCATCGTGCAGAAGCCGATCGCCTATTTCGGCATCTATGGCGCCACCAAGGCCGCGCATCATCACCTGGTGATGGCCTGGGCGGAGGAGACGCGCAGCAGCACCCTGCGGGTGAACCTGGTCGATCCCGGGCCGGTGGCCACCGACATCCGCACCGGCGCCTTTCCGGGCGAGGACCGCAGCGCCATGCCGCGGCCCGCGGACGTGGCGCCGGCGATCGCCGCCCTGTGCCTGCCGGGGGAGACGCGGCACGGGGAGATGATCCGGGTCAGCCCGATTCCGGCCTGACAAACCGATCCGGATTGTTGTCGCGCTGGCGGGCGCTATGATGGCGGCTATCGACCATGAGGATTTCGGCCATGACCACGGCACTCCGTCTGCGCGGCGCGCTGCTTCTCGGCCTGCTCGCCCCCTTGCCGGCGATGGCCCAATCGCTTGCCCCACCATCCGAGGCGGGGGCAAGGGAGATCGCCCAGGCGGTACGCGACTGGCTGGCGCAGATGACGGCCAATGCGCTGGATGTGTCGGCGCTGGCGCTGAAGGTGGTGGCGGATGGCGACAGCTATCGGCTGGAGGTGCCGTTCGGCGGCACGTATTTCGACGGCGACGTGACGCTGGGCGAGGCCGCGGTGGCCGCGACGGTGCGGCCGCTGGACGGCGGGCGCTGGGCGATCGTGAACGCCAACCTGCCGCGGCGCCTGCGCGCCGAGGTTCGCAACCGCAAGGACGCCAGCACCTCGACCACGACCCTGGCGATCGAGAGCCAGGAGACCACCGGCACGCTGGACCCTTCGCTGGCCGGGCCGTCGCGCTTCATCACCACGATATCGGGCTACACCACCACGGTGGAGGCGGCCGACGGGGTGCAGACCTCGCGCATCGGCAAGCTGGCCGGGCGCACGGAATGGACGCCGACGGCAGCTGGGCGGGTGACGATCCAGGGCGACAGCACCA
>JANPIH010000049.1:0-7718 GCA_031424895.1 Rhodospirillales bacterium
AGGTTGAGCATGGTGTTTCTAGCCCCAGAGATCGAGGGTGAGCTGCGACCGGGCCCCAGCAGGAGTCTGGACCCCGTCGACGTCGATGCCGACGACGCGAAAATCGCGGCCGGCGCCGTAACCGAGCCGGCTGGTGACCAGACGCACCGCGCTGCCGAGGTCGATCGCGGCCCGGGCCTGGGTGAGCCAGACGCCGGCCTGGGTGAAGTCGCGCCGCAGCTTGTGCAGGGCGAGCACCCGGCCCGCCTCGGCGGCCATGTCGGAGGTCTGCTGCAGGCAGGTCTCGCGCAGCATCTCGGGGGCCAGCAGATGGGCGGTCTGCACCGCGGGGTCGCTGGCGATGGCCTCGCGCCAGGGTTGCAGCAACTCGGCACGACGGGCCTCGGTCAGCGACGGGCCGACGGCGACCAGGTCGTTGACGCTCGTCTCGGCATAGGGCCGGCCGCGCAACCGCACTCGCCACACCGGGATCCCGGCATCGGCATCGCGGGTGGCCAGGGTGTCCAAGGCCTCGATCTCGACGTCGGTGAAGCTGAAGGCCGGGCTGCCGCTGGGCGCCAGCAGCTGCCCGACCTGCCACAGCCCGGTGCGGGTGGGGGCGAGCCAGCCGCCGCAGCCGCTGAGGACCTGGTCGATTGCCTGCTGGCGGGTTACCTCGCCGGTAAGGTGGACGCCGCACTCGCCCGTGGCGGCGGCGTTGAGGGTGGTGAAGGACCCGGCATCCAGATCCCCGACAGCCACGCCGCACCGCTGCGTCAGGATGCGCTGGACGATCTCGCCAGCCTTGGCGACGTAACCGCCGGCGGCATCGCCACGCGCATCCATGGTGATGCGTCCGACGGCCGACGCGCCCAGGCGGACCAGACCAAGGGCGAGGCAGGTGTCGAACTGGCCGGCGGCGATCGTCGCGGCCTCGAGCGCTGCCAGGCTGGCGCGATTGTTGCCGGAGAATGTCAGCGTCACGCCCTGGTCGTAGACGGCGTCGACGGCCTGCGCCTGGCCGTCATGGAACTGGTAGATCAGGCGGGCGGTGTTCACCAGGATGGGGATCAGCTGGTAGCGCCGGCCGAACAGCAGCGGCTTGCGACGGCCCTTGATGTCGTCGGCAGTGCCCTCGGCGCCGGCGGGAAGGGCATTGTTGCCGGCGTAGAGGTTGGTCTGCAGCGGCAGCGCCAGCATCTGCAGTTTATCGCGCAGGCGGATGGTGGCGGAGCGGGCGCCGACCTCGACCTGCTCGGCGGTGCCGGTCAGGAAGATGGTATAGCCACCAGGATAAGGCGCATCTTGCGGTCCCACGCGCACCACCACCTCGCGGCCGTCGATACCGAGGTCGCGGAGATAGGCGAGGCCCTGGTCCAGGTTGTTGAGCACGATGTCGCCGACGCCAACCGTGCTGCCGCCGGCGAGGCGGGCGGCGGAGAACATGGTGCGCTTGAAGCGGATCGGCTGCTGCAGGCGCGGGGCGAAGTGGACGTTGGCCGGCGTCTCCGACGGCCGGGTCATGGTGCCGAGGCCGGAGGTGAAGCGCAGCACGCGGGTGCCGGGGATGGCCGGGTCGTAGGCGGTGACCTCGATTAAGGTGCTCAGACCCTCCGACATCAGGCGGCATCCCGGACGGTGTTGCGCAGCTTCTGCACGGCCTCGGTGGTGCCGCTGGTGCCGGCGCGCACCTCGCCAGCGATCAGGATCGCCGCCTCGCGCAGCACCTGGCGCAAGTCGGCAACCTCCTGGCGCAGGGCCTGGAGATCAGCGCGCAGGCTGTCGGAGGCCGCCGGCATGGTGGCGCGGACACCGAGGGAGCCATCGCCCCGGCGGGCCAGTGGCATGATTGCCTCTGGCCCGGCCTCGCCGAACAACGCCATCGGCGCCAGGGTGGGACGACCGACGAGGTCGGGGATGCCGCCGCGCGCGAAGGGGATGACGTTGCCGCCGGTGAAGACCCCGCCGAGGGCAAAGGCACCGCCCTCGCCAGCATTGCCGCCACGGGCGTCGTCAATCAGCGTTTGGGTGTTGTGCACGACCTGGCCGGTAAAGCCCCGGGTCGCGGCAATGTCATCGCGCATGGTGGCGAGGATGGCGTTGGCGGCGGTAAGCAGCCCGGACAGCTTGTCGTCGATGGAGCGGCTGATCTGGATCGTCTCCGTGGTCTCGACCGCCTGGCGGATGATGCGGGTGATGCTCTCGTCGGTGAGCAGTTGGGCGCCGGTGGCGGCGAGCACCTGCTGGAAGATGCCGCGCAACACCGCCTCGTTCTCGGGGACGACGATGGTGCCGGTCGGCGCGAAGATGGTCTGGTTGATGCCGCGGGTGACGATGGCGCTCTCGACGACCAGCGCTCGCTCGGCGTCCGTCAGAACCCGACCCAGCTGCTGCTCGACGGTGCGCACCACGCTGGTCGCCTGGATCAGTCCGGCACGCTCGTCGGCGGTGAGCTCGCGGCCGATCGCCTGCTCGATCACCCGCGCAACGCTGGCGCCCTGCACCAGGCTGTCGCGCTCGGCGTCGGACAGGGTGCGCCCGATCACCTGCTCGATGCTGCGCAGGATGCTGCCGCCGGCAATCAGGCCGGCGCGTTCGGCCGCGGTGAGATCGCGGCCCAGCGCCTGTTCGACGATGCGGGCGATGCTCGCGCCCTGCACCAGGCTGTCGCGCTCGGCATCGGAGAGGTTGCGGCCGATCGCCTGTTCGATGCTGCGCAGGATGCCACCGCCCTGGACCAGGCCGGCACGCTCGGCGTCGGTGAGGTCGCGCCCCATCGCCTGCTGGATGGCGCGGGTGATATCGGCGTCGTAGACGAGCCCGGCGCGTTCGGCGGGCGACAGGTCGCGCCCGATGGCCTGCTGGATGGCCCGCGTGATGTCGGCGGCCTGCACCAGCCCGTCGCGCTCTGCGACCGAGAGATCGCGGCCCATTGCCTGCTGGATCGCGCGGGTGATATCGGCGTCGTAGAGCAGGCCCGCCCGTTCGGCGGGCGACAGGTCGCGCGCCATCGCCTGCTGGATGGCACGGGTGATGTCCGCCGCCTGCACCAGCCCGCCGCGCTCGGCGACGGACAGGTCCCGCTGCATCGATTGCTCGATGTCGCGGCGCACGATGGCCCCCTGCACCAGGGCGTCGATCTCACCATCGGTCAGCAGCCGGCCCAGCTGTTCCTCGACCGTGCGCAGCACCGTGGCGCTCTGCACCAGCCGGGCTCGCTCGGCGTCCGGCAGGGCGTTCAGCGCCTCGGTGATGACGCGCACCACCTCGATGCCGACCTGGACATCGATCGAGCCACCCAGGCGCTGCAACTCAGCGAGGATCTGCGCGTCGTAGGACTGGGTGGCAGGTAGGTTCTCCAGGCTGGAGATGACGAACTGCCGCAGGGCCTGGAAGTCGGTGCCAGACGCATACATGCCACGCCCGGCGGCCAGCAGCGTGTCGGCGGTCTGGGTGATGCGAGACAACGCGTCGCCGTCGCCACCGCGGGCCAGGGCCAGGTCCCGCCCGAAGGCGTTCTGCGCCTCCACAAGCCGGTCGGTCGGCGAGGCGCCGCCGGAAGCTCCGGCGCGAAGTCCGTCTATATAGGTACGGATGGCACCCCCGGTGCGCAGCAGGGCATCGCGCGCCTGCTGGGCATACCGCTCGATGATGGCGGCCCGCTCGGCCGCTTGCGTCTCCTCCAACTCCACCAGCAGCCGCGACTTCTCGGCGGCGGCGATTGCTAGCGCTTCGAGCTGCTCGGTGAAGGCCCGCGTCTCCTGCCGCGCCGCCTCGGTGTGGCGGGCCAACTCCGCCGCCTCGATGTTGCCAGCTGCGGTGAGCCGGCGCACCGCCAGTGCCACCTCGCCCTGGCGCAGCGTCTCAGTGCGCTGGGCTTCCAAGGCGGCAATCTGGCGGGCGCGCTCGGTGGCGAGATTGTCCTCGGCGAGCCCGTACGTACGCGCCGTCTCCGTTGCCTTGTTGAAGGCGGCGCTAATGGCGTCGATCTGCTGCGTGAAGGCCGGCACCGGCTCGGTGCCAAGTTTGTCGATCTCCGCCTGGGCGGTCAGCAGGCCGTCGACCCATTGCGCCAGCTTGTCCAGGCCGGAGAAGGTCTTGCCCTCCAGCGAGCGGGTAAGGTCGGCATTGTCCACTGACGCGAAGCGCAGCCTTGTGTACGCCTCCTCCACCGAACCGGCATCGGCCCAGGAATAGTCGGCGCCGTTCTTGTTGCCGCCGATGATGCTGACACCACCCACCTGCAAGCCGCGCTGCGCCAGGTAGGCGTTGGTGGCGGCGACGACCTGCTCGGCCTGCGCGAAGACCGCCTTGCCGCTCTCATTGTAGTACCGGTAGTCGATCGGCATCAGCTGATCGGCCATCGCGTTCGATGGGGCACCGTCCGCGCCCCAGCCAGCGCTCTGCAGCCGAAGGCCATAGCCGCGCACGCTTTCGCCGGGGCCGAATAGGCCGCCCAGCCCGCCACCGGCGGCCCCGCCAAGCAGACCGCCGATCAAGGTGCCGATGCCGGGGATGATCGAGCCGAGTGCCGCCCCGGCGAGAGCTCCGGCACCGGAGCCGACCATCCCGCCGGTCTGGTTGCCACCGAGCACGCTGTTGAGCAGCATACCCGCTCCGAAGCCGGCACCGGCACCGCCGAGCAGCGAGCCGAACGTCGCGCCGGTGCCGCCGAACAGCCCGCCACCCCCGAATGCTTGCAGCTGGGCGAGCGAGGCCGGGCCGTAGGCCCCGCCCATCGCGCCGAGCGCGGCACTGGTCGAGGTGCCCCAGCCGGTGATGGCCGTCGCGCCCAGCAATCCGCCTGCGCCGGTCAGTCCGAGGCCGGAGCCAATACTGGAGAGCAGGCCGCCGGGGCCGGTCAGTCCCAGCGTCTCGCCGATATTGCCCAGACCGAGCAGGCTCATCAGCGAGCTGCCCCCCGAAGCGGCGCCGCCGACACCGCCGATTCCACCGGAACCGAAGATGCCCTGGACGATGGGGGTGACGATCGGCCGGATCACCGCCTCGGCAGCGATGCGGGCAAAGGTCGAGCGCGCCAGCCGGTAGAGATCGTCCATCACCCCGGCCCAGCCACGGCCGGTCTGGGCGAACAAATCGGCGAAGCGGTCGCCGGCATAGCGCACGACATCATCGGTGGTGGACTGGACCTGGCGCTCCTGCTCCTTGCGCGCCTCGTCGAGCTTCTTCTGGTCCTCCTGGGCGGATTTGTACGCAGCGCGCTGCGCCTCGATCAGGCGCACCGTCTTCTCAATCGCCTCGGCCTCGCGCTGCTGAGCCGTGGTGCGCTTCTCGATGGCCGGGATGCCGGCATCGCGAAGCTGTTTCTCGACCTCCAGGGCGACATTGAGCGCCGCGACGACATCGTTGCTATTGCGCTGGGCCTCGGTCAGGCGGGTTTGCCGATCGAGTTCGACCGCCAGAGCCTCGGAGACCTTGGCCACCTTGGCGGCCTGGTCGTCGGCCAGCTTGGCGGCCTTCTGGCCCTCCTCGTTGGCCTTGGCCAGCTTGTCCTGGTACTCGCGCAGCGCATCGGCGCGGGCCTTGGTGGCATCGAAACTGGCGCCGCCCGGCAGGGTGGTGACCCCGGCTGCCTCGGCGCGGGCAATCTTCTGTAGCTGCTCCTGGTAATCGCGGGTGGCCTTGAGCTTCTTGTCGTTGGCCTCGACGACCTCACGGACCTCCTGGGCGGTGCGGGTCCGGGCGGCATCGGCGGCCTTGGCCTGAGCGGTGACGTATTCGCCGAAGCGCTGTTGCTGCGCGTCGCGCTCGATCTCACCGAGCCGGTCGTTGGCGGCGCGGTGCTCGCTCTCGGCCTGGCGCAACGCCGATTGCCGCGCCGTAGCGGCGGCCTGCAGCTGCGCGCGCTGAACCGCAGAGTAACCCTTGGCCGGGTCGGAGCCGTCGTCCATCGCGGGCCCGGCACGCAACGCTTTCAGGCGGGCGCGGGTGCGAGCGACATCGTTCTCGGCCGCCTGACGGTCGGTCGGCGCCACATAGCGTTGCACCGCATTGACCGCGGCGGCGGCCTCCATCGCCGCCTTGGCGATCGCCTGGGACAGGCCGAGCGCCTTGTCGAGTTGGCTGGCGAAATTGTCCATCGCCGCGCCGAGCACGCCGAAGGCGCGACCCATGGTCGGCGGAAGCTTATCGAACTCAGAAGCCAGTTTTTCCCCGGCGGCGATCAAGGCCGGCAGAACGCGATCAGCAGTGAGCTTCCCCTCGCTGCCCATCTGCCGTAGCTGGCCGAGGCCGACACCCAGTTGCTTGGCAAGCGCCTGTGCCAGCTGCGGCATGTTCTCCAGCAGCGAGCGGAGTTCATCGCCTTGCAGCACGCCCGAAGCCAGGGCTTGGGCCAGCTGCTGGGTTGCCGCCCCGGTCTCCTCGGCGGAGGCGCCGGCGACGATGCCGGCCTTCTGCAGCCCGCCGACCAGGCGCAGCACCTGATCGTTGGTGGCGCCCACCTCCTTGGCCGCCACCGCAAAGCGGGCGAAGGCACCGGCGCTGTCGGCGACCGAGATGCCGGTCTGCTGCGAGAGGCGGAACAGCCCCTCGAATGCGCGCTCAGCCGCTGAAGCAGAACCGGTGGCACTCGCCAGCCGGGCCAGAACGGCGGTGGCGGTGTCACCGGCCTTGGCGATCTGCACTCCGGCGGCGACCGCAGCAGCCCCCATCGCCACGATCCCGGCGGTCAGCCCGCCGGCCGCGACGGAGACGCCAGCAAAGGTGCTGCCGACGGTGCCGAGCGAGCCACCCATCCCCTGGAAGGCACGGGTGGCGATATCCGACGCCCCGGCCAAGCGCTGCAACCCAGGGGAGGCCGCCAGGGACGCCGCCTCGACGCGGCGCAGCGCGGCCTCGCCTGCCGTGCCGAACTGCTCGAGTTCACGTCGGGCGCGGTCCGCGCCTTCGGTGGAGACGCGGATGCCGACAGTGCGGGCGGCAGCACCACTCACGACTTGATCCCCCGCAGTTCGGCGACGGCGTTGCGCGCGAACCAGCCCGGCACGCGGGAGCGCACGCCGGCAACGTCCAGCCGTCGACGTAGCGACACCCGGCGCATCAGGAAGAACATCGGCACAAACCCCTGGGCGAGCACGTCCTGCCGCCGCTGCGCCTGGCCCTTGCGGTGGCCGGTCAGCACCTCGCTGCCGCTGCCGACGAACAGCCGCAGACGGTTGCGCGTGCGGCGTGACATCCCGGTGGCGGCAGCCACGCGCAGACACCAGAGGGCGGTGCCGGGCCGCGACTTGCTCGGCAGCACGAAGGCCTCACCCCGCCGCCCGGCCTGGATCATCTGCGCAGGCGTGATCCGCAGTCCGCCACGGCGACTGGCACCGCGGCGGCCACCGATGGCGTTGTAGCTGGTGGGGAAGGCGAGATACTTCCGGCCGCGCGCGACAATCTGCGCCCCGCGGTCGAAGGCGTCGACCACGGTCGGCATGCGCGACCAGATCAGTGCGGCCGGCTTGAAGGTCGCCGGTGCGACACCAGCCGCCGGATACAGGTTCAACCGCCAGGCATTGGCGATGCTGCGGCCGCCATCCTTGAACCCCGCGGATCGTGCCTGGGTGCGAAGTTCGGTTTGCACTTCGGCACCTGTGGCGGTGACCGCACGACGCAGGGCGCCCGCGACTGCACGCACCTCGGCTTGCATCGCTGGCTTGAGCCGGCCGAACACGGCTGCGCGCACGAAGCTCATCGCTGCCCCCGTAGCTTCTGCTCGGCGTCGTTCATGG
>JANPIH010000050.1:0-4105 GCA_031424895.1 Rhodospirillales bacterium
CGCCAGCGGTGGCAGCCAGGTCGTCCCGGCTGGAGACGAACTCCGCGATTGCCTTTTTTGAGATGGTATACTCGCGTTCGCTCTTGATCATATCACCGTCTCCAGGTCGAGAACCAGGATGCCTTTCGGCTTTCCCGTCCGTTCCTGCTGGAAGAACTCACGGAATGGCTTCCCCGTGTCGCGATCGATGGTCTCGGCTGCAAAAACGTCGCACCAATAGGACTTCTTCAGCGAAGTGCGATTAGCCTTTATATCTTTGAGCCTTGGGTCAGCGGTCTGCCAATCAATCCCCGCGCTCAGAAAGCATCCATCCCAGTCACCAGGCCGTTGGCGATCAGTTGTAAAGCTCCCGTCGACAAACAGCCACTTTCCTCCTGCACCACGGAGCATCAGCCCAAACTGACGCAGCCCTTCCGTGATCAATTTCCTCTTTATGGACCCTTGACCGAAGACGGTGACCAAATCTGGCCACGTCACCGGATGCTCCCCCGGTGGGAGCTTGCCCCTCACAAGGCACGGGACGGGAAGACAATCTACACGTTGTCCTGCGAAATTCAAGCGCATATTTGCGTTTGTGGTCGGCGTTCCCGCCCCTGCCGGGCCCACAGCAATGCCGCCGCTTGGCTTTCGATTCATTCGCAATAGAGTTCCTGAGTGCCGAATCGAGGACGCGCAATTCCAATCCGCAATAACTACGGCCATGCCTCCCCCTTGTCACCTCGCTCCAGATAGCTGCGCTAGCAGACAAATCGGCCGGAGAGACCGTGGGGCGTTTCAGGTTATTCCGCTCTGCCCCGCCCACCCCACCACCACGCCCTCCATCAGCCCCGGCAACGTCATCCCCTCCGGCTGCCGCCCATCCAGGACTGCGTCCACCATGTCCGGCGCCAGCAGCGTCAGCCGCAGCGCCCGGCTGATGTAGATCGCGTTGACCTTCTCGGCATGGGCGAGTTCGCGCACCGTGCCGTGCTCGCCAGCCTCCATCATCCGGCGCCAGCGGTGCGACCGCCAGCGCCTTGATCAACTAGCTGTCGATTCGCGGTCGCGGGAGCGACGAGAAGTGCCGGCGGCACCCAGACCGTGAGGCTGACGGACGTAAGGCCGACCGCCTTTGCCTGGACAGAAGATGCAGAAGTCATCAGTATCAACGAGCAACGCTTAATCCTGGCATCAAACATCTATATGGGAACATCGCCAGTGACGCATTTAGCAGGATGACCCATGGTTTCCCGCTTGTTTGTGTCGGTGGTTCGGCAGGGGGCCTAGACGCATACATACGTCTGCTACGACACCTCCCCAGCGATCTGGGCGCCGCGATCGTCATCGTCAATCACATCAGAACCGTAGCCACCCAGCTTCATGAAATCCTGCCCCACTATACGACGATGCCGGTCGACCTTATCTCCGAAGGCTTGGATATCCGGCCGAACCGCGTGTTCATTATTCCGAGTCAACGTGATTTGCACGTAAGGGACGGCGAGTTCCGCCTGGAGCCAATTTCTAAACCGAGAGGATGGCCGGATGTGATCACGGTCTTTCTCCGCTCCCTGACTCAGCACTGGAACGGCAAGCTGATCGCGGTCATCGTTTCTGGCTACGATGGGACGGAGCCGAAGCGCTATGCGGCATAAGAGATGTTGGCGGCGTGACGATCGCGCAGAAACTCGATACAGCCGGACAGCCCGATATGCCGGCGAGCGCGATAGCAAGTGGGTGCGTGGATTTCATTCTGGCACCAGAGGACATTGCCACACAAATCATCCAGATCACCCAATCTGAGCGGTGAGCCTGTTGCTAAGGTCGTCGCCGTAGCACAATCAGCGGAAACTCCAGCATTCTGACCCGTTGTTCCCCCACTGCACCCCGCCCCCCTCCATCAGCCGCGGCAACGTCATCCCCTCCGGCTGCCGCCCATCCAGAACTGCCCCGACCATGTCCGGCGCCAGCAGCGTCAGCCGCAGCGCCCGGCTGACGTAGGTCTCGTTGACCTTCTCGGCCTTCGCCAGTTCCCGGACATTGCCGTGCTCGCCGGCCTCCAGCATTCGCCGCCACCGGTGCGCCCGGGCCAGTGCCTTCACGAGGGCCGGATCGCCGCGGATGGGGATCGGACCGCTTTGCGCCTCGTCCGGCGTCAGCGGCGCCCCATCCGGCGCGATGATCGCCTTGCGCCCACCCCACTGCCGGATGTTCAGCGGCACCACGACGGTGACGGTCGTCATGCCGCCCTCCGTATCTCAGGCGGCCGCGACAACAGGTCCCGCGCCAGTCCAGCGATGCCGTCCAGCTTCAGCGTGATCTCCGCGCCGGCCTCGCTCACTACCACGCGCTCCACCAGCAGCCGGACGATCCGCTCCTGCTCGGCTGGGAACAGTTCGTCCCACAGTGGGTCCAGCCGGCCCAGGGCGTCGCGCACCTCCGCCTCCGTCAGGTCCGGCGCCTCGGCCAGTGCGGCGCGCCAGGTGCCGACGACGATCTCGGGCTGGCGCAGCACCGCCCGGACCTGGCCCATCACCACCGCCTCGATCTCGCCTGCCGGCAGCCGGCGGTATCGTGCGTCGTTCACCTCCCCCTGCAGGATCGCCTGGCTGGTGTAGTAGCGGTAGATTTTGCCCTTCTTCCGCGAGTGGGTCGGTGACATGGCGCGGCCATCGGCCCCAAACAGCAGGCCGCGGAGCAGGGCCGCGGCAGGCGCCCGCGTCTGGCTCGCCCTGAGGCGCGGGTCTTCCTGCACCTTGGCGCGCACCCGGTCCCATAGCTCCCTGGAGATAATCGGTTCGTGCTCGCCGGGGAAGTACTGCCCCTTGTGGTGGGTCTCGCCCACATAGGCCCGATTGGCCAGCAGCTTGTAGATGGCACCCTTGTCGATGGGCCGCCCCGCCCCGGTGCGCACCCCCTCCCGCCGCAGGATCGGCACCATCCTGGTGGTCGAGCCGATCTCCGCGAACAACTCGAACACCCGCCTGACCAGCGCGGCGCCGGCGGGCTCAATGACCAGCTTGCGATTCTCCACCCGGTAGCCAATTGGCACCGTCCCGCCGGTCCACATGCCGCGCGCCCGCGACGCCGCGATCTTGTCGCGCACACGCTCGCCATTGACCTCTCGTTCAAATTGAGCAAACGATAACAATATGTTGAGCGTCAGTCGGCCCATACTGGTGGTCGTGTTAAACGACTGAGTCACCGACACAAAAGTCACTTCGTGCTCGTCGAACACCTCGACCAGTTTGGTGAAGTGCATCAGCGAGCGGCTGAGCCGGTCGATCTTGTAAACGACAATAATATCGATCCGGTCCGATTCGATGTCGGCGAGCATGCGCTGCAACGCCGGCCGGTCGAGCGTGCCGCCAGAGATACCGCCATCGTCGTAGTAGTCGGGCACCAGCACCCAGCCTTCGTGCTGTTGCGACAGGATATAGGCCTCGCAGGCAGCGCGCTGGGCGTCCAGCGAGTTGAACTCCTTCTCCAGCCCTTCCTCAGTGGACTTGCGGGTGTAGGCAGCACAGCGGCGCTTGCGCACCGCGGCCGGCATGTCGGGTTCGCGTTGCCGCTTCATGCGCCCTGCCCCCGCAGCCCGAAGAATCGCGGCCCGTTCCAGCGCGTGCCGGTCATGGCGCGCGCTATGGCGGACAGCGACTGGTAGGGGCGCCCCTGCCATTCATAGCCATCGCGCAGCACGGTCACGGTGTGGTCAACGCCGCCCCATTCGCGGACGAGCCGGGTGCCTGGCACCGGGCGTTGCTTGGCGGGCACGCTGCGCAGGGGGCGCTTCTTGCCGTCGACCGCCTCGGCGATGGCTTCCAGCCTTGCCAGGGTTTCCGGCCGTAGCCCGCCGTACGCGAGTTCTTGGATTCGATAGCCCAGGCGTGCCGCCATGAAGCGGCGGCTATAGGCGGGCGGCTCAGTGCCGAAGAGGCTGCGCCACTGCGCCCGCAGCTCCGCCATGTCGGCGGACTGCAGGGCCGCTAGCCGGCCTGGCACGTGGTTTGGCGGGATCGCGGCGACCGTGGGCGGCGCGGCGGTGGCCGAGAGTTTCGTTCGTCGTGTCATGCGAGTCTCCGGTTGGTCCGGTTCGCATGACGGCGCTGGGGTGCCGCAGAGTGTAGGC
>JANPIH010000051.1:0-11721 GCA_031424895.1 Rhodospirillales bacterium
CCGGATCGCCGCCGCCGATCGGCGGCGCATGGCAGCGGCTTCGGCATTCTCCGATGTGGTGAATGCCTTGATGGTGTTCCTCGGCGACACGGGCACCGTGACCGAACCCGCTAGTCAGACCGTCGCCGTCGCGCTAGCCTGGCTAAATGTCTTGCTGGCAGTCGGTGTCGCGTCGGCGGATGGGCGCCGCGGCGCGTGGACCCTCGGCACGCACGAAGCGGCCCTGGTGACGCGGACCTCCGCGGCGCTGAACAAGTCGGCCACCCCGCCGGCCTCGCGAATACCCATAGTGGAACTGCTCCCGGCGGATGCCCTGCACGGCACTGCCGGCAAGGTCGTCCAGCTGATGATGGCCTCCGGCAGCGCTCATCGTTTGGATCACGATATTTTGTTCTGCATTGGGAAGAAGGGCAAGCGGCCTGAAACCCAGCGCCGGGGCACCCGGCGGTGGGGAACTCCGCTAAACCCCTGCCGTCCCGCCGCGACCTCGATGGCACCGCAATGGTTGTTTTACCAGGGCGGCGTCCGCATGTAATAATCTCGCGGAACAACGGGGAGCGACTCCCACAGGAGAGGTATGGCAACCGGGGAGGGGCTGAACCAGTCGGAACTGCTGCGCCAGCACCAGGTCCTCGCCAAGTTCGGCGAACTGGCACTCCAGTCATCGGACCTCGATGAGATCCTCACCGAGGCGTGCCGGTTGGTGGGCCAGGCTCTCGGCACGGACCTCGCCAAGGTCGTGCAGCTTCAGGACGACGGTCGAACATTGATCGTCCGCGCCGGTGTCGGCTGGGCCGATGGCGTGGTCGGCGTTGCCAAGATCGATGCTGAAGGCAATACGTCGGAAGGCTATGCGCTCAGGACGGGCGAGCCGATGATCTCGCCTGACATCGCCAAGGAAACCCGCTTCGAGTACCCTCCGTTCCTGATCGAGAATGGCGCGCGTGCCGTCGCGAACGTCATCATCATCGGCGGCCCGGACCGGCCCCCGTTCGGTATTCTTCAGGTTGATAGCCGTGTTCCCCGCGAATTCACCACGACCGATATCGCCTTTTTGCGGGGATACGCCAATCTGCTGGCGGCAACGGTGGACCGCTTCCGTGTGCTCGATGAGATGCGCGGTGACTCGGGGCTGCTTCGACTGGCGCTGGAAGAGGAGGTCGCGAAGCGCACCGTCGCCCTCAAAGAGACGAACGCCCAACTCGACGCGTTCGTCTATACAGTCAGCCACGACCTTCGCGCTCCCCTGCGAGCGATGGAGGGCTTCGCGCGCATCCTGCTTGAAGATTTCGGTCAGGCGCTTGGAGCCGAAGGCGGGCGCTATGCGTCCCGTGTAGTGAGCGCCGCGAAGCGGATGGAATTACTTATAGACGATCTCCTGTTATTCAGCCGTGTCCAGCGCTCGGACGTCATGCTCCAGGTCCAGGATTCAGCCGGGGTTGTAGATCGCGCGGTTGACGAGATCCGGCATTCGGTTGCGGACCCGACCCGCCTTATCGTTGAGGTGACCTCGCCCTTGCCGCCGGTCCGGGCCGACCGGACGATCTTCCGGCAGGTGATCACCAATCTGCTGACCAATGCTGCGAAGTTCCACGAAGAAGGCCGCCCGATCCGGATCGCCGTGCGAGCGGAACAGCGCGAGAATCGCGTGCGGATTTGGGTTGAGGACGATGGGATCGGCATCGCTCCGGAACACCAGAAACGCATCTTCAATGTGTTCGAGCGGCTGCATGGCCAGGAAACCTACCCGGGCACCGGCGTCGGCCTTGCCATCGTCAAGACCGGCGTCGAGCGAATGGAGGGCACCTGCGGTGTGGAATCTTCCCTCGGTCACGGCAGCAAGTTCTGGATTGAACTTGGGGCAACGGATGGCGGCGCGGCATCGGTCGAAGATGCGGGAACGACCTGATGGACAATGGGTCGCCCCTGGTCCTGGTCGAGGATAATCCCGACGACGCCGAACTGATTGTTCGTGCCCTCCGAAAAGCGAACATCCTCAACCCCGTGACCGTGATCGGTGACGGTGAGAAGGCGCTGGCCTTCCTGAACCATCGCGACTTCCCTAGCGATTCCCCAAGCTTTCCCATGCCCGGCCTTTTCCTTCTCGATCTGAAGCTGCCGCGGCTTTCGGGGTTCGAGGTGCTGCAGGCGATTCGCGCCAACCAGCGGACACGCCGCATCCCCGTCGTGATTCTTACCTCGTCCAATCAGGAGAGCGACATTCGCCGCGCTTACGACCTGGGCGCCAACTCCTACTTGACGAAGCCGATGGACGGGGGTGCGCTTGTGGACATGATGCTCGCCGTCGACGCATACTGGATCAGGTTGAACAAGGCTGCGAACTGATGACGGCAGCCGGTGCGATGCGGATCCTCGTGATCGACGACAATCCGGACGACCGCGAACTGGTGGTGCACGAAGCTCGCGCCCTGTTTCCGGATGCCGACATCGTGGAACTGTTCACCATCGAGGCGCTTGATTCGGCGCTTTCGGACGGCCCCCCGGGTCTGGTCGTGACAGATCTCAACCTGAGATTTGCACAAGGCAGTGAGGTGCTGTCCGCCGTCAAGGCTCTCTACCCCGACTGCCCGGTTGTCATGTACACCGGGACTGGCAGCGAGACGATCGCCGTCGAACTCATGAAGGCGGGGCTCGACGACTATGTCGTCAAGGCGCCGCATCGGCTTCCCCGTCTGAGAATGTCGCTCAAGAGGACGGTCGAGCTTGCTGCGTCACGTGCGGTGCTCAACGACCGGGAGGCGCGTCTCGCGACTGCCTTGGAGCGGCAGCGCGTCATCGTGCGGGAGTTGCACCATCGGGTGAAGAACAACCTGCAGACGGTGAGGAGCCTGCTCCAGTTCGGGGGACGCTCGGCGGACGCCGCGACCCGGAGGCAGCTGGAAGAGATCGCGGGGCGGATGGAAGCGCTCGGCGCGGTGCAGTCGCGGATCTACGACACGGCCCGGCTGGATGAGGTGGATTTCCGTGCCGTGCTCGATGATATCGCGTCCTCCCTCATCACAGTGCACCAAAGCGGCATGGTGATGCTCGACACCCGAGCCCTAATTCCGTTGGACCTCGACGTGGCCCGCGCCATGCCGCTCAGCCTCGTATGTTACGAGGTGATCCTTAACGCGATGAAGCACGCGTGGCCTAACGGAGACGCGGGCAGGTTGACGGTCGGGATCAGGACTGAGGGTGGCAACACCGAGGTGTTCATCGCCGACGACGGGGTGGGCTTCGATGGAAAGCGTCGGGCCGGTGGTCTTGGAAGCCGTCTTGTCCGGTCACTGGCGAGCGAGGCGCGGGTCTCTCTGGAAACAATCTCCGAGCCGGGAGCCGGAACTCGTGTCTCGCTGAGTCTACTTTGATGGGGTCTTCGGGGACATCGGAGTGCGCGGGGCCTGCCGTTCTCGTCGTCGAGGATGAAGCGTTGATCCGCCTCTTGCTGGCCGATGAGCTGGAGGCCGCTGGCTTCGCCGTTATCGAAGCAGAGAACGCCGACCAAGCGATCGCCAGGCTGCTTCAAGACCGGAACATCGGGTGTGTTCTGACGGACGTGAGGATGCCAGGTTCCATGGACGGCCTTGGTCTGGCCGCCTGGATGCAGGCGCACGCTCCGACGGTGCCCATCATCATCACCTCTGGCGGCGTGGTACCGGAAATAGCTCAACTCAACCCGGCCATCGCCCGGATCGTCGCGAAGCCATATCGGCCGGAGGATGCCCCGGGCTGGGTGCGAGAGGTTGGCCGTTCGAGCGAGCGCTCGGCGGACTGAACCAACCGTAGGCATCTAGCCGCGCATACAGATTGTCATCCTGCGTTTTCCCGTTCGAATGAACCGGCGTTCGGGCATCACAGCATCCATCGTGGCTTGGCGCAGTGCGAGCTGGAATAATCCATTGATACACCATGCAGGCGCTGAGGCTATAAAACCTCCTACCACGTGATGTAAAAAGATGGGGTTTTATAGCTTTAGCAGGCTGATGAAAAACTCCTGCAGGCACACAACGATTGAACGAAAAGAACCGACAAATGTCCTTCGGAACACTAATCATGCTAGATCGGCAATTTCGATGGCACAAACTTGCGTCAACTCGTCCGGAAAATCCTTTTTCAGCAGCCTGTTAGGACACTTCAGGCCAGCCGGCGCTGAGAGCCCACTCCACCGCCACCCCCTGCATAAGCGCTGGCAGCATCATCCCCTCCGCCTGCCGCCCGTCGAGAATCGCCTCCACCATGTCCGGCGCCAGCAGCGTCAGCCGCAGCGCCCGGCTGATGTAGGTCTCGTTGACCTTCTCGGCCTTGACCAGTTCCCGCACCGTGCCGCCGGCCTCCAACATCCGCGGCTACCGGTGCGCCCGGGCCAAAGCCTTCACCAGGGTTGTGTGATGCCGGTCTACGCCTTGCGGGCCACCAAAAGCTTGGTGATGTCGTGAATATGCTGGCGCCCGGTCACCTCAGTGAAGCCGGCCGCGGTGAGCATAGGCATCAGGCTGGCAGGGCTGAAGCTGACACCGTGGCTGCTGATCGCGAGGTTGAGCAGGAACCAGTGCGCAGCGAGATCGGGGCCTTGCTCGTCGTCGTCGAGCATAAAATCATGCAGGACCAGTAGCCCGTTTGGCGCCAACGCGGCGTGCGCCTTAGCGAACAAGGTCGCAAACTTCTCCTCGGCTACAGCGCTCAGCAGGTAGGACATCAGCACCACGCCCTGCCCGTCGGGCCAGTCCGTTGTAATGGCATTACCGCCGATGGTGGCAATCCTCTCGGTGAGTCCGGCCTCGGCCACGTACCCGTTCGCCAACGCCGCCACGTTGGGGAAGTCGAGGATCGTCGAGGTGAGCGCTGCGTTGCGCCGGCACAGGGCGATGCTGAAGGCCCCGGTGCCGCCGGCCACGTCGAGCAGCGTCGTTCGTCCGCCGAGGTCGAAGTTGCGCGCGAGCATCACCGCTGGCCCCATCGAACCGGCATGTTGAGCTCGCGAGAAGATTTCAGCCTCCGCTGGGTCGGCCATCATGCCTTCCTCGCCCCCGAACAGCAGCCCAGCGTCGTCGCCAGAGAGCCCGGCGTCGAGCCGGGTCATCGCCGGGAACAGCTGACGGCTTATCTGGCAACGGTAATATTCGCCGAAATAGGCCGGCGCACCGCGTACCAGATAGCGGGCACTGGCCGGCGCGTTGCCGTAGATATCGCCTTCGCGTGTCACTAGGCCGATCGACACCAAACTTGCCAACAGCGTGCGCAGCCTCGGCGCCGCGACGCCACTGGCCACCGACAGCTCGACAATATCGCGTTCGGAGCCTTCTAGATGGCCGAACAAATCGATCTCCAGAGCCGAGAACAGCGCTTTTGAGGCGATGAACCCGTAGGCGATCCGCGATATGGCGCGCACGTCATCGATCGGTTTCATTGCTGTCGCCTCCAGTGGCTGAGTTGAGTATCGGCCGGAACAAAATCGCGATCAACCGCGGTGGCCGTAGTTGGCTGGTGCTCTGTCTGGTTTCAGAGTTCACCTGGAATGGGTCTCGATGGCCCCGACCAGGTGTTTGGTTCCGGAGAGTCGTCGCGCTACCCTGACACGAGCAGCTGAGGAAGGCTGTGATGCGCGGCGCGTAGCCTGCTCAGAACGAATGAACCACGCTAATCGCGAAGTGAATAAAAAGCCTGCATTTCCCACTCTACCTCAACCCGTCATCAACCCTGGTAGCGTCATCCCCCTCCGGCTGCCGCCCGTCCAAGAGCGCATCGACCGTATTTGGCGCCAGCAGCGTCGGTGGCAGCACTTCCCCTACATGAGCACGATCCAGCTTCCACGCTTGCGCGACGCCCATTTAATAGAGGCATTGGACGACAGCCGGACGCCGCGTGCCGACGGTGATGATAGCGTTTTGCCTCCGAGCGCGACCTAGCACTGCCGCAAAGCGCCGGGAGAGCCGGAAGGCCAGCAGGCCGTGTTCCGGCTCCGCCTCGCCTCTTTCGCTCATTCCGTCGGCCGGAACGAAGGGAATGCCACGCCCTCGGAAGGCAGCGACCAGCCGCCGATGGTTGCGGACGTTAACGATACGTCCGCTCGGTCGGCTGAACGGGTTGACGGCGGTGACGAAGACGGCATTTCTGCCGCCATTTGCGGCGAGCATCTGGTCCACGTGCGATTGCCAGCAACCCGGCCTGATCGCCACAGACCGTCCGCGATGCCGAACAACGTAGGCCGTGTTGCGGTAGCCATCGATGAGCCGCTGGGAGCGAGAAAACATCGCCATCAAGTCTCAGCCGAAGCGGCGCGTTCCCTTTGCCACTTTCAGTTCCTTGATCAGATGGACCAGAACGAAAGCAAATGAGATGGCCTTCAATGCCGGTGATTGCTGCTTCCGTGCCGGCACGTCGTGACGGTGGACCGGTTCGGCGTCGGCGGAAGGCTCAGGAGCATGTCGCGGCGAGGGAGTACCCGCTGCGGCTGCGTCGCTCACTGGTTGACGCCGAAGCCACCATTGGTGCGTGAACTCTGCCCCGAGCAGGAAAATCTCGGAGGAGTAGTAGACCCACAAAAGCACAATGAGCAACGATCCTGCTGCTCCGTAGGCGGATGCCACGGCGCTTGAGCCGAGGTACCAGCCGATAAGCGATTTGCCGATCGTGAAGAGTGCCGCCGTGATGCAAGCGCCGACGATCACATCCTGCCATTCCAACTTCCGATCCGGCAGAACCTTGTAGATTGCTCCGAACAACACGGCGAGCAGGGCAAACGAGACCACGGTGTTGATGATGCTGATGAGGATCTTCCCGAATAGGAGATACCCGGTGATCACGCCGCCCACCGCGGTGATCACCGCGCTCATGACGAGCGAGATGATCAGTAGAAAGCCCAGCGCAGCGACCAAACCGACACTCGCGATCCGCGCCCGAACGAGCCGGGAGAGCGTGGCACCCGACGCTTCGACCTTCCAAATCGCATTCAGGGCAGTTTGCATCTCGCCGAAGACACCGGACGCGGTGATGATCAAGGTGACGATCCCTATGATGGTCCCGATCGTGCCGGCGGTGGAGTCAGAGGCGCTTTTGATTGCGTTCTGCAGCAACTCCGCGCTGCTTTGCCCCATCAGGCCGCTCAACTGTTCAACTATGGCATTCTGCGCAGCGTCGTGCCCAAACACCAGACCGGCGATCGCGATGACGATAAGCAGGATGGGTGCGAGCGATGTCACCGCATAGAAGGCCATCGCGGCTCCGCGGCTCAGGGCTTCGTCGTCGATGAAAGCAACAATGCTATCCCTTAGCAGCGCCCAGTAGGTTTGGAGCATCTCGATCTCCCAGCATTTTCAGGCCCACAACGACGCAGAGCAGTACAGAGTTGCACTTTCATACAGATGCCGACGATCGAATGCGCGAGCGATGCGGCTGCGCTTGGCACTTGTCGGGTCGTGCATCAGGCCGCGCGATAGAGTGGAGCGGCTCGGCCGTACCCCAGGGGGTCGCGCCCTTCGAAGACGTTCTTGACGATGGCTGGCGCCAATAGGGTAAAACGCTCTAAATCAATGACGCTGGTCTCATTGACCGCACCGCCGCGCCCGTGGCTAAAATCTTCCCCGTCCGGACAGGGTGTCTTGTACGTGACCAATCAGGGAGACGGCAATGCCGCCTGCGATGAAGGCCGCCACTACAGCAAAGAAGGTGGCCAAACCGGGGAAGGCGGCCCCGGCCAAGCCTGCCGTGGTGCAAGCCACCATCACCCTCAAGCAGTTGGCAGCGCAGATGGCGGAGACCCAGGACCTGCCGAAAAAGCAAACAGAGGCACTGCTGGCCGCATTGATGGCGATGGCTACTGAGCACCTCAAGAAGGGCGATAAAGTCCGTCTAACCGGCCTGGGGACGCTTCAGGTGCGTGCGCGCCCTGCTCGGACCGGCAGGAATCCTGCCAGTGGTGCGACGATCCAGATCGCGGCCAGCAAGAAGATCGCATTCCAACCGGCCAAGGAGTTGAAGGATAGCGTGTAGGATTAGGCAACTGCTGTTGGCGGTTTCGCCGCCGGTTACTTCCGACATCTGTAAAACCTGAAAACGGGTCTCCCTTGCCTCCCGAGAAAAGACTACGTGCAATGGAGCGTCTGTTCCATCATCTCGTACGCGCGTGCGGCACGATCCCGACTGCTCCTCGGGCGAGCTCCAGCACGATCTCGGCAGCCGATTGGATGCCCTTCACTCCGCTCACTGACTCGCCCGCCCAAAGTGGCATAGCTTCGACGGTTCCCGTCGCGGTCGTGTCGGCGCAGGTGCTTCCAAAGCGCGAGACGGTGACCCGGTCGCCCAGCAGATTCAGATTTTCACCAACGGTTTCACCCTCGAATGCTTCGGCTGCAGTGAGGGAAGACTGTAGCACCCTGTGTGGAGCGTCGGGCCAACCGCCAGCAAATTTCGAGGTATAGACTGTGTCCTCCGCAGTCGCCCCAATCAGCGCTTGGACCCACACCGGGTGAGCGCCAGCTTCATGAGCAGCAACGAAGCGTGTGCCAACTCGCACGCCCTCCGCTCCTGCCGCCATTGCCGCGGCGACGGCACGCGCAGTGCCGATTCCACCAGCGGCTAGCACAGGCAGGTCAACGGCATCCAAAACGTCACCAAGCAGCGCCAGCGTACTGATCTTGCCACGGACATGACCACCCGCTTCGATGCCCTGGGCCACGATGAAATCGCAACCGACCTGTTCTGCCAGAACGGCTTCGTCTCTCGATCCTACCTGCCAGCACGCCAGCGCACCGCCTCTGTGCACCATGTTCACCAGGTCGCGGTTCGGTTCGCCATAGAAGAACTCGACGACCCTGGCTGAGCGTGCCGCTATCTCGATGAGTTCAAGGTTGAATGGCTTGCGTCCTGGTCCACCATTTAAGTGCAGGGGGGAGACGATGAAGTTCACCCCAAAGGCACGGTTGGTGAGGCGACGCACCTTGTCGAGCAGATCGGACAACGTCGCAGGGGTTACGCCCTGACGCGCTGTCCCCAGCATTCCAAGCCCTCCCGCTTCCGAAACTGCCGCGGCGAGTTCAGGAGGTGCAACCGACCCCATTCCTGCATTCTGAATCGGCACCGTGCAGCCTACCAGTTCCGTGAATCTAGTGGCCGTCATCGGCGGTCTCTCCTGGGCCAGAGGTCACAGTGGTCACGCGCTACGAGCAATTTCAACCTCAAACATTGGTCGCTCGGAGCGTGAAGCACGATTGTTCGGTGCAAGACCATGCGGAATGCAACTGTTCGTGCGTTTCGTATGTGCGATGGGATTGCGCAAGCTGAGATTACGGCGGCCAGATCCTAGATCGCGAGCGGCATCTATTTCGATACCCATGCCAGACCGGCAGGCAATCACCCAGTCAGCGGTGCGGCGAACCCGATCGCGACAAGCAACTAAATTGCGTTTCTGCCAGCGAAGGAACTTGAGGAGGCCGTGTAGGACCCCTCAGGCCAGGTGGCGCTGGCGGTCCCACTCGACGGGCACACCCTGCAACCAGAGGGGCACCTTAAATCCATCTGGCTCGCAGCCGTCCAGGATCGCCTCCACCATGTCAGGCCCCAGCAACGTCAGCCGCAGCGCCCGACTGATGTAGGTCTCGTTCACCTTCTCGGCATTGGCCAGTTCCCGCACCGTGCCCTGCTCGCCGTCTTCCAGCATCCGCCTCCACCGATGCGCACGGGCCAACGCCTTCACCAGGGTCGGGTCGCCCCGGGTGGGGGTCGCGCCATTGCGCGTCTGATCCGGGGTCAAGGGCGCCCCATCCGGCGCGATGATCGCCTTGCGCCCGCCCCACTGCCGGATTCTCAGCGGCACCACGACGGTGACAGTGGTCATGCCGCCCTCCGCGTCTCAGGCGCCCGCGACATCAGGTCACGCGCCAACCCGGCGATGCCGTCCAGCTTCAGCGTAATCTCCGCCCCGGCCTCGCTCACCACCACGCGCTCCACCATCAGCCGGACGATGCGCTCCTGCTCGGCCGGGAACAGTTCGTCCCACAACGGGTCGAGCCGGCCGAGCGCATCCCGCACCTCCGCCTCCGTCAGGTCCGGAGCCTCGGCCAGTGCCGCGCGCCAGGTGCCGACGACGATCTCGGGCTGGCGCAGCACCGCCCGGACCTGGCCCATCACCACTGCCTCGATCTCGCCAGCCGGCAGCCGGCGGTATCGGGCGTCGTTCGTCTCGCCCTGCAGGATCGCCTGGCTGGTGTAGTAGCGGTACATTTTGCCCTTCTTGCGCGAGTGGGTTGGCGACATGGCGCGGCCGTCGGCCCCGAACAGCAGGCCGCGCAGCAACGCCGCCGATGGGGCCCGCGTCTGGCTTGCCCTTAGACGCGGGTCTTCCTGCACATGGGCGCGCACACGATCCCACAGGTCCCTGGAGATGATCGGCTCGTGCTCGCCGGGGAAGTACTGCCCCTTGTGGTGCGTTTCGCCGACATAGGCCCGATTGGCCAGCAGCTTGTAGATGGCACCCTTGTCGATGGGCCGGCCAACTGCTGTGCGTATCCCTTCTTGCCGCAGGATCGGCACCATCCTGGTGGTCGATCCGATCTCCGCGAACAGCTCGAACACCCGCCGGACCACCGCGGCGCCGGCCGGCTCGATCACGAGTTTGCGGTTTTCCACCCGGTAGCCGATCGGCACCGTCCCGCCGGTCCACATCCCGCGGGCCCGCGACGCCGCGATCTTGTCGCGCACCCGCTCGCCATTGACCTCGCGTTCGAATTGCGCGAACGATAACAATATGTTGAGCGTCAGCCGGCCCATGCTGGTGGTGGTATTGAAGGACTGGGTGACCGACACGAAGGTCACTTCGTGCGCGTCGAATACCTCGACTAGCTTGGTAAAGTGCATGAGCGAGCGGCTGAGGCGGTCGATTTTATAGACGACGATGATGTCGATCCGCCCGGACTCGATATCGGCGAGCATGCGCTGCAACGCAGGCCGGTCGAGTGTGCCGCCGGAGACGCCGCCATCGTCGTAGTGGTCGGGCACCAGGACCCAGCCCTCATGCTGCTGCGACAGGATATAGGCCTCGCAGGCAGCGCGCTGCGCATCGAGGGAGTTGAACTCCTTCTCCAGCCCCTCCTCGGTCGATTTGCGGGTGTAGACTGCACACCGGCGCTTACGCACCGTCGCCGGCATGTCGGGTTCGCGTTGCCGTTTCATGCGCCCTGCCCCCGCAGCCCGAAGAACCGCGGCCCGTTCCAGCGCGTGCCGGTGATGCCGCGCGCGATGGCAGATAGCGACTGGTAGGGGCGCCCCTGCCATTCGAAGCCGTCGCGCAGCACCGTGACGATCTGGTCAACACCGCCCCATTCGCGGATGAGGCGCGTGCCGGGCACCGGGCGTTGCTTGGCGGGCACGCCGCGCAGGGGCCGCTTCTTGCCGTCGACGGCCTCGGCGATGGCTTCGAGCCGCGCCAGGGTTTCAGGCCGCAACCCGCCGTACGCGAGTTCTTGGATTCGATAGCCCAGGCGTGCGGCCATGAAGCGGCGGCTGTAGGCGGGCGGTTCCGTGCCGAAGAGGCTGCGCCACTGCGTCCTCAACTCGGCCATGTTGGCCGACTGTAGCGCCGCCAGCCGGCCTGGCACGTGGTTTGGCGGGATCGCGGCGACCGTGGGCGGCGCGGCGGTGGCCGAGAGTTTCGTTCGTCGTGTCATGCGAGTCTCCGGTTGGTCCGGTTCGCATGACGGCGCTGGGGTGCCGCAGAGTGTAGGC
>JANPIH010000052.1:0-1507 GCA_031424895.1 Rhodospirillales bacterium
GCCCACCATCAGTAGCTAGCCTCCTTACAGAGGTCTTGGAGGCAAAAGCCGGGCTTGGGCTTGCAGCTCAAATGAACGCTGATCTATTTCACACACAAATGGCTTCAAGAATAATTGCAAGCGATCTGCAAAGAATAGCTCGCTCGTCGGATCGTTTTAAGCGGCAATCCCATGAGTTTAACGAATGGATTCTGTCCGGTAGCAGCATAGCTAAGACGATTAACAGTGGTGAGCGAACATTTTTGGAGTTTCTGGACGTTGTTGCGCAAGCAGAGGACTTCAAAAGGTGGATTATTGGAGTGGGCGATGACAAGATAATTGCGCGCGAGTATATTAATGAAGTGTCAAAAAAAGGCTGGCTGGAGAAACTCCCAAGCAAGACCCTGAGATACCTTGCCTTTGTTGGCGCAGGAATCGCGACGGGTGCTGTTGCTTCTCCCGCAATCGGAACTGCCTCTAGTATTGTTTTATCCGCAGTCGACGCGTTCTTGGTAGACCGGCTAGTGGGTGGTTGGAAACCAAATCAGTTCGTCAATGACAAGGTTACGCCATTTGTGTCCAGCAAGGACTAGTCGCCCATTACTTTCGTCCACCATAACCCTCACAACCTCCCCAACCTCTCGCTCAACAACCCATAGAACCCCTCCCGGGCCACACCCCCCATGAACATCGCGTTGCGCTCCCGCTTCGTGACACCCCACCAGTCCGCCACCGTCATGCCCAGCGTCAACTCGCTCCGCGTCTCGATCTCCACGTTGATGTGGCGGCCCGAAAACAGCTCCGGCGCGATCAGCCAGGCGATCACGCAGGGGTCGTGCAGGGGGGCGCCTTCGCTGCCGTATTTGGACACATCGAACCGCTCGAAGAAATCGGTCCAGGCGGCGACGGCCTCGCCGACGGGGGTGCCAAGGGCGCGCATCTCTTCCACCCAGGCGCGGGAGGTCAGGGCCTTGTGCGTCACGTCCAGCGGCATCACGACCAGCGGCACGCCGGACTTGAACACGATCTCGGCGGCGTGGGGGTCGACATAGATGTTGAACTCCGCCGCCGGGGTGATGTTGCCGACCTCGAAATAGGCGCCGCCCATCAGCACGATCTCCTGCACGCGCGCCACGATGTCGGGGGCGCGGCGAAAGGCGGTCGCGATGTTGGTCAGCGGGCCAAGGGGGCACAGGGTGACGGTATGCGGAGGTGCCGCGCGCAGGGTGTCGATGATGAAGTCGACGGCATGTCCGGGCTGCAGTGGCATCACGGGGTCGGCCATCAGGGGGCCGTCGAGGCCGGTCTTGCCATGCACATGCTCGGCGGTGACCAGGGGCCGGACCATGGGGCGGTCGCAGCCGGCGAACACCTTGATGTCGGGGCGCCCCGCCAGTTCGCAGACGATGCGGGCGTTTTTCTCGGTCAGGGCCAGCGGCACGTTGCCCGCCACCGCCGTGACGCCCAGCACCGTCAGATCCTCGGGGCTGGCGAGTGCCAGCAGGATCGCCACGGCGTCGTCCTGTCC
>JANPIH010000053.1:0-27492 GCA_031424895.1 Rhodospirillales bacterium
GGCCCGAACCGATACCCGTCCGAATACAGCAGCCAGCCCAGCTCAATCCAGTTCAGGTCCACCCGCCGCGCCTCGTGCTCCACGAAGGCCAG
This sequence comes from Rhodospirillales bacterium, assembly GCA_031424895.1. Taxonomy (GTDB): domain Bacteria; phylum Pseudomonadota; class Alphaproteobacteria; order Acetobacterales; family Acetobacteraceae; genus CAMDGX01. Next base: position 93 of record JANPIH010000053.1, read on the forward strand.
ATGCTGCACCACGGGAAACCCGTTCTTCTTGCAGTCCAGCAGCCTCTCCAGCCGCATCCCCCGCCGCTCGTCAGGCGCCACCACGATCTGGTCCACATCATGCGCAACGGCGAGGTTGAAGTAGTTGCTGTCCGCCGCCATCACCACGGTCTGCCGCGGCCCGCGCCCCAGCTCCGGGTCGCGCGCTCCCAACGCCGGCTCGTGCACGAAGACGATATCGAAATGCGGGTCTCCGCCCTCCCGCGCCACCATGGCCAGCAACTCCCGCGCCCGCCGCCCAGCCCCGATCACCATGATCCGCCGCCGGAACACCCCCCGCCCCAGCAACAGGTGCAGCACCACCCGGGCAACCGCCCCACACAGCGTGAACCCAGCCGCCGCGGCGGCCCACAGATGGCTGAGATCGACCTTCGCCGCTGGCACAACCAGCCAGCCAACCGCCCATTGCGCCGCCGCCGCCGCCGGCAGGGCAAGTGCCACCACAAGCGGCAGCTTCTCCAGGGCGCTGCGCGTGGACAGAACCGCCTCGCGCCGATGCAGCCCCAGGGCGTAAAGCAGCACGATCTGCGCCAGAGGATAGGGCGCCAACCCGGGCTCCAGCAACAGCGCCATGGCCTGCACGCCACCAATCGTCCACAGCAGCAGCGGCCAGGCCCCGGCCAACAGCAGAAGATCGAGGGCGAGCAACATGGCCCCGGTGCGCGAGGCCATCACCCTCAACGGTCGCATCCCAGCCGCCCCTTTCTAAGGATCGAGGGGACCCTAGGGACGAACCATGAACAACAGGTTATTTTTCCCGGCTCCGCAGGTGTTGTTGCAACGATCACCACTTTGTGCGAACAGAGCCGGAACTTCGCGCAACCGAGCGTATCAGCCTTACCGGTCGGTCAGCCGAACCTCGATCCGCCGGTTGCGCGCATAGGCGTCCGTCGAGTCGCCGGCATCAAGCGGCTGGTTGTCGCCGAACCCGGTTGCCGCCAGCCGGTTGGCCGGGATGCCCGCCAGCGCCAGCAGCTTCACCACCGTGATCGCCCGGCTTGCCGAAAGTTCCCAGTTGGTCGCGAAGCGGGCACTGGCCACCGGCTGCCGGTCGGCGTGCCCATCCACGCGCAAAATCCAGTTCACGTCGCGTGGGATCGCCTGCGACACGTCGCGCAGCGTATCGGCCAGGCGGAACATCTGTTCCATCCCCGCCGGCGTCAGCTCCGCGCTGCCGACCGGGAACAGCACCTCGCTCTGGAACACGAAGCGGTCGCCGACCACCTGGATGCCCGGCCGGTTGGCCAGCACCTCGCGCAGCCGGCCGAAGAACTCGCTGCGATAGCCTTGAAGCTCCTCCACCTTCTGCGCCAGTGCGGCGTTCAGCCGCTGGCCGAGATTGACGATCTGGGTGTCCTTGTCCCGCCCGCTCGCCTCGGCCGCCTCCAGCGCGCGACCGATGGCGGCAAGCTGGCCGCGTAGCTCGTCCATCTGGCGGTTCAGCAGCGCGATCTGGGCGCGGGCGGTCTCGCCCAGCCTCTGCTCGTCGGCCAGCTGTGCTGCCACGGCCGCACGCCGATCGGCCTCGGTCATCGCCCGGGCCGCGGCATCGCGGGCCTGGCGCTCCAGCTCGTCGCGCAGCGCCTCCAGCGCGCGCATCTGCTCGGCCATGCGCGCAAGATCGGACAGCCGCGCCTCGATCGTCGCACGGTCGGCACGCACCGTGCGGTCCAGCGCCTCGGCCTGGGTGCGCATTTCCGCCACGCGGGCCTCGGTGGCGCGCAGTTCCTGCTGGGCGGCAGCCAGCGCCGAGCGGGCGGCAAGCAACTCCGCCTGCGTGCCCTCCAGCGTCCGCCGGTTGGCATCGAGTGCGACGCGCGCGCCTTCGAGATCGCGCCGCGCTGCCGCGAGCGCGGCGGCGGTGGTGGCCGCGTCCTGGGCGGATGCGTCGGCCTGGCGGGCGATGTCCGCACCCTGGGCCAGTTGCTGGGTGCTGCGGGCCTGCGCGGCCTGGACCAGCGTTTCGGCGTCAGCCAGCCGGGCGGACAGGCGGTCGCGCTCGGCCAGGGCGGTGTCGCGCTCGCCCTGCATCCGTTGCTGCTCGGTGCGCAGCGCGGCCAGTTGCTGCGCCAGCGTGTCGCGCGCCGCCGATGCCGTGGTCAGGTCGCGGTTGAGCTGGGCGACGGTCAGGCGAAGCTCGCCAGCCCGGCTGCGTTCCAGCGAGAGCAGGTCGGACAGTTCGGCGATCTGGCGGTTCACCCGGTCCAGCGCCCGGTCCCGCCCGGTGAGCGCCACGGACAGGAAGGCCTGGCCAAGTACGAACACCAGCAGCACGAAGATGATGACCATCAGCAGCGTGGACAGCGCGTCCACATAGCCGGGCCAGGGATTCATGTGATCCCCTTGCCCCCCTCCGCGGCGATTGCGCGGTGCCATGGCCGGCTACCGCGGCGGCTCTGCGGCAAGGGCCGCGATGGTCCGGGTCAGGATCTTGATCTCGTTGCGCAGTTCCGTCGTGGATTGCTGGCGGCCCTGCTCATTCTCGCTGATCAGGCGCTGAAGGTAGAGCTCGATGTTGCGCAGATGGGCGCGGGAGGCATCCTCCGCACCCGTATCGCGCGACTCCGCCAGCCGCGCCAGGGCGGGGCCGAGCGCCTGCTGGCTTTCGGCGATGCGAAGCATCAGTTGCTGGTTGGCGCGCATCGTATCGGACAGGGCGCCGAGCCGCTCGGTCAGGCCCAGGATCGCGTTGGTGCCTTCGCGCCGGTCGTCCTCGCCGCGGCTGAGGGTGCGCTGCAGGCTTTCCATGTTCTCGGCCGTTTGTTCCAGCAGCGCCTGGACATAGACCGGCACCGAGCCCTCGCCCTCGGCCCCGAGCACGCCGGAGGAGACGCGGGTGAGGCTGGCCAGCCACTCCTCCAGCTCGTTGAAGAAGCGGTTCTGCGCCTGGCCGGCGGTGAGGTCGAGGAAGCCCAGCACCAGCGCGCCGGCCAGGCCCAGCATGGAGGCGGAAAAGGCGGTGCCCATCCCGCGCAACGGCTTGTTCAGGCCGGTTTTCAGCTGTTCGAACAACGCGTTGATGTCGCCGGAGCCGACCGACATGCCAGAGATCACATCGGCGACCGCCGCGATGGTCAGCAGCAGGCCCCAGAACGTGCCGAGCAGCCCAAGGAAGATCAGCAGCCCGATCATGTAGCGCGAAAGCTCGCGGCTTTCGTCCAGCCTGGAGGCGATGGTGTCCAGCATGGAGCGCATCGCCTGCGATGAGATGGTGAAGCGCCCGCCTTCGGCACGCCGGGCCTCGCGCGTGGCGAGCATGCTGGCCATCGGCGCCAGCATCGGCGGGATCGGCAGGGCGGCCAGGCTGGGGCGGTTGCGTTGGAAGGTTTCCAGCCACTGCACCTCCGGGGCGAGGCGGACCACCTGGCGGATGTTCCAGAAGATGCCGCCGAGCAGGACGGCGAGAATGACCGAGTTCAGCAGCGGGTTGGCGATGAAGGCGGTGGCCAGCTCGGTCCCCAGCAGGGCGGTGACGCCCACCACCAGCACCAGGAAGACGATCATCCGGATCAGGAACACGGTCGGGCGCGTCATGGCGCGGGCCTCGGCTGCGGGGGGGAGGGGAGAAGGTCCACGCGGTCCGGCGGTCCTTCGGCGATCGACGGGTTGGCACCCAGCGCGCGCACCAGGATGCGCGGCGAGGCGATGCCCTCGTTGATCAGCACGCCGCGGGCGGCGAGCGCACGGGCCAGCGAGAGGCGCCGCGCCGTGGAGGGGTCCTCCGGGGTGCCGGGGGCGAAGGCGGCGATGGTGATGATCGAGTCCGGGGGCACGGCGCGGGCGAAGCCGCGCATGGCCTGGGCGGTGGCGAGGTTCAGTGCGGCGCTGCCGGGGCCGAAGGTGACGCGCAGGCCGGCTTCCGTACGTTGGGCGCTGCCGGGAGCGTCGGGCGTGATCTCGACCTGCGGGGCGGGCGGGGCAGGGCGGGTGGGCACGGCGACGGGCGGCGGGATGACCGGCGGGGCAGGGGGGGCGAGCGGCATCAGCGGCTGCGGCGGCGCGGGGATATCGACCGGCGGGTGAAGGCGGCGTGGGACGCGGCGCGGCGCCGGTGCCTGTCGCGGCGGGGGGCGGTGCCGGGGAGGGGGGGAGTGCGGGGGGAGAGATCACCGCGGGTGGGTGGGGAGCATCGGGCATGATCGGCGCCGGCGGCGGCACTGTCGGCTGAGCGCGCGGCGCTTCGCGGGAAGGGGTGGGTGCCGGCGCTGTGGTCGCGGCCAGATCGAAGCCGCTGCGGCCGGCGCGCCCCTGGGCATCCGCTACGCTGGCGACGAGAAGACCAAGGACAATGGCGTGGTTCAGGACGGTGCGCATGGGATTGAGCACCCTACCGGACCGCCCGCGCCGGCTCAACGCGGACGCGCGCCGTGTCGGCGAAGTGTCATTCGGCGGACCCGGCCGAGCGCGAAGCGGCCGCCACGCCATCAGCCACCGCTTCGCGCAGGGCGGCGTGCAGATGCGGGTTCGCGGCGACGACCTCGCCCGAGGCCATCGCGTCCGGGCCGCCAAGCGGGTCGGTGACGAAGCCGCCGGCTTCGCGAACGATCAGCAGGCCAGCGGCCATGTCCCACGGCTTGAGGCCGAGTTCCCAGAATCCCTCGTAGCGGCCGGCCGCGACCCAGGCGAGGTCGAGTGCCGCGGCGCCGAAGCGGCGGATGCCGGCGACCTGGGGCATCAGGGTGGCGAGCGTGCGGGCGAACGCGAGCTGGCGGCGGCGCGGCACGATGGCGAACGGGATGCCGGTGGCGAACATCGCGTGGCTCATGTCGCGCCGGCCGGAGACGCGCAGGCGGCGTTCGTTGAGGAAGGCGCCGCCGCCCTTCTCGGCCCAGAACATCTCGTCGGCGGCCGGGGCGTAGATGCAGCCGGCGGCCATCTCGGTGGTGCCGTCCGGCAGGCGGCGTTCCAGGCCGATGGAGATGGCCCAGTGCGGGATGCCGTGCAGGAAGTTGCTGGTGCCGTCGAGCGGGTCGACGATCCAGCGCCAGGTCCAGTTGTCCGTGCCCGAGGCGCCGGATTCCTCCATAAGGAAGCCGTAGCCGGGGCGGGCCTTGTACAGGTCGTCGCGGATCGACTGCTCGGCGCGCAAATCGGCTTGGCTCACAAAGTCGCCAGGGCCCTTCACGCTGACCTGGAGCTGTTCCACCTCGGCGAAGTCGCGAAGCAGGCGCTTGGCCGCGCGGGCGGCGGCGTTCTGCATCACCGTCATGTGGGCCGACAGGCGCAGGGCCATGGTGGAACTCCTAGGGAAAAGGCAGGGAGAATCTTCTTTTTGTGAACAAAAAGAAGCAAAAAAACTTTATTCGCTTACGCGCGACGAATGCCTCGATCATGAGCCCCGGCGCAGTGGGACAAAAGTTTTTTGCTTCTTTTTTTCAAAAAAGAAGAGTCTTGCTTATCCCTTGAACCGCTCGACGTAGGTCGAATCTTCGATCCGCACGACAATCCGCTCCCCGGCTTCAATGAAGGGCGGGACTTGGACCTTCACGCCGTTGGACAGCTTGGCCGGTTTGTACGATGAGGAGGCGGTCTGGCCCTTCACCACCGGATCGGCCTCGACCACTTCCAGGATGGCGGTGGAGGGCAGGTGGACGGCGACGGGGTCGCTTTCGACCAGGTCGACCTCGACGGTCATGTTGTCCTGGAGGTAGGGCAACTGGTCGCCGAGCAGGCTCGTGGGGATCATGGCCTGTTCGAAGGTTTCGGGATCCATCAGGACGAGGTTATCGCCGTCGGTGTAGGAGTAGGTGTATTCCTTCTGGTCGGTCTGCAGGCGCTCCACGGTATCGGCGGTGCGCCAGCGCTCGTTGGTCTTGTTGCCGGTCTTGAGGTTGCGCATCTCCACCTGGATGAAGGCGCCGCCCTTGCCGGGGGTGATGATCTGTTGCTTGAGCACGGTCCAGCGCTGGCCTTCGTGTTCGATCACCTGGCCCGCGCGGATCAGGTTCGCCTGCTGCTTCATCGTGACTCTCGCGGATTTGTGCGGATAGGAGGGCGGTGTCTAGACCCTCCCGCCGGCCTGGGCAAGCCGCGGGGCAGTACGGCGGGGCGCGCGCCAGTAGCGTTCGAGGGGCGCGACCCAGAGTTCCAGCACGCGGCCGCCGGCGATGGGCAGGGCGGCGTCGCCGTCGGTCCAGCGCAGGTCGGCTTGTGCGGAGTGGCCTTCCGGGGCGTGCCAGCCGGCGGACAGGCGCGGGTCGTCGAGCGCGATCGCGGTGCCGTCGAGCACCAGGCGGGTGACGGCGACGCCGAGGATGCGGCGGTCGTCGGTGTCGGCGCGCAGCCAGGCGGGTTCGGTGCGGTGGCTGCGCAGGCGGGCGGCGCGGGCCGTTGCGGGCAGGCGGACGATGTAGCGGCCGTCCTCGAACAGCGGCCAGACCGGGCGGCCATCGACCAGCAGGCGCAGATCGGGGTCGGGCGTGATGTCCCAGCCCAATGCCGTCGCTTCGGCCTGGAGTTCGGTGCGCAGATCGGCAAGCTGCGGGCCGTCGCGCAGCAGGGGGGCGCAGGCCTGGGCGTCCCAGGTGCGCAGCGCGAAGTCGGGGTGGAGCATGGTGGCCTCGCCGCCATTGGCGAAGGCGGAGCGGTTGCCGGTGTCGAGGAAGCTTTCGACCGGCAGGCCCTCGGCGAGCAGGATGTCGTGGGCGGCGGTGCCGTCGGCGGCCGCGAGTTCGACGTGGTAATAGGTGATCTCTCCCACGTGTTCCTGGGTGATGGTGGCGCCGTTGACCAGGTGGCGGACCGGGACAAGCCGGTCGTGGGCGAACACCGCGTGGTCTGGGGACAGGCGCAGGTCGCGGTAGGGGCGGCCAGGGCCGAAGGCGTCGGCGCGGATGCGGATGGGTTGCACGTCCCACGGGCGCGGGTGGCGGGCGATCTGGACGGTGCGATGGCCGATCCAGCGGATCGGGCGGCGGCGACCGTCGGCGAGGATGGCGATGTCGCCTTCGCGCAGGTCCTCGACGCGGATTTCGCCATCCGTGGTGGTGATGTGGCTGCCGGCGGTGAAGCAGGGGATCACCTGCACCGCATCCGCCACCACCAATGCTGCGTTGCCGTTGGTGTAGCCGGTGAAGCCGAAGGCGCTGACGCCCTGGGCCCAGGTTTCGCCGGACAGGTTGACGCTGTCGCCGGCGTTGCCGACCACGAACAGGGTGTTGCCGGTGTCCGACAGGCCGAGCACCTCGCGCGCCGTGACCTTCAGCGCGTTGTTACCGTTGCCGGTGAGGTCGACGACCTCGATGCCCTTGAGGCGGGTGTCGGCGATGGCCGTGAGATCGAGCGTGATGCCGGTGCCGGCCAGCGCCAGGGTGTCGAGGCCGGTGCCGCCGTCGACGCGGCGGAAGGTGAGGTCGGAGATGCGCAGGGTGTCGTCGCCCTGGCCGCCATACATCACGTCGGCACCGCCATTGCCGGTGAGGATGTCGTTGCCGCGGCCACCGACCATGTTGTCGATGCCGGCGGCGCCGGTCAGGTCGTTGGCGTCGGCGTCGCCGGCGTGGGTGATGGTGGTGGAGAAGTCGGTGCCAAAGACGACATAGGTGTCGCCGGCATCGGGCAGGAGATTGTCGATGCCGTTGGCGCGGGGGACGCCGACGAGCAGGTCGTCGATGCCGTCGCCGTTGATGTCGCCGGCGGCGGCGACGCTGCGGCCGGAGGCGTCGTAGGCATCCTCGCCGTGGATGACGAAGCCGCCGGTGCCGGCGGCGATGGTGGCCAGGGAGAGCGCGGGCGAGATGCCGGCGGCCGAGCCGAACACGACGTAGGTGTCGCCGGATTGGAGCCGCAGGTTCGATGCGCCGCCGGCGCGCTCGGCGCCGATGATGAGATCGTCGAAGCCGTCGGCGTTGACGTCGCCGGCGAAGGACACGGCGCGGCCGGCGAAGTCGCCCGCCTCCTCGCCGAAGATGGCGAAGCCGCCGGTGCCGAGGGCGACATTGGCCAGCGCGACTGCGGCGCCGGGGGTGGCGGAGCCGTAGATGAGGTAGGCCTCGCCGGCGTTGGCGGCCGTGTTGGTTGGGCCGTCGGCGGTATAGGCGCCGACGAGGAGGTCGGCGAGGCCGTCGCCGTTGAAGTCGCCACCGCCGGCGACCGAGAAGCCGGCGAGGTCGTCCATGTCGGCGCCCTCGATGACGAAGCCACCGCTGCCGAGCGCCACCTGGCCGAGGTCGATGGGGGATGCGAAGCCGGCGGCCTTGCCGAGGACGACGAACGCACGGCCGGCATTGCTGTCGCCGCCGCCATTGGCATAGCGGGCGCCGATGATGAGGTCGGCGAAGCCGTCGCCGTTCACGTCGCCGGCGCCGTCGACCGAAAAGGCGGCGGTGTCGCCGGCATCGGCTCCGGTGATGGCGACGCCATCTGCGGGCGCGAGGGCGGCAAGGTCGATCGGGGCGCCGAGGGAGGCGGCGCGGCCGAAGACGATGTAGGCCGCTCCGGCGGCGTCGAGCAGGTTGCCGGCGCCGTCCTCGAACGGGGCGCCGACCAGGATATCGTCGAAGCCATCGCCGTTGACGTCCCCGAGGCCGGCGAGCGAGCGACCGGACATATCGCCGTCCTCGGCGCCATGGATGACGAAGCCGGCGGTGCCGGCGGTGATGGACGAAAGGTCGAGCGGGGCGCCGAAGCCGGTGGCCTTGCCATAGATCAGGTAGGAATCGCCGGCGCCGTCCTGTGTGTTGGCGAGCCCGTCTGCGTCGCCGGCGCCGATGAGGAAATCGGCAAAGCCGTCGCCGTTGAAGTCGCCGGCGCCCGACACCGCGATGCCGGACCGGTCGAGCAATCCGCCGCCGCGGATGGTGAAGCCGCCGGTGCCCGCTTCGATCGCCGCCAGGGTGAGCGGGCTGAACGGGCCCGCACCGGTGGCGGTGCCGAAGACCACGAAGCTCTGTCCGGCATCGACGAGCGCGATTGCCTCGCTGTAGGCGTACGGCGCGCCGATGAGGATGTCCTCGAAACCGTCGCCATTGATGTCGCCGATGCCGGCAATGCTGAAGCCGGCCGCGTCGCCGGCGTTCATGCCGCGCACGACGAAGCCGCCGGTGCCGGCGGCGATGGTGGCGAGATCGATCGGGGGAATGGCCATGGCGTTTTGCCTTGCGGACCCGGCGAGGGAAGCAGCTGCCGCGGCGCTCCGGGCTGGCGCGCGGTTGCTTTTGGGCTCCGCGGCGCGATAGTCCACGAGGGCGGCGGACGATGCTGTCGCGCCACCGCGTTCGTGTCAAATTGGCATATATTTCGAGGGCGGAGCGCCGCCGGGAGACTGCGTTGCCCTATTCCTACCTGATCGCCGACGTGTTCACCGACCGGTCCTATGGCGGCAACCCGCTTGCGGTGCTGCCGGAGGCGGAGGGCCTGGACGAGGGGCAGATGCAGTCCATTGCGCGCGAGTTCAACCTGTCGGAGACGAGCTTCGTGACGCCGGGGTATGGGCCGGGGCGGTTCCGGGTGCGGATCTTCACGCCAGGGGCGGAGCTGCCGTTCGCGGGGCATCCGATAGTCGGCACGGCGCTGGCGCTGCGGCATCTGGGCCGCGTGGCGGGTGAGTGCGTGTTCGAGCTGAAGGTGGGGCCGGTGCGGGTGGAGGTGGGCGACGGGACGGCGACGTTCCATCGCGACGGGGCGCCAGAGATCCGTGCGCCGGCGCTGTCCGACGCGGAGATCGCGGCGATGGTGGGGGTGCCAGGGCTGGGGGTGCCAGGGCTGGGTGTGACAGGGTTGGCGGCGCCGGGCTTCGAGGCGGGGTATGGCAGCCCGTTCCTGTTCGTGCCGTTGGCGGACCGCGCGGCGGTGGCGCATGCGCGGCTGCGGCTGGAGGCGTGGCGGGCGGCGGAGGCGCGGCTTTGGGGCCATGGCGCCTATGTGTTCGCGGTCACGGGTGTGCGGGACGGGGTGACGCAGGTGCATGCGCGACTGTTCGCGCCGGACTTGGGCATCGGCGAGGACCCGGCGACCGGCTCGGCCGCGGCGGCGCTTGTGGGCAGCCTGCCGGGGCCTGCGGACGGGACGCATCGCGTGGCGATCACCCAGGGGGTGGAGATGGGGCGGCCCAGCCTGATCCATGCCACGGCGACGCGGGTGGACGGCAAGGTGCATGCGATCACCATCGGCGGCGGGGCGGTGATGGTCGGCGAGGGGCGGTTGCTGCGCGTGCCATGACGGGCCAGTGGCATGCTGGGCGGTGGCATCCCGGGCGGTGGCATCCGGAACGCCTGGCGGCACGGCTGCCCTATCTGCGGCGGCGGGCGCGCTTGGCCGCGGGGGTGCGGGCGTTCTTTGGCGCGCGGGGATATCTCGAGGTGGAGACGCCGTATGCGGTGGTGGCACCGGGGGAGGAGGTGCATTTGGCGACCTTCGCCACCGAACAGATCACGCCGGAGGGGGAGAGGCTTGCACTGCGGCTGCATACCTCGCCTGAGTTCGCCATGAAGAAGCTGCTGGTGGGCGGCGTGGGGCGGTGCTTCCAACTGGCGCGGGTTTGGCGCAACGGCGAGGGCTCCGATCTGCACGCGCCCGAGTTCACCATGCTGGAATGGTATCGGCCGGGCGGGACGATGGATGACCTGGTGGCGGAGACGTTCGCGCTGTTGCGGGCGGTGCTGCCGCCGGTGGTCGAGTGCCGGGGGATCGCCTGTTCGCTGGAGGATTTTGAACGCCTGACGGTGGCCGAGGCATTCTCCCGCCATGTCGGGGCAGACCTGCTGGGCACGCTGGACGACGCGGCGGGGTTGGCGGCGCAGGCGGGGGTGCGGCTGCGCGATGGCGAGGAGTGGGAGGATCTGTTCTTCCGGCTGTTGCTGGAACGGGTGGAGCCGGCGATCGGGCGGGGGCGGCCGACCTTCCTGACCCATTGGCCGGCGGCGCAGGCGGCATTGGCCCGGCGAGACCCGGCGGACCCGCGGGTGGCGGAGCGGTTCGAGCTGTTCGCCTGTGGCATGGAACTGGCCAACGCCTTCGTGGAACTGACTGATCCCGTGGAACAACGGGCCCGGTTCGAGTTGGATCGGGCGCGGCGCCATGCGCTGCAGGGCGGGCCGGACTGGCCGTTGGACGAGGAATTCCTGGCGGCGCTGGAGCACGGGTTGCCGCCCTGCGCGGGGATTGCGCTCGGGTTCGACCGGCTGGCGATGCTGGCGGGGGGGGCGCAGCGGATCGACCAGGTGTTGTGGCTGTGAAGCTTTTGGTTTTGCTGCCCTAGTGAAGCCGCGTATCGGCCCCAGGTTCCATCTGTTGGCGGTGGAGGTGGCTTATGCGCGCGATGGTGGTGGCGGTGGCGTTCCTGGTGGTGGCGTTCCTGGCGCCGGGGGGGTGCGCGACGACCGGGCGGCCGGAGCTTGAGGCGCGGCTTGGCGAATTGATTGGCATTCCAGAGGCGGAACTTGTTCGCCGCATTGGCGTTCCGGCACGTGTCCATGAGTCGGGAGGGCGGCGGTTCCTGGCCTTTGTCGAGCTGTGGCCCGATATCGCCTATTCGCCCGGAGCCTCCTTCGGTGTTGGACAATTCGGGCGCGGCGGCGTGATGGGCATGGGGATGGGCTATGGCTTCGGTTCGCCGCAGTTCATCGATCGCTACTGCGAGGCGACGTTCGAGTTGGCGGAGGGCCGGGTGACCGGGTTCGCGCTGCGCGGCAGTTCATGTGGCTGGGGTGGCTGGCCGGTGATCCTGCCCCCCTGATATTCATTAATGACAAGGAGTTCGCGCATGACATCGACCCGGATCGCCCTGGCTGTTATGATGGCCGTACCGTTGCTGGCCGGCTGTGTGGACTCCGCACGGGTGGGACAGGAGGCACGGCTGCATACTCTGGTCGGGGGCAGCGAGCAGGACTTGGTGCGGCGGATGGGTGCCGCGCCAAGTCAGGTCAACGAGCAGCGCGGCCTGCGCTACCTTTCATGGATGCACTACTGGCCCGAGCAGAGCCCTGGCGCGATGGCAGTGGCGCCTTCGCGCGCTCCGGGGGATGCCGGTGCGTCCACACGTTTCTGCGAGACCACCTTCGCGGTGGAGCAGGGGCGGGTGGCCGGCTACAGCCTGCGCGGCGATTCCTGCGGCTGGGGCGGCTATCCGCGCGTGGCGCCGACCTGACCTGCCGCCATGGCCGCCATCCGGGGACTGATCGCGGCAAGCCTGGACGGCATGGTCGCCACGGAGGAGGGCGGGGTAGGCTGGCTCGCCCCCTTCGAGGCGCTCGACCTGGGCATGGAGGAATTCATGCGCGGGGTGGGCACCGTGGTGATGGGGCGGCGGACCTATGAGCAGGTGGCAGGGTTCGACGTGCCGTGGCCTTACGCCGGGAAGGCGGCATATGTGATGGCGCGGGGCGTGACGACCGATCTGCCGGTTGGCGCGCGCGCCTGGGCGCACGGGGCGGCGGCGCTGCTGCCGCGATTGCGAGCGGAGGCGCTGGATGTTTGGGTGGTCGGCGGGCCGGAAGTGCTGGCCGACTTCATCGAGGCGAGGGCGCTGGATTCGCTGACGCTTCTCGTGATGCCCGTGGTGCTGGGGCGCGGCGTGGCGCTGTGGCGGCCGGAGACGGGCGGGACGAAGTTGGAGCTGGCCGAGGCGGCATGGTTGGGCGGGGGCGTGGTTCGGCTGGACTACCGCTTCACCGACTAGCCCACGCGGCCTGAATCGCCGCGTTCATGGTGCGCACACCGGCGGCGGGGCCCTCCGGGTGGTTCCATACGGCGCCGACGACGGCGAGGAAGTCCGCACCGGCCTGCACCAGCGGCTGGCAGTTTTGCGCGGTAATGCCGCCGATCGCCACGCAAGGCAATTCCATCAGTTCCGACCACCATTCCAGCAAATCCGGGCTGGCGTGAAACTTCGCGTCCTTCGTCGTGGTGGGGAAGAACGCGCCGAATGCCACGTAGTCCGCACCCTCGTCGCCGGCGGTCATGGCGAGGTCGCGGCTGTCGTGGCAGGTGACGCCCATGATGCGGTCGCCGAGGACCTTGCGCGCGACGGAGGCGGGGGTGTCGGACTGGCCGACATGGGCGCCGTCGCAACCATGCTGGACGGCGAGATCGGGGCGGTCGTTCATCAGGAAGGCGACGCCGCGGGACTGGACCACCGGGCGCAGCGCGTCGATGGAACGTCGGAGGGCGTCGTCGTCGAGATCCTTCAGGCGGAGCTGGACGCAGCCGATATCGCCGGCGTCGAGCGCTGCCGCCATCAGGTCGGGGAATCGTTGGAGATCAATGGCCGGCGGGGTGATCAGGTAGAGTCGGCAACCCTCGGCGCCCGCGCCGGCCATAGCAGTTACGCGCCCCTTCTTGGGTGGAAGCGCGTGTTCACGCGCGGCCCTGGTAGATCTCGATGACCTTGCCGAGCATCGCCAGCGCGTCGGCCTTGGGGCGCTGGAAGGTGTTGCGGCCGATGATCGAGCCGTTGGCGCCGCCGTCGCGCAGGCCGCGGACCTCCTCGTAGAGACCCTCCAGGTCCTTCGCCTCGCCGCCCGAGAACACCACGATGCGGCGGCCGGCGAAGGTGGCCTGCATCACGTGCTCGACGCGCTTGGCCAGCGTGGAGATGTCGATCTTCTGGGCCTCGTAGACCTTCTTGGCGGCATCCAGGCCCAGCGCGCCGGTGGGCGGCTTCACCTTGATGATGTGGGCACCCATCAAGGCGGCCATGTGCGCGGCATAGGCGCAGATGTCCACGGCCGTTTCGGCTTCCTTGTTCAGGTTCGGGCCGCGCGGATAGGACCAGCAGACGACGGCCAGGCCGGCGGACTTCGCCTCGTCGGACATCTCGCGCAGTTCTTCCATCTGGTCGAATGCGTATTCGCTGCCGGGATAGATGGTGAAGCCGATCGCCGAGCAGCCGAGGCGCAGCGCGTCGTTCACCGAGCCGGTGACGGCCTGGTCCTTGGAGGTGGCCAGCGAGTTCGACGAGTTGACCTTCAGGATGGTCGGGATGGCACCGGCGAAGGAGTCCGCACCCGCCTCGATCATGCCCAGCGGGGCGGCGTAGGCCGAGAGGCCTGCTTCGATCGCCAGCTGGAAGTGGTAGTGCGGGTCGTAGGCCGCCGGATTGGGCGCGAAGGACCGGGCAGGGCCGTGTTCAAAACCCTGGTCGACCGGGAGGATCACCAGCTTGCCGGTGCCGCCGAGCTTTCCTTCCATGAGGATGCGGGCGAGGTTGCCCTTGGTGCCCGGATTGTCGCTCTCGTACCAGTCGAGGATCTTCTTGACGCGCTGGGTGATCCGCATGGGGGTTCCTCTTTCTTGCGGCCCCGGCTCGGGTGGGCCGCGCTGCTCATGGTGGCCGTCTACCGCAACCCCGGCTTGCTGTCATCCTCCGGGCAGCTATCCCCTGGGTGACGGCTGAGCCATGCGTGGAGATGTCGGGCTGCCCCGCGGTCGCCAAGGTCCAGCACCGGCGGACGGGCGGGCAGGACGGTGGCCAGGGCGGCGATGCGGGCGAAGGCGGGGCAGGCGGGGTCGAGCACCAGCAGCGACTGTCCGGCACGGATCGCGGCCATCGCCTGGCCCGGGGCGTCGGCGCAGTCCAGCACGTCGGCGCATGGGGTTTCGGGATGGGCGGTACGGGCGGCCGCAACCAGGGCGCGCCACCAGCCGGCACCGGCAAAGACTCCGGCGCCGGTAGCCGATAGCAACGTGACCGGCAGGCCCGGCGCGAGTGCGGACACCGCGTCGGCCAGGCCGTGGACGACGACGGCAGGGGGGAGTGACGGTATGGGTGGCGATCCGGTGGAGTGGGGAAACATGCTTGACATTCAATCCCCTCGCCCTGATGAATTCAAGCTGGGTCGGAAGCGGCGGAGGCGGGATTGAGCGACGAGAACGAGGCCGAGGCGGCGGCGGCGCGGCTGGAACAGGCGTTGGAGCGGATTGCCGCATTGGCCGCGCAGCCCATGCCGGCGGTTGCGAATCCGGTGGATTCGGTCGATCAGGGTTCCCTGGACGTGGCGGCGATGGCGCTTCGGCTCGATGCGCTGATTGCCCAGCTGCGCGGCACGCTCGCGCGCTGATGCATCCCATCCCCACGCCCTCGCAGGGAGATATGCCGTGCCGCAGGTGAACGTTCGGATCAACGGCTACAGCTACACCGTGGGCTGCGAGGACGGGCAGGAACAGCATCTCGTGGCGATGGCGCACGAGGTTGAGAACCGCATCGAGAGCATCAAGGCGCTTGGTGGCCAGTCGGGCGAGGCGCGGCTGCTGGTGCTGGCGGCGCTGCTGATGGCCGACGAACTGCACGATCTGCGACTCGAGGCCGATGAACTGCAGGCCGCGGCGAGCCGGCCGGCGAAGGCCAAGCCGAATGGCGATGCGGCGGCAAAGCGGATGGCCAGGCTCGCCGCCCGCGCCGAACAGATCGTCGGCGAGCTTGAGTTGCAGCGGGGGGCCGGGGCGACTACATAGGATGGGTGGAGCTGCCCGGTGCGTCAGGCACAACATCCCCAGGGCCAATAAGCAACTCCCGGGAGCTGGCTCTGTCGAGGCCTTGGTCTCGTTACCCGGTGCCCACCTGCTCACGCAGGCCTTGGGAGGATGCACCGCCAACGGCCATGGCGGCTCCACACTTCGATCCCATGGGCGATAGCGATCTTGCGGCCGTAAAGAAGGCAGCGCGATTGTCGTCACTCGCGCTGCGTAGCGGGCTCAACCCAATGGATGGCCAGGCGCTTGGCGCACGGCTGCTCGCCCAATTTCCGCCGCCGGCCGGTGCGGTTGTGGCGGGGTTCTGGCCGATGGGGGCGGAAATCGACATCCGCTCTCTGCTGCTGACGTTGCATGGGAACGGCCATCCGATTCTTCTGCCGGCGACACCGGCGCGCGGCAACCCTCTGATTTTCAGGCATTGGCGGCCCGGCATGGCGCTGGAGCGCGAGCACTTCGGCACGATGCGGCCCACCGGGGAAGTAGCAGTGCCCGATTGGCTGCTGGTGCCGCTGCTGGCATTCGACCGGGCCGGACGCCGGTTGGGGTATGGCGGCGGCTACTACGACAGAACGCTGGCCGCGCTGCCTCGCGCCGTCGCCGTGGGCGTCGGTTGGGCGGCACAGGAGATGGCGCAGGTGCCGGCCGGGCCGCTCGATATACGGTTGCACGCGATCGCGACGGAACGCGAGGTGATCAGGGTTGGGGCGCCATGAGCATCCGCCTGCTGTTGGGCGGCACCCGCATTCCAGCCGCTCTGGCGGCTGGCGTGCGGGCGGTGTGCCTAGCGGATGCCCCATTGCCGGCCGGGCGGCCCGGGGCGGCGTCACTGTTGCTGGGCCTGCGCAGCTTGAGATGATGGCGGGCGCGGGGCCGCATGCAGGGCTTCAGTGGTACGACGACTACCGGTTCGTTGACGCCGATGGCGCCGCCACCTACACGGCCCAGGCATTGGCGCGGCACCTGCCGGGCTGAGCTTTGGTCAGGGACGCATGCGGATACTCTTTCTCGGCGACGTCGTGGGCCGCAGTGGGCGCGATGCGCTGGTGGCGCGGCTGCCGGAGCTGAGAACGCATCTGCGCGCCGAGCTTGTGGTGGTGAATGGCGAGAATGCCTCCCACGGCTTCGGCCTGGCACCGGAGATGGCGCGGGCGTTCTTTGCGGCCGGGACGGATGTGATCACGCTGGGCAACCATGCGTGGGACCGCAAGGAAATCCTTGGCTATATCGGCGAGACGCCGCGGCTGATCCGGCCGCTGAATTTTCCGCCAGGTACGCCGGGGGCGGGGGTCACGACCGTGGAACTGGCAGACCGGCGGCGTGCCGTCGTGATCAATGCGATGGGGCGGCTGTTCATGGATGCGCTCGATTGCCCGTTCCGGCTGACGGCGCAGGAGCTTGCCAAGCACAAGCTTGGCGCGTCGGCGGCGGCGATCGTGGTCGATTTCCATGCCGAGGCCACCAGCGAGAAGATGGCCTTCGCACACAGCTTCGATGGGCAGGTGTCGCTGGTGGTGGGCACGCACACGCATTGCCCGTCAGCGGACCATCAGATCCTGCCCGGCGGCACCGCGTTCCAGTCCGATGCCGGGATGTGCGGGGATTATGACAGCGTGATCGGGATGCAGAAGGAAGGGGCGGCGATTCGGTTCTGGCGCAAGATGCCGGGCGAACGGCTGGCGCCAGCGGAAGGCGAGGCGACGCTGTGCGGGTTGATGGTGGTGACGAGCGATGCCACCGGCTTGGCCGAGGCGGTGGAACCTGTGCGCCTGGGTGGGCGACTGTCCCAGGCGATGCCGTCGGTTTAGGCGCCATGGCGCCCGATGCGCTGGCTCGGCTTGGATCAGCGCCGCCCTCGCTTTCCCCCGGGTGCACAGATCCTGGTTCCATCCAACCGAGCCCGCCGGGTGGATCGATGGCGGGACGGCGCGACGCAGCGGTGTTGTCGTCGTTCGCCCCATTGAAGCCGTATCTTTGCGATCTGCCGTTGTGCGCCGCTAACTTCGCCGCAGTTCCTGGGCGGTTGCCCGTAGGGTAGGGGAGTCCTCACTGATTGTAAGCGGGCGTGCGCTGGACAATCCGCACCGGTCGATGGGATAGTGACACGTCATCCTACACGCTTGCGACAGACGCGGTTCTGCGGGCAACTCCCGTTTGCACCGCATCGGTGGCCGCCACTGCGATGGCGTTGGCAAGGCCCATGTTACAGGGAGCGTCTGTCTCTTGACTTCCGGAGCCTCGATGCCGCCTCGGGAACGACCTGCCCCAAGCGCCCCCAGCCATTCCGCTACCCTGCCGCGCGTGACCTGGGTTCCGGCAGATCTGGCCGGCGTGTTGCTGATTGCGCGTCGCTACTGGCGGCTGGTGGTGCTGTGTGCCTTCGCAGGCATTGTTGCCATGCTGGCCGCGCTGGTGGTGCAGGGGCCGCGCTACACCATCGGGGCGAAGATCCTGGTGCGGCTGGGGCCGGAGATCGCGACTTCGCCGCTTTTGGCGGCACGGGACCGGGCGCAGGGCGGGGGGGGCGTGCGGCGGCCCGAGGACGCGGCGAGCGTGGTCGAGATCCTCACCAATCCGCGATTGATCCATGCCACGGTGACGAGCCTGGGCGAGAATTTCTTCGCCGGTCGACCGCCCGAGACGCTGATGCAGCATGTGAAGGCGGCGTTCTCGTCGGCGACGGGCTTGGTGCGCGATGCCATGCGGCAGGCCACCGTGCTGACGGGGTTGCGGCCACCGACCACGCAGATGGATCGGCTCATCCTGGCCATTGGCGAGGGGTTGCGGATCGAGCCCGTGCGGCGGACCGATGTGATCGATGTGTCGTTCGGCTTTGCCGACCCGCGGGCCGGCGAGATCATTCTAGCGCGCTATATCGACCTGGCGCTGGCAGACCACGTGCAGGCGCACCGGAAGCCGGGGGCCAGGGAGTTCTTTGCGGCGGGCCTTGCCGAGCATCGTGCCGAGTTGCTGCGCGCGGAGCAGATGCTGCTGGCGGCCCGGACACAGGACAATCCCGTGTGGTCGGCGGAGGAACAGAGGTCGTTGCTGCTGCGGGCGCAGGCGGACCTGCATGTCCAGTATCGCCAGGCCGTGTCGGCGGCTGCGGAGAGCGAGGCCGAGGTTGCGATGGCAGAAGCGGCCCTGGCGATGCTGCCCATGGAGATCGCGCTGTCGAGCGTTCGGGCGCGCAACCGCGCGATCGATGAATTGCGCGCCCGCCTCGTTCAGCTGCGCATGGACCAGGTGGCCCAGCGCGCGCGGTATGGCGCCGCGAGCCCGGAGCATGTGGAACTGGGCCGGCAGATCGAGACGCTTGGGGCGACGCTTGCGGCGGAGCCCGAGTATCGCGTTGCCGAGGTTACCGAAGGCGTGAACGTGGAGCAGCAGGGTCTGTCTCGGGACCTGACCAGCAAGCGGATCCTGCGCGAGGGACAGCGCGTGCGGGTGGCGCAGATGGCGGGCGAGGTTGATCGGATGGGGCGCCAGCTGGAGCGCCTAGGCGCGGCCGCGATCGAGATCGGGCGGCTGGACCAGGAGGTCGCCCGACTTCGGCGTGCCGTGGACCTGTATGAAAGGGGCCTGGACGATGCGCGGATCGCCGAGGCGATGGAGACGGTGCAGCTTTCGGGCCTGCGCGTGGTGATGCCGCCGACGGCGGAGATCATTCCCTCCCAGCCATCGATCCGTCGTGGGCTCCTGCTCGGCCTTGCGGCGGGGGTGGTGCTTTCGTTTGGCATGATCGGTGTGCTGGAATATCGGCGCTATTCGGCGTCTGCGCAGGATGGGGTGGGCTCCGATGCGCCGGGCGAGCCGCCGTCGCCGGACTCCAAGTTAAACGCGTAGGCGTATCGTCAACGGAGGCTGATATGGACAGCGCAAACTCGAGGGTCGGCCGGGACACGCCAGTGGTGATCCTTTGCGGTGGCGAGGGGACGCGGTTCCAGGAGGAGAGCCAGTACCGGCCAAAGCCGCTGGCCGAGATCGGCAGCTGGCCCATCCTGTGCCATATCATGGAGATATATGCGCGGCATGGGTTTTGCCGGTTCATCCTGTGCCTTGGCTACAAGGGCGACATGATCCGCGATTTCTTCGTCCATTATGACACGCGGCTGCGCGACTTCACGGTGCGGCTGGGCGAGGGCGTGCCACGGTTCCTGGACGCCGACCGCGGGCGCGGTTGGGAAGTCAGCTGCATCGACACCGGGCGCGCGACGATGACCGGAGCGCGGATCAAGCGGATCCAGCATCTGGTCGACACCGACCACTTTCTGGTGACCTATGGCGACGGGGTTGCCGATATCGATATCGGGGCGCTGTTCGACTTTCATCGCGCCCATGGCGGTATTGGGACCGTGACCGGGGTGGAGCCGAATTCGCAGTTCGGACAGATGGTGCTGGACGGGGACAGGGTGCAGGTGTTCGCCGAGAAGCCGAAGCTGCCGACAGTGATCAACGGTGGATTTTTCGCCTTCCGCCGTTCGTTCTTCGACTATCTGTCGTCGGACCAGGGCTGCGTGCTGGAGCAGGAGCCGTTGCGGCGCCTGGCCGTGGATGGGCAGCTGCGGGTGTTCAGGCATAGCGGCTTCTGGCAGTGCATGGATACGTTCAAGGACTATCGCCAGCTGAACGAGCTGTGGGCATCAGGCGAAGCACGCTGGGCGCGGTTGCAGATGGGTGCCGGGGAGACGGCGCCGTGAAGGCGCACGGCAGTTCGGCCGGGAAATGGGCAGGCCGGACGGTTCTGGTGACCGGCAGCGCGGGCTTCCTGGGAAGTCAGCTGGTGCGCGCGCTGGGCGAGCATTCGGTGCGCGTGCTCGGGCTGACGCGGGCGGGCGCCGCGGCGCGGGTGCCGGAACCGGGGGTCGAATCCGTGGTCGGCGATGTCCGCGCGATCGATTCCCTGGTGCAAATCTTCAATCACCACAAGATCGATGTGGTGTTCCACCTCGCGGCGCTGGCATCGCCGAACCGGTCGCGCGAGGATCCGTTGCTGGCGTTCGACGTGAATGCGCGGGGCACATGGAACTTGCTGGAAGCGGCGCGTGGTGCCGCGACGGTGCCGCGGATGGTGCTGGCCTCCACCGATTCGGTCTATGGCGAGAGCGACGGGGCGCCCTTCACCGAGGCGATGCCGGTTAGGGCCAGCTATCCCTATGAGGCGTCGAAGGCCTGCGCCGAGATCGCCGCGCAGTGCTTTGCCGCCACCTTCGGCATGAAGGTGGCGATTGCCCGTTTCTGCAACATCTACGGGCCTGGGGACCTGACCGGAAGCCGGCTGGTCGTGAGCACGGTGGAGGCCGCCTTGAGCGGGCGGCGACAGGTGCTCAACGGCGATGGCAGGGCGATGCGCAACTATCTCTATGTGGATGATGCGGTGGAGGCACTGATGCGTGTGCCGGATGCGATGGGCCGGCACGACTTGGCGGGGACGGTGGTCAACATCTGCGAGGACACGCCCTATAGCGTGCTGGATGTGGTTGGCCGCGTGTTTGGCCAGGTCGGCCAGCCTGATCTGGCGCCGATCCTGGGCGCGGGGCTGCCGGGGGAGATCTCGATCAAGTTCGCCTCGGCGGCCAGGGCGCGGGAGTTGCTCGATTGGCAACCGTCCGTAAGCCTCGACGAGGGCCTGCGGCGAACGATCGCCTGGCACCGCGAACGCCGCGCGGCGGGCGTGCCGGCATGAGTGGGGACGGGATGTTCGGCGGCACCTATGCCGGCCGGAACGTGCTGGTGACTGGGCATACCGGCTTCAAGGGATCGTGGCTCGTGCTGTGGCTGCGCCATCTTGGCGCCAGGGTGGTGGGGGTCGCACTCGATCCGCCCACGACGCCCAACCATTTCGAGGCGTGCGGCGCGGCCGGGGATGTCACGGACCTGCGCGTGGATGTGCGGGACTTCCCCGGGCTGCGCGGAGTTTTGGAAGCGCACCGGCCGGAGATCGTGTTCCACCTTGCGGCCCAGCCCCTGGTCGGCGAGGGCTATGCCGACCCGCGCGGCACCTTCGAAGTGAACGTGATGGGCACCGTCAACGTGCTGGAGGCCGCACGGCTGTGCCCTTCGGTTCGGACCGTGCTGGTGGTGACGAGCGACAAGACCTATCGCAATCTCGGCTGGGAGTGGAGCTACCGGGAGACCGACGCGCTCGGGGGGCATGAGCCCTATGGCGGCAGCAAGGCCTGTGCGGAGCTGGTGACCGAGGTGTACCGGCAGCGCAGCTTCCAGGACAATGCCGCAGCTCCGCGCGCGCTTTCGATCGCGTCTGCACGGGCGGGCAACGTGATCGGCGGAGGCGACTGGTCGGTCGCGCGGATCGTGCCGGATTTCGTGCGGGCGGCCATGGCCGGGGCCGACCTGACGTTGCGCAATCCGCACGCGACGCGGCCGTGGCAGCACGTGCTTGATTGCCTGGCCGGCTACCTGCAACTCGCGGCGCGGATGGATGCGGCGCCGGGAGCCTTCGAGGGCGCGTGGAATTTCGGGCCGAACGAGGCCGAGGCGATGCCGGTGGAGGCGCTGGTGCGGGCGATGCTGGCACTCTGGCCGTCAGCGCGGACGCGCGTTGTGGTCACGCCGGACCCGCCGGGGCGGGAGGCGCACGCCCTGCGGGTTGATTCCAGCCGGGCGATCCATCGGCTGGGCTGGCGGCCGTGCTGGGCGGTGGAGGAGACGTTGCGCGCGACGGTCGGGTGGTATCGCGCGGCGGCGGAACAGGCGGCGGGCGGCGCGGTGCGGCCGGGGGCGATGCGGGAGGCGTCGCTGGCACAGATCACGGCGTATTGGCACGCGGCACGCGCGGCAGGCATTGGGTGGGCGCAATGAGCGGGGCAGGGATGGATGGGCGACCGGTAGCCACGGTTGCGATCCCGACATTCAACGGGGAGGCGTGGCTGGCCGAGGCGATCGAGAGCGTGCTGGGCCAGAGCCTGGTGGATATCGAGCTGCTGGTGCT
The DNA here is from genome assembly GCA_031424895.1 of Rhodospirillales bacterium. GTDB lineage: Bacteria > Pseudomonadota > Alphaproteobacteria > Acetobacterales > Acetobacteraceae > CAMDGX01. The sequence goes on from JANPIH010000053.1 coordinate 22,492, forward strand.
GGACAATGCTTCGACCGACGGCACGGCGGAGCTGGTGGCGCGCTATGCCGGCGACAAGCGGCTGGTGTATCGGCGCAACGAGCGCAACATCGGCTTTGCCGCCAATGTCCACAACGCCGTCCGCCTGGCACGCGGCGAGGCACTGGTCATCCTCGGGTCCGACGACCGGCTGGAGCCGCGCTTCATGGAGGCCGGCATCGCGTTCCTGCAGGCGCATCCCGAGGTTTCAATGGTGCATGGCCCGGCGGCCTGGATCGATGGCGAGGGGCACAGGTTTGGCGGAACGGGCCATGTCTGGCCGCCGACGACGCCCGGCCCGCAGGCCATGCTGCAGGCGTTCGAAGCGGGGTTCTGCTTCTCGACCATGCTCATGCGCACCGAGGCCATCCGTGCCAGCGGCCCGTTTAACGAATCCTGGCAGGAGGTAACCGACCTGTGGCTGTTCCTGCGCATGTGCCTTGCCGGCGACATCGGCTATCTCGATGAAGTGCTGTGCGAATACCGGGTGCATGCCGATGCCATGTCCATGCCGATGTACAGCACCAATCTGATGTTCCGCCGCCAGCTTGCCGCGGCGCGCGAATGCTTTGCCTGGCCCGAGGCGGTGGCGGCGGGGGTGGGCGGCGACCTGCCGCGCGCAAAGCGGGCGGCGGCGCGGATCGCGCTGCAGGTGCTGCACATGAGCCGCCCGGTGGGGATCGGGCGCACAGTGGCCAACTTCGCCGAGGTGCTGCGCGAAGTGCCGCGGGCGGCGCTGTGGCCGCGCAGCTGGGCGCGGTTCGGGCTTGCGCTGTTGCCCTTCGGCCTGACCAGCGCGCTGCGCCGGTTTCTGCGCCGGTATCTGCGCCGCCGGGCCATGGCACGTAAGCAGGCATTGCCCGTCTCGCCGCCGGCGGCATGACCAACGCCCGCCACCTGGCATTCGACGCGGCGTTGATGACGGGCGGGCGCATCGGGTTCGTGGCGCTTTGGTTCATCGGCGTCGCTCTGGTGTATCGCGGACTGGGCGCCGATGCCGGCGGCGTGGCCCAGGCCGGGCTGTTCGCCATGAGCATCGCCGTGATCAAGGTGGTGTCGGGCTGCATCACCGATCCGCTGGACCTTGCGCTGATGCGGCGCGTGCCGGGGTTGCTGCACAACGAGCCCGAAGCGGCGTTTCGGCTGTTGCGCACCGCGTTCGGCCTGCGGGTGGTTTGTGCCGTGACGGTTGCCGGCTTGCTGCTTGGATTTGCGCCCGAGGTGGCCGAACTCCTGTTCCATCGCAGCGAGGCAGCGCCGCTGCTGGTGGCGGTGGCGGCGGGCATCGTGAGCGACATGGCGCTCCGCTCCGTCCTGATCGTGCTCCAGGCCAGCCAGCGCTTCGTGGCCTTCGTTGCGCTGGAGGGCGCGCTGCAGGTCATGCGGTTCATCGCCGTGCTGGTGCTGTGGGCGACCGGGATGATGAACGTCGAGTTCGCGGTCCAGTCCTATGCCGCCGCCTCGGCGATTGCCACGGCCGGGGGGCTGTTGCTGTTGCCGCGCGGGCTGTTGGCCGGGTTCGGCGCTGGGTGGGGGGAGGCCCGCGAACTGTTGGGCTACCTCAAGTGGATGATGCCGGGCATGATGCTGGCAGCACTCAACGAGCGGTTCGACCTGTTCCTGGTGAATGAATGGACCGGGCCCGCGGCCGCCGGGCTGTACGGCGCAATGCTGACGCTGGCGCTGGTGCCGGACCTGATTGCAGGGTGCCTTTCATCCGTGCTGCAGCCGCGCATCGTGCAGCTTGTGCAGAGTGGCCGGTTCCGCGCCGTGCTGCGCATGTTCCTGATGATCGGGGTGCCAGTTTGCGTTTGCGGGATGCTGCTGGCGATTCCGCTTGCCGCCCCGGTGATCGGGATGGTGCTTGGGCCGGCCTATGTGCCGGGTGTTCCAGCCTTCCTGTGGGTGCTGGCGGGCACGATGTTCTGGCTGGCGGTGGCGCCGCTGCCGCTGACCCTGCTGGCGGTGACGGTGCCGTCGCGCATGGTGTTGATGACGCTGTTCCAGTCGGTGATCCTGCTGGCGCTGGGTCTTCTTTTACTGCCGGTGCTGGGCGTGGTGGGAATGGCGCAGACGGTGTTCGTCATGCGTGTTGCCGTGGCGCTGACCGCGCTGGTGGCCGCACTTCGGTTGACCCCCGCGCCGCGGGCTGACGGCGGAGAGCCGCAGGTTCGCGGCGGGCGGGTGGCGTGATTCGACCTGTCGAGATGCTGGCGGCGGCCATGGTCGGCGCGGTCCTGCTCGCGGGCGGGGTGCTAGCCGGGCCGGTGATCGCGGCGGGGGCGGTGCTTGGGGCGGCTTTGGTGTTCGGCATCTACTGGGTCCCGAGTGCCGGGCTCGCGTTCATGATCCTGACCGGCACGGCGCTTCAGGTGCTGGGAAGCGAACACCTGACGGGGCTGCCGCTGAGCCTGAGCAAGGTGGCGGGCGTGGCAACCCTCGCGGCCTGGATCCTGCGGATCGTGTTGCAACGGCGGCCGATGACCTGGTCGCCGCAGATCGGGGCGTTCCTGCTGTTCCTGGCGGCGATCTGGATTGCGGGGTTCGTGGCACCGGATACCGGGGAGGCACGGGAGGCGTTGTTCCGATACGCGCAGCTGTTCCTGCTGTTCTTCATGATCGCCAACATCGCCGGCGAATCACCGCGGATGCTGGACCATGCGATCCTTGCCCTCACCGCCTCGATGACACTCTCGTCGGGCATCGGCCTAGCGGAGTATTTTCTGCCCTCGCTCTCGATCGATTCCGACGATCCCACCCAGAAACAGGGTTCAATCGGCGCGCTCATCGACCGGGACTCGCTCGAAGGCGTGGTGGTAAAGCGCATCACCGGCGGGCTGGGCGATTCGAACTGGTTCTCCTATGCGTTGGTGAGCGTGTTGCCGCTCAACCTGTATCTGTTCAATCGGTTCGCCCGCCCAGTCTGGCGGTTCCTGATCCTTGGGGCGGCGGCGCTGCAATCGATCTGCGTCGTGCTGTCGTTCACGCGCTCGGCGGTGATGGCGCTGGTGGTGGCGGTCGTGGTCTTGTTGTTGCGGCGCCGGCTGCCGGTGATGCCGCTGGCGGTGGCGGCGGTGATCGGGCTGGCGGGGCTGTTCGTTTGGAATCCGCCCGGGCTGCAGCGGATCTACTCCGTCGAGTATGCCAAGGTTGGCAGCACGCCACTGCGCACCCTGATGCTGCAGGGGGGAACCGAGCTGATCCTGCATCAACCTGTGACGGGATATGGCTACAACCAGTTCGGCCCGAATTTCATGCACTGGCTGCGGACCCGCACGGCGCTGCCCCCGGAGATCGAGTATTGGGAGGCCGAGACGTTCCGACTTGTCGACCTGGGCGAGGAGCGGTTCGAGTGGGTGATGCCGCACAACACCGCCCTGCAGGTCTGGATCGAGTTTGGCCTGCTGGGCATGCTTGCCTTCACGGGGTTCCTCTGGGCACAGTTCCGCGACATCTGGATCAGCCGGCGGGCCGGCACGCGAGGGCAGGTTGAACTGGCGGACTGCCTGTTGGCGGGGGTTCTCGCCTTCCTGGTGTGTGCCGTGTTCGGGCACCTGCTGTTGCTAAAGATTGTTTGGATGCTGGGTGGCCTCGCGGCCGCGCTGTGCCGGGTTTCAGTGGAAGCGGCGCGGGCCAATGCCGGCACAGGAGGGGATGGCCGCGCATGACACGGATCCGGCAGGCCGCGCGGCTCGCGGGCTTGGTGCTTGGCACGGGGTATTGCCTGTTTTTCTTCTCCGAGACGATGTTCTGGTCGCTCTGGCGGCCGGACGAGAACCTGCTTGTCCGGGCTGGGGCCGTGCTGTTTTATTCCTTCCTCGGCTACATCCTGATGGCGTTGATCGCGACCTATCGCGTCCGCGACGTGTGGACGCTGATGGTTGCAGGGGCATGCTTCGGCTGGGTGGGTGAGGGCGTTTTCGCGATGACGGTGTTCGGGGCCAGCGGAATTCCGTTTCCGTTCACCATCGCCTGGACCGCGCTGGCGTGGCATGCACCGCTCTCGGTGGTGGTCGGCTGGTGGTGGCTGGGGCGGGCGCTGCGAGCGCCGCGCGCATGGGGGGCACTGTGGCTTTCGGCGGGGCTGGGCCTGTTCTGGGGCACATGGGGGTATGGCTGGTCGTTCGAGACGCCGCCGGTGGTGGCGGACCCCGGCGCATTCCTGCTGAACGCGGCTGGAGCCACCGTATTGCTGGCCTTGGCGCAATGGGCGATCGCGGCGGGAGACCCGGCGACCTTTCGCCCCTCCAGGGTGGGGCTCGCCCTTGCCGCAGCGGTCACGCTCGCCTTCTTCGGCATTCTGACCGTGCCGCAGATCCCGTTCGCACCCCTGGTGCTGGTGCCGCTGCTGGCGATCGTCTGGCTGGCGTTGCGCCGGGCAGCAAGCCGGGTGCCAGCCGATGCGGCCAGTGTCCTGACCGACCTTGCGCGCCCGATCCGCGGTCGAAACGCCGCGCTGCTGGTTGTGATGCCCGCTGTGGCCACGGCCGTCTATACCGGGCTGGGTGGGCTGGCGCCTGAGGTGCACACGCACATCGTGTTCGCGGTCCTGACCAGCGTGGCGGGCTCTGCCTTGTTCGCGGTGGCCTTGTGGAATATCGTCCGCCGTGACGGTGTGGTGCCGTAGTATGCGGACGTGACGATGAGAAAGGCAGCACAGGTGGCAACGCCGCTCATCATGCTGAAGGGCGCCTATGATCGCGCCGGCGGTCCGGAGACCGTGCTGCGCATGATCGTCGACCATCTCGACCAGGAGCGCTATCCGCCGCTGCTGACGCTGCTGGCGCGCCCGAACGAGCCGATGCCCGAGGTGCTGGCGGCGCTGGCCGCAGCCGTTCCTTCGCAGCGGATGGACTGGCACGGCCTGGCTGGCACGCCGCTGACGGCGTTGGCGCTGGGGCGGTTGCTGGGCAAGCGGCCAGGTGCGCTGCTGCACACCAACGACATGCGCGCCAACCTCCTGGCCTATATGGTCACCAGGGT
>JANPIH010000054.1:0-44826 GCA_031424895.1 Rhodospirillales bacterium
CGGGGCGCATTATGGCCTGGTGGTGTGCCGGCCGTGATAACGGAACTGACAGCGGAGAATTTCGACGCGGCGCTGGACGAACTGGCCGAGGTGCTGCGCGCCAGTGTTATTGAGGGGGCGAGCGTGGGGTTCGTGCTGCCCTTCTCCGTCGCCGAGGCGCGGCGATTCTGGGAGGGGCAGCGCAAGGCGGTGGCGTCCGGCGACAAGCGCATCCTGGTGGCGCGGGAGGGCGGGCGCATCGTGGGGACCACCACGCTGATTGTCGGCATGCCGCCGAACGGGCGCCAGCGCGCGGAGATCGCCAAGGTGCTGGTGCATCCAGCGGCGCGGCGGCGGGGCCTGGCGCGGAGGTTGATGCAGGAGGCCGAGGCGCGCGCATGGGAAGACGGTCGGCGGACGCTGGTGCTGGACACCGCGGGGGCGGCGGCGGAGCAGCTGTACTTGGCGATGGGATGGCGGGTGGCGGGGGTCATTCCGAACTACGCGCTCGGCGTCGATGGCGTGCCGGAGCGCACGATCTTCATGTTCAAGGAGCGGCCGGCCGATGCGTGAGATCCGGGTTGGCGACAATGGCGGCCCGCTGCTGGAGGAGGAGGATCCGGGCGATGCCTCCTGGAAGGGCTGGATCTGGCGCAAGAAGCGAAAGGCCGCCTGGAAGACCCCACCCCGCGAGATCGCGCTGCGCCGGCTGGAGCGGGCCGAGGCGCTGGGGATGACCTACAAGGAATACACGCTCGAGATCATGGAGCGCGGGCGGCATCTGTAGGCAACGGGAAGGCCAGGGCTTGGCCCCATAGGCGCGAAGAAAAGGCCAGATATAGGCAAGACCAATGCTTTGCCCTGGACCCACCAAGGGCCGACGGCCCTTGGAACCGCAATAATTAGAATATGTTGAGGTCCAGGGGCTCGGCCCCTGGCGGGTCTGGGCAGAGCCCAACCTTCCCAATCTTCGCGCTTATGGGGCCGCGCCCCTGGACCTCCAATTTTTTGAAAAAAATATGTTATCCAAAGGCAGTCGGACGTTGGTGGGTCGAGGGCGAAGCCCTGGCCTTGCCTATTCCTGGCCTTCCCTCTCCTCAGGCCGCCTTCACCACCTCGCCGATCACCTGCACCGCCGTGTCCATGTCGGCGGCGGAGACGTCGAGATGGGTGCAGGCGCGGACGCGGTACTTGCCGTTGGTGCTGACCGCCACGCCGTGCGCGCGGGCGCGGTCGGAAAGTTCGGCGGCGGTGAGGCCGGCGGCCTGGGTGTTGAAGAACACCAGGTTGGTTTCCGGCTCCTCGACGGTGATGCCCGGAAGCTGGGCGAGGCCGCGGGCGAGGCGGCGGGCGTTGGTGTGGTCGTCGGCCAGGCGGTCGATGTGGTGGTCGAGCGCATGGATGCAGCCGGCGGCAAGCATGCCGGACTGGCGCATGGAGCCGCCGAGGCGCTGTTTCCAGCGCCACGCGGCACCGATGAACTCCTTGTTGCCGACCAGCACGGCGCCGACGCCGGTGCCGAGGCCCTTGGTGAAGTCCAGCCACAGGCTGTCCATGCCGGCGACCATGTCCTTGGCCGCGATGCCGGCGGCGACGCAGGCGTTCATCAGGCGGGCGCCGTCCATGTGCGTGCGCATGCCATTCTCGTGCGCGATGGCGCAAAGCTCGTTGATCGTCTCGACCTTCCACACGGCGCCGCCGCCGGAATTGGCGGTCTGCTCGACTTCCAGCAGCGCCTGGGGCGGGGCGTAGCGGCTGCGCGGGCGGATGGCGGCGCGCAGGGTGTCGGCGTCGAACTGCCCACGCGCGCCCTTCAAGCCGGTGATCTGCGCGCCGGTGATCGCGCCGACGGCCCCGCCTTCGCTGGTGAGGATGTGGGCGGTCTCATGCGCCAGGATCTCGTCGCCGGGGCGGCAATGGGTCGCGATGGCAATTTGGTTGCACATGGTGCCGCTGGGCAGGAACAGGGCGGCCTCCTTGCCCATCATCGCGGCCATGCGCTCCTGCAGCGCGTTGGTGGTCGGGTCCCAGCCGAACTGCTCGTCGCCGACCTCGGCCGACAGCATCGCCGCCTTCATCGCCGGCGTCGGCTTCGTCTGCGTGTCGGAATAGAGGTTCACGCGCAGCGGCGACAGCGAGGCGTCCATGCGCAGCGGGGTATAGTCCATGGCGGGCTTTCTCCGAGATCTTTGCGCCGGCAGAGAAGCACTCCCCCCGGTGTTGCGCCAGAGGGAGCAAGCAGGGGGTGCATTAGCGGGGCAATTTCAGATCTCAGGGGCGGCCTTGGGCAAAGGCAGGGTGGGGGTGCAGGCATCGCCGGCGGCGGGCATGACACGCACCGGGACGGCGACGCGGGCCTCGGCGCGCGGCAGCACGCGTTCGTAGCCGGGTTCCGGCCACAGCAGCATCGCGCCGGAGCCGATGGTGAGTGCGAGGGCAGAGGCCAGCATGGTGGAAAGCGTCATGGCGACGAACCTTTTCGCAGTCAGTTGGGCGGCGCCTCGATGAGGCGGCCGTAGAACAGGATCGGGCCGGTGGGGCGGCCGGTGGGCGACCCGCCCTCAGGCTCCAGGCTGATTTCGATCAGCATGTTGTTCACCGGGCGCAGCGCCGGGGCGGGGATGGTGATGAGGCCCGGCGTGCGCGGCAGCAGGGCGAGGCTGGTCGGGTTGGCGTCGCCGGGGCGCAGCGCCCAGAGCTGCATCACGCGCCCCTCGGGGGTGATCGCCTGCGGCTCGCCGAAGGCTGGGCGGACGGCGGCCAGCGTGATGCCGCCCTCGCGGTCGGCCTGGGCGATCCAGGCCGGGGCGGCGCGGTCGCTGACCAGCACGGTCATGTAGGCCGGCGGTTCGGCGCGCGGCAGGAAGGCGATGGTGGCGAACACGGCGGCGGCGAGCGTCGCGCCGATCGCCCAGCCTTGCCAGAGCGGCGACGGGCGAGCGCGGGCGGTTGGCACGCCAGCATAGGGCAAGCGGGCGGCGATGCGATCCCAAAGGTCGGGCGGCGGCGCCTCGGGTGCCGCGAGGCGCGTGAGCGGGGCGAGGCGCCTCGTCCAGGCGGCAACGGCGTTTGCGAGCGCCGGATCGGTGGCCAAGGCGCCCTCCACGGCAGCCGACTGGCGGGCATCAAGCGTGCCGAGCACGTATTCGCCGGCGAGCAGGTCGCGCGCGTCGAGGCCGGCCGAGTGAGGGTCGGGCGGGATTGTGCCGCTCACGACAGGCACTCCCGCAGGGTCAGCAGGCCGCGGCGGATCCAGGATTTCACGGTGCCGAGCGGGCTGCCGAGGCGTTCGGCCACCTCGGGATGCGACAGGCCGTGGACGAAGGCGAGCACGATGCCCTGGCGCGGCTGGCTATCCAGCCGGGCGAGGCACTCGCGCAGCCGGGCGCCGTCCTGCGCGAACTCCAGGTCGTCGAGGGCGGTGGCGTCGACGGAACCGTCGCCGAGCGCGGGGTCGTCGGTCAGCACCTCGCGGCCACGGGCGCGGGCGGCATCGAGCGAGGCGTTGCGCACGATCTGGCCCAGCCAGGCGGCGGGCGGGCCTCGGGCGGGGTCGAACTGTCCGGCGCGCTGCCATATCTTGAGGAAGGCATCCTGCATCGCATCCGCCGCCGCGGCGCGATCGCGCAGGATCGCCATGGCAATGCCGAACAGGCGGGTGGACTGCCTGGCATAGACCGCCTTCAACGCCGCGCGATCGCCGCTGGCGACCGCCGCGAGCAGCCCGGCCAGGTCGGCGTCGTCGGTCATGGCGTGCCGCCCCCCCCTTCGGACGCGGCGCGGCGCAGCAGCCCGGGCGCGGCGACAGGGGGCGGGCCATGGATCGTGCGGGCGCGGGCAAGGAAGGCGGCAACCATGCGGCGCACCGCCTCGTGGAACACCGCGCCGATCGCCAACTGCAGCAGCTTCGAGCGGAACTCGAAATCGACATCGAAATGCACGCGGCAGCCGCCGCCTTCCACCGGCTCGAAGCGCCATTGGTTGGTCAGGTAGCGGAACGGGCCGTTTTCGTAGCGCACGCCGATGCGCTCCGGCATCTGCAGCGCAACACGGCTGGTGAAGCTCTCGCGAAACGGGCCGAAGCCGATCGTGAGGTCGGCGACCATGTCGGTTTCGGTGCGGCTTCGCACCCGCGCGCCAACGCACCAGGGCAGGAACTCCGGATAGCGCGAGACATCTGCCACCAGGTCGAACAACTGTTCGGGGCGGTAGGGAACCTGGCGTGTTTCGCTATGGCGCGGCATCGTCCTACCGCACGGCGGCCAGCTTCGCCGCCCGCGCCTGCTGCAACAGGGCGAAGTCGGCATCGGCGTGATAGGAGCTGCGGGTAAGCGGGGTGGCGGACACCAGCAGGAACCCGCGCGCGCGGGCAAGGCTGGCATAGTCCTCGAACGCCTCGGGGGTAACGAACGCGGCGACGGCAGCGTGCTTCACCGTGGGCTGAAGGTATTGCCCGATGGTGAGGAAATCGACATCGGCGATGCGCAGGTCGTCCATTACCTGGAGGATTTCCGGCTTGGCCTCCCCGAGCCCGACCATTAGGCCGGACTTGGTGAAGATGGTGGGGTCATGCCGCTTCACCTGGTCGAGCAGGCGCAGGGACTGATAATAGCGCGCGCCGGGGCGGATGGAGGGGTAGAGGCGGGGCACGGTTTCCAGGTTGTGGTTGAACACGTCGGGCCGCGCCTCGGCGACCACCTCCATCCCGCCGTCCTTGCGCAGGAAGTCGGGCGTCAGCACCTCGATCGTGGTGGCAGGGGCGGCTTCGCGGATGGCGCGGATGACGGCGGCGAAGTGCCCTGCCCCGCCATCCTTCAGGTCGTCGCGGTCGACCGAGGTGATCACCACGTGGCGCAGGCCGAGCTTGGCGACCGCATCAGCCACGCGGGCGGGCTCATCGGCGTCCAGCGCCTCGGGCATGCCGGTTCGGACGTTGCAGAAGGAGCAGGCGCGGGTGCAGGTGTCGCCCATGATCATCATGGTGGCGTGGCGCTGGGACCAGCACTCGCCGATGTTCGGGCAGGCGGCTTCCTCGCACACCGTGGTCAGGCGGTTCTCGCGCATCAGCGCCCGTGTTTCGAGGTACACGGGGTGGTTGGGCGCCTTCACCCGGATCCAGGCGGGCTTGCGCTGGATCGGGTTGTCCGGCCGGTGGGCCTTCTCCGGGTGGCGGGGAAGGGCCGTGCGGTGGTCGATGACGAGGCGGGTGGTGGTCATTCAGAGGTGCTCGCGGAACCAGGCGACAGAAGATGCGATCGCCTGTTCAAGATAGGGTGGGTAGTAGACTCCGAAATGCCCGCAGTCGAAGACATCAAGCTTCTTAGGCCCATCGAGGGCAGCGAATATCGTCTCGGTCTGCGATAGGGAAGCCGAGAAATCTTGACGCGCCGCCTGGAGCAGGAGCGGCTTCGGGGCAATCAAGTCGACATGCGCGAAGCTGGCTCGCTCCATCTGGTTCAGCAGCAGCGAGTCCAGTGTAACCTCGTTGCGCCATGCCGGTACGGTAGCCCCTGCTTCCATTGCGAAATCGTACGCTTCCTTCAAAGGTAGGAACGCATCTGAGCCATCATTTGCCACCACCTTAATGGTGCGCCCGGCGGCGCCGGCACGCCGGGCCGCTGCATCCTGGACCATCAGCGCAAGCCAATCCCGCCACGCCGCTTCACCCATGCGAGCTTTAGTGGCCTTGGCGAGATTGTTGAATGTCGGTACCTGGGCGACGACAACCTTCGCACGTGGATCGAAAGCGCCGAGCGTCATCACAAGCTGGCTCGCGAAAGACGTGCCCCAGATTCCGATCCGATCAGGATCGACATCTGGTTGTTGGCCCAACCAGTCGATCGCAGCCGCGAAATCCTCCAATTGCTCATGGAGCACGATGCGTCCTCGCGGCTCGCCGCCAGAGGCGCCCAAAAAGCGAAAGTCAAAGGTAAGGACGACGAAACCAGCCTGGACGAGACTCTCTGCCAGCGCGGGGAGCGGGCGCATTTCCTTGGTGCCTGAGAAACCATGCGCCACAACCACGGCCGGACGCGGCGCTCCCATATGCTCCTGCCAGGACTTGGTGCCCTCCAGCATTTCACCTTTGCTCTTGAAGGCCACGTTCTCGCGCATGGGAGTTCTCCCGATAACGACGCCTCCGCTTGCGCGTAGGCGAAGACTAGAAGTGGAGGGCCTGTCCGTAGGCGTCAAGCACGGCCTCGTGCATGGTCTCGCTGATGGTGGGATGCGGAAAGATGGTGTGCATCAGCTCGGCCTCGGTGGTCTCCAGCGTGCGCGCGATGGTGTAGCCCTGGATCAGCTCGGTGACTTCCGCGCCGATCATGTGCGCGCCGAGCAGTTCGCCGGTTTTCGCGTCGAAGATGGTCTTGACCAGCCCTTCGGGTTCGCCCAGCGCAATGGCCTTGCCGTTGCCGATGAAGGGGAATTTGCCCACCTTGATCTCGCGGCCGGTGGCACGGGCGGCGGCCTCGGTCATGCCCACGGAGGCGATCTGCGGGTGGCAATAGGTACAGCCGGGGATGTTGGCGGTGTTCATGGGATGGACATCCGCAACGCCGGCAATCTTCTCCACGCAGACGACACCCTCATGCATCGCCTTGTGGGCGAGCCAGGGCGCGCCGGCCACGTCGCCGATGGCATAGACGCCGGGCTCGCCGGTGCGGCACCATTCGTCCGTGGCGATGCCGTTGCGGCTCAGCTTCACGCCGGTGCCCTCAAGGCCGATGTTCTCGACGTTGGCGACGATGCCGACCGCGGAGATTACGCGATCGACGGTGATCTCCTGGGTTTTGCCGCCCTGCTCGAGCGTGACGGCGACGCTGTCGGCGGACTTTGCCACGCTTTTTACGGTGGCACCGGTCATGATCCTCATGCCCTGCTTCTCGAAGGCCTTGCGCGCGAGGACGGAAATCTCGGCGTCCTCTACCGGCAGCACGCGGTCCATGACCTCCACCACCGTCACCTCGGCCCCCATGGTGCGGTAGAAGCTGGCGAACTCGATCCCGATGGCGCCGGAGCCGATGATCAGCAAGGATTTTGGCATCGCCGGCGGCACCATGGCCTCGCGGTAGGTCCAGATCAGTTTTCCGTCCGCCTCGATGCCCGGAAGCTGGCGGGCGCGCGCACCGGTGGCCAGGATGATGTGCGGCGCCTTGAGCGTGGCGGTCGGCTTGGAAATTGCTCCTTCTGGGGCCTCCACGGCGATGGTGTGCTTGCCGGCGAGCTTCCCGGCGCCCATTACGACGGTGATCTTGTGCTTGCGCATCAGGTGGGCGACGCCACCCGACAGCTGCCTGGCCACGTCGCGCGAGCGCTTCACCACGGCGGCGAGGTCGAAGCGGATGTTGTCGGCGGCCAGGCCATAGGCCTTGAGGTTGTGCAGCGTGTGGTAGATTTCCGACGTGCGCAACAGCGCCTTGGTCGGGATGCAGCCCCAGTTGAGGCAGATGCCGCCCAGGGTTTCGCGCTCCACCACGGCGGTTTTCATGCCGAGCTGGGCGGCGCGGATGGCCGCGACATAGCCGCCGGGTCCGCCGCCGAGCACGATCAGGTCGAATTGCTGGTCGGCCATGGGTTCGTTCCTTTTTGCGTCACTCGGTCGTAGCGACAGGGTCAAAAGCTCGGCTCAAAGGGTCAACTGGTTGAGTGCGCGTGCAACCCGTTCGGCCACTGTGGCGCAGGCCGTGATAAGGCCGGCCGCAACGATGCCGAGACACACCCAGACCTCCGGAAAGGCGAAAAGCAACCACGTTTTGCCATTGGACCCGGGTGGTCGCGATGGCGGGTCGTCCTCGAATGGTGACCGGGGCTTGACCGCCCAGCCCGCATGTTCCGCCACCCACTGGCGGGGCAGGTGACCGGTCAAAGGATCGTCGTAGGACGGTGCCGTAGCACGCGGTCGGTTGGCCATGTCCAAATCCCTCTGCGTCCCCGGTCGTGACGGATGGGCCACCATCGAGGTCGTGGCGCCCCTACTGCCCGGCCACCTGCGCCAGCGTCTCGCCCTGCAGGCGCTGAACGGTCCAGTCTTCCATGCCGACGGCGCCGAGCGAGCGGTAGAAGGCGATGGAGGGCGCGTTCCAATCCAGCACCGACCACTCCATGCGCGCACAGCCTTCGTCCAGCGCGCGGCGGGCGAGGACGCGGAAGATGGCGCGGCCGATGCCGCGGTTGCGGTACTCCGGCTCGACGAAGATGTCCTCGAGGTAGAGGCCGGGACGCGCCATGAAGGTAGAGAAGTTGAAGTAGTAGAGCGCGAGGCCAATCGGCGTGCCCTCATGCTCCACGAGCATCGCGAACACACGTGGCGGCGTGCCGAAAAGCGCGCGGGCGAACATCTCCGGCGTGCCTTCCGCCAGGTGTTCCATCTTCTCGTAGACGGCAAGCTGGCGGACAAAATGCGCGACCAGCGCCTCGTCGCCGGGGACGACGTCCCGCAGAGTCACCCCAGCCGGGAGGGCAAGATTGGTCACAGCAACAGGCCCGTCACAGGAGCAGACCGAGGGGGTCCTCGCACAGCCGCTTGAACTCGCGCAGCCAGGTGGCGCCGAGCGCGCCGTCGACCACGCGGTGGTCGCAGGACAGCGTGCAGGTCATCACTCGCGCGACGGCCAGCTCGCCGTTCCTGACCACCGGCCTGGGCGCGGCGGCACCCACGGCGAGGATCGCAGCCTGGGGCGGGTTGATGATGGCGCTGAAATGCGACACGCCGAACATGCCCATGTTGGAGATGGAGAAGCCGCCGCCCTGGAACTCCTCGGGCTTCAGCTTGCCGGCCTTGGCGCGGGCGGCGAGGTCGCGCATCTCGGCGCTGATGGTCTGCAGGCCCTTCTGGTCGGCGCGACGGATGATGGGCGTGATAAGGCCGTCGGGGATCGCCACGGCCACCGAGATGTCCACGTCGTCGAACAGCGCGGTCGCATCGTCGGTCCAGGCGGCATTCACCGTCGGGATGCGGCGCAGGGTGCGCGCGGCGGCCTTGATGACCAGGTCGTTCAGCGTGATGACGTAGCGGCCCTCGCCTTCCTTCGGGCTGCGGGCGTTCAGGTCCTCGCCGAGCTTCCACAGCGCGTCGGCCTCGATATCCATCGAGACGTAAAAGTGCGGGATGGTCGACTTCGCCTCGGACAGGCGGCGGGCGATGACACGGCGGATCGAGCTGTGCGGAACGAGCTTGTGCGGCGCGGTGATGACTGGCGCCGGGCCGCGCGGGGCCGGTGCCGGCGCGGTCGGCGGGGGAGCGGAGGCAGCAGCCGGTGCGGGCGAAGCGGCGGGCGCGCCCTTGGCCGCGGCCTCGATGTCGGCGCGCACGATCCGTCCGCCAGGGCCGGAGCCGGCCAGCTTCGAGAGGTCCAGCCCGGCCTGCTGCGCCATGCGGCGGGCCAGCGGCGAGGCAACGACGCGCTCGCCGTCCGTGGCGGCGGCATGTGCCAGAGCGGGCGCCAACGCCGCGGGCGCCACCGCGGCGGGGGCAGCAGCAACGGGGGCAACAGCAGCGGGGGCAACAGCAGCGGGGGCAGTAGCAGCGGCGGGCGTCGGGGCAGCGGCGGGCGCCGGGGCAGCGGCGGGCGCCGGGGCTGAGGCCGGCGCCGGGGCTGAGGCCGGCGCGGCGCCGACCGTCTCGCCCGGCTCCACCAGGATGGCGATCGGCTGGTTCACCTTCACGCCCTCGGTGCCGTCGGCGACCAGCAGCTTGCCGAGCACGCCTTCGTCCACCGCCTCCACTTCCATCGTGGCCTTGTCGGTCTCGATCTCGGCGATGACATCGCCGGCCTTCACCGTATCGCCCTCTTTCTTCAGCCAGCGCGCGAGCGTGCCCTCGGTCATGGTCGGGCTCAGGGCGGGCATCAGGATATTCGTGGCCATGTCGCTTCCCCGTTCGTGGACGGCATTCTTGCCGGCAGGCGCGTCAGACGATCCGCTTCACCGCATCCACAACCCACCCGGGCTGCGGCAGCGCCAGCTTCTCCAGGTTCGCGGCATAGGGCAGCGGCACGTCCGCCCCGTTCACGCGCACCGGCGGAGCGTCCAGCCAGTCGAACGCCTGCTCAATGATCTGCATGTTCACCTCGGCGCCGATGCCGGCATAGGGCCAGCCCTCCTCCACGGTGACGATGCGGTTGGTTTTCTTGACGCTCTCGACGATGGTCGCGGTGTCGAGCGGGCGCAGGCTGCGCAGGTTGATCACCTCCGCCTCGATGCCCTGTTCCGCCAGCGTCTCGGCGGCCTTCAAAGCAACACCCACCATGATGGAGAAGGCGACGATGGTGACATGGCTGCCCACCCGCTCCACCTTGGCCTTGCCGATCGGCAGGATGAAGTCGGGGTCGGTCGGGCATTCGAAGCTTTGGCCGTAGAGGATCTCGTTCTCGAGAAAGATGATCGGGTTCGCGTCGCGGATGGCCGCGCGCAACAGGCCCTTGGCGTCCGACGACGACCAGGGGGCGACAACCTTCAGCCCCGGCACGTGGGCATACCAGCTGGCGAAGCACTGGCTGTGCTGTGCGGCCACGCGGGAGGCTGCGCCATTGGGCCCGCGGAACACGATCGGGCAGCCCATCTGGCCGCCGGACATATAAAGGGTCTTGGCGGCCGAGTTGATGATCTGGTCCATCGCCTGCATGGCGAAGTTGAAGGTCATGAAATCCACGATCGGTTTCAGACAGTTAATCGCGGCGACAACCGCCATGCCGGCAAAGCCATGCTCGGTGATCGGCATGTCGATCACGCGCTTGGCGCCGAACTCGTCCAGCAGGCCCTGGCTGATCTTGTAGGCGCCCTGATACTGCGCCACCTCCTCGCCCATCAGGAACACGTCGCCATCGGCGCGCATCTCGGCCGCCATGGCGTCGCGCAGCGCCTCGCGCACCGTGAGGGCCGAGGTCGGGCCCCAGTTCTTGTCCTCGGGAAGCGGTGCCGCCGGCGCGGGGGCGGCCGCGGCAGGACTCGCGGCAACGGCGGCAAGCGGGGCCGGCGTGGCTTGTGCCGCAGCCTGGGTCGGGGCCGGGGCGGGGGCGGGGACCTGGACTGGGGCCTGGGTCGTGGCCGCGCCACCGTCAAGTTCGGCAATCGGCGTGTTTACCGCCACGCCCTCGGTACCCTCCGGCACCAGGATGGAGGTAAGGGTGCCTTCATCGACCGCCTCAACCTCCATGGTCGCCTTGTCGGTCTCGATCTCCGCCAGCACGTCGCCGGCCTTCACGGTGTCGCCAACCGCCTTCAGCCATTTGGACAGCGTGCCTTCGGTCATGGTCGGCGACAGCGCCGGCATCAGGATCTGCGTCACGGCTCAGCGCTCCACCAGCACGTCGGTCCACAGTTCCTTCGGATCGGGCTCCGGGCTGCTCTGCGCGAAATCGGCGCTGTCCTGCACGATGCGCTTCACCTCGTCGTCGATCGCCTTGAACGCCGGCTCGTCCACGCCAAGGCCCTCCAGCTTGTGGCGCGCGCCTTCGATACAGTCGCGCTCGGTGCGCATCTTCTGCACCTCCTCGCGCGTGCGATAGCGCCCAGGGTCGGACATCGAATGCCCGCGGTAGCGATAGGTTTTCACTTCCAGCAGGTATGGCCCCTTGCCGGCGCGGCAATGCGCCACGGCCACTTCGGCGGCGGCGTGCATCGCCTCCACGTCCATTCCGTCGACCTGTGCGCCCGGGATGCCCCAGGGCGCGCCGTTCAGCGACAGGTCGCGGCTGGCGCTGGAGCGGTCGACCGCCGTGCCCATGCCGTATTTGTTGTTCTCGATCACGTAGATGCAGGGCAGCTTCAGCAGGGCGGCGAGGTTGAAGCTCTCGAACACCTGGCCCTGGTTGCTTGCGCCATCGCCGAAGTAGGTCACGCTTACGCGGTCGTTGCCGCGGAAATGATTGCTGAAGGCCAACCCGGTGCCAAGGCTCACCTGCGCGCCGACGATGCCATGGCCGCCGAAGAAGTTCCGCTCCTTGCTGAACATGTGCATCGAGCCGCCCTTGCCGCGCGAATACCCGCCCTCGCGCCCGGTCAACTCGGCCATCACGCCGCGCGCCTCCATGCCGGTGGCGAGCATATGGCCGTGGTCGCGATAGGCAGTGATCACCTGATCGCCGTCCTCCAGTGCGAGCTGGATGCCGACCACAACCGCTTCCTGGCCGATATACAGGTGGCAGAACCCGCCGATCAGTCCCATCCCATAGAGCTGGCCGGCCTTCTCCTCGAAGCGGCGGATCAGCAGCATGTCGCGATAGGCGCGCAGCAACTGCTCGCGCGACAGGCCGGGCTGGTTGGTCCCTGTGCCCTTCCCGGCACCACGGCCCTTGGACCTGGCGCCCTTTTCCACCGGCTTGGTTCGCTCCGCTGCCTGGGCCATCACGCTGCCTCCGTCGAGAACCAATGGGGGTGGAACGGCTGATCGGTCCATCCACGTAGCGTCGTGCGCCGCGCACGACAAGCGTCGCGTTCAAATTTCCCTTATTGTGCAATGCAATACCAGATGTTAACTAAAAATTGGTTAACCGCTTGAAGCTCGGGCGCGCGCGTAGCCGTGCTCGCACGACATTGCATGTCGGCGCGCATTTCCGCGCACGAAAATTTCTCCACGGGGATGAATTTAGCACCAGGATTGCCGCGACCGATCCCGCCTGGGATGGCCACCGGCAGGGTCAAAACAGCCGCTGGCCGGCAGGATACAGCACGACGACGTCATTCGCCTCGCTGGCATTCAGCATTGCCCGGGCCCGCTCGTCCAACGCATCCGAATCCAGCCGCGCGCCCCGCAATCCGGCAACTCGACGGTCCCATAACACAACCTCCGCCTGCGCACGCGCCAGTTGGGCCTTGGCCAGCACCAGGTCGTTCTTGCGTTCGCTGTAGGAGACGAGGCCGCGGTCGCCTTGGTAGGCATGCCAGCCGAAATATGCGGACAACGACAGGAACACCACGGGCGCCACCGCCGCCCGCGCCTGCCGCTTGATCGCCCGCCAGATATCCATCGGCCCCTGCGCCTCATTACCCGTCCGACCATAGCACGGCCTTGCGCCAGGTTGAGCGACCTGCCCAAGTTTTTTTGTGCAGAAACAGCGGATACGCGGGTGTTGCGCGGATACCCCGTCACTGTGGCGCACGTGCCACCTTTCTGCCACACCAAGAACCCGAGTTTCGCCTTCCGTTGCGCCCACAACGTGGTCCGGTCGGCCCCCAGGGGGTCGCAACAGGAGGCATCCATGAAGGCACGTTCGATCATCCTGGCCGCCGCCGCAGTCGTCGCGATGGCATTCGCCTTGCCGGCCCCCGCGGAGGCAGGCGGGTCTGACCGCCATGGTCGCGGTGGCTACGGGCACGGCCAGTGGCGCGGGCACGGTAACGGTCACTGGGGCGGCCACGACTACGGCCGCCCTCACTACGGCCGCCCTCAATATGGCCACCCTCAATATGGCCACCGGCCGCAATGGCGCCCGCACTACGGGCATTATGCGCCACCACCCGTCTACTACGCGCCGCCACCCGTCTACTATGCGCCGCCGCGCCACTATGGCTACGCACCGCCGTCGGTCTATTTCGGCTTCCGCGTGCCCTGACCGGTGCGAAGGGGCCGGGTACCAGCGCGGCACCCGGCAGGTTCGCTCAACGCAGGATACCGCGACCGGCGTAACGCGCCACCGCCCCAAGCTCCCGCTCAATGCGGATCAGCCGGTTGTACTTTGCGGTGCGGTCGCTGCGCGCCAGGCTGCCGGTTTTGATTTGGCCGCAATTGGTGGCGACGGCCAGATCCGCGATGGTGGTGTCCTCGGTCTCGCCCGAGCGGTGGCTCATCACCGCCTTATAGCCGGCGCGGGCGGCAACCTCCATGGTGTCGAGGGTTTCGGACAGCGTCCCGATCTGGTTCACCTTCACCAGAATGGCATTGGCGGTGGCCGCGTCGATGCCGCGGATCAGCCGCTCCTTGTTGGTGACGAACAGGTCGTCGCCGACAAGGTTCACTTTCGCGCCGAGCCTGTCGGTCAGCAACTTCCAGCCCGCCCAGTCATCCTCCGAGCAGCCATCTTCGATCGAAACGATCGGGTATTTGGCGCACAGCGCGGCGAGGTAGTCGACCATCCCCGCCGCGTCGAATTCCCGCCCCTCGCCTTCCAGCTTGTAGACGCCGTCGTGGAAGAATTCGGTGGCCGCACAATCCAGCGCGAAGGTCACGTCGTCACCGGGCCGGTAGCCGGCCTTCTCGACCGCTTGGGAGATGAACGCCAGTGCCTGGTCGGCCGAGCCGATGTTCGGCGCGAAGCCGCCTTCGTCGCCCACGTTGGTGTTGTGCCCGGCGTCGTGCAACTGCTTCTTCAGTGCCTGGAAAATTTCCGAGCCCATCCGCACCGCCTCGGCCAGCGTTGCGGCACCCACCGGCTGGACCATGAATTCCTGGATATCGATCGGGTTGTCGGCGTGCTTGCCGCCGTTCACGATGTTCATCATCGGCACCGGCAGGGTGCGCGCGAACACGCCGCCGACATAGCGGTACAGCGGCAGTCCGACATGGTCCGCCGCCGCCCGCGCGGTGGCCAGCGACACGCCGAGCATGGCGTTTGCCCCCAGCCGCGCCTTGTTCGCGGTACCATCCAGCGCGATCAGCGCCTCGTCGATTGCCACCTGGTCGGTCGCGTCCATGCCAGCCAGCGCCTCCAGGATCTCTCCTTCGACATGGCCGATCGCCTTCTGCACGCCCTTGCCGCCGAAGCGCCGCTTGTCGCCGTCGCGCAGTTCCACCGCCTCGTGCGCGCCGGTCGAGGCCCCGGAAGGCACGGCGGCGCGCCCAACGGCGCCACTCTCCAGAACCACCTCCACCTCCACCGTCGGGTTGCCGCGGCTGTCGAGAATCTCAAGGGCGGTAATGTCGGCGATCGTGCTCATGATGCGTGTTCCATGCTGGTGGCACTGGCGCGCTGCCTAGCAGCAACAAGCTGCCGGCGCCACCTTGGGGCGGCGGATCAAGCCGCCCGCACCCCGGCGATGAATCCGCTGACCTCGCGCGACAGTGCCTCGGCTTGGCGCGACACCTGGCCGGCGGCCGTGAGCACCTCGGACGCGGAGCGCCCCGTATCGTTCGCGGCCTGGCTGACCTCGCCGATATTGCCAGTTACCTCGTGGGAGCTGAGGGCGGCCTGCTGCACCGAGCGGGCGATCTCCTGTGTGGCTAGCCCCTGCTGCTCCACGGCGGCGGCAATGCCGGCGGCAATGCGGCTGACCTCGCCGATCGTGGCGACGATGCCGTCGATCGCCTCCACCGCAGCCTTGGTGGCAGCCTGGATCTCCTGCACCTGTTGCCCGATCTCGCTGGTGGCACGCGCCGTCTGAGTGGCCAGCGACTTCACCTCGCTGGCAACAACCGCAAAGCCCTTGCCCGCCTCGCCCGCCCGCGCCGCCTCGATGGTCGCATTCAGCGCCAGAAGGTTGGTCTTGCCGGCGATCTCGCTGATCAGCCCGACCACGTCGCCGATCCGCTGCGCGCCGGCAGCCAGCGCCTTGACGATCCCGTCGGTGCGCGCCGCATCCTGCGCCGCCCGGTCGGTGATGACGGCGGACTGGGACACCTGCTGCCCGATCTCGCGGATCGAGGCACCAAGCTCCTCCGCCGAGGCAGCAACCACGTTCACGCTGTCGCTCATCTGGCCGGCGGCGGCCGCCACCTGGGTGGCGCGGCTGTCGGTGCGCGCGGCGGTGTCGGTCATCGAGCCAGCCGTGCCTTCCAGCTCCGCCGCCGCCCGGCCCAGCCCGTCGGCCAGGGCGCCCACCTTGCCCTCGAACGCGCGCACCAATTGTGCCAGCGCTTCCGCCCGGCGGTGCTTGGCCGCCTGCTCCGCCGCATCGGCCAAGGACAGTTGCTCGGCGCGGATGCCACTTTGCTTGAACACCTCCACCGCCTCGGCCATCGCGCCGATCTCGTCGCGGTTCTCGCGCCCCGGGACCTCCACAGCCCAGTCACCCCTGGCCAGGCGCGTCATCGCCGCGGTCATCCCGGAAACCGGACGCAGAATGCTGCGCGCGATCAACACCGCGCACAGCACGCCGCCCACCAGTGCCGCCACCGCCAACACGATGGACATCGTCCAGGTGCTTTCGATCGTCTCCTGCGCCTGAACCTTCACGCCGGCGACCTCGGCGGCGAGAATATCGCTCGCCCTGTCGAGCGCCGCCGTGGCCTGGGCCATCGCAGGCATCTGGCGCTCGCGATAGGTTTCTGACTGCTCCAGCATCGCCACGCTCGCGCGGCCGAAATCCTCGCGGAACGTGGCCATCAGGCTACGCGCCTCCCCGGCCAGGCGCGCGATGTCGGCATCCTGTTGGCCATCGAGCGCAGCCAGCGCAAAGTCGTAGCGATCCATTCCGGATTTAAATTGCCCGACTGCCGAGGGGTCGCGCGTGGCCAGGAAGCGCCAGTTGGCAACCTGGGCCGTCAGGATTGCCTGCTCCAGTGCTGCGACGGTGCCGATCAGCGCTCCGCCCTCCACGCCGCTCGCCGCCCGCGCGAGGCGTTCCGTGGTGCGCGACATCCGCTGCCCACCGCGGTAGAGCGCTGTGCGCGACTCCTCCGCCGTCGTGCCCAGTGTCACCAGGCGCTTCGCCGTCACCTCCAGCGCTTCGACCCGTTCGCCGACCGCCTCCAGCGCCGGTCCCGCCGCATTGCGGGACGAGGCCGCTGCCGCCCGGCCGAGCGTGCGGCGCAGCAGCACCGGCCCTTCCGCCAACTCGCCAACGTTGCCGTCCAGCATGAAGCGCAGCTGCGCGGAGGCGAATATCTCCATCTGCTTGGTCGCCGCGGCCAGCAGGCGGGCCGCGCCCTCCCCCTGGCGCAGCCGGTCCACCTGGGATGCGATCTTGCTGAGCCCCCAGCCGCCCATCCCGGCGAGGGCGAGCGTCATGACAATCAGAACGGCATAACCACCGAACAGGCGCGTGCGCAGAGGGAGGCGCGGCATTGCCAGCCACCCCCGCCCAACTGCATGGGCCGAAGGCGGCCGCGCCGGCGCCCGCAACTGATCCTCGGACATGGCCATGAACCGTTCCTCCTCCACACCAGTGGTTCCGCGGGAACGAGCCCGTGGCAGATGGGCAGAGGTAGCCGCCAATGATTAATGAAGCCTTGGATCGTCGCGGTCGCCAGAACGGCTTTCGTGTTTGGGTCAGCCGACCGCGAGCAACTCCACGTCGAACACCAGCGTCGCATTCGGCGGGATCACGCCGCCGGCGCCGCGCGCGCCATAGCCCATCTCCGGCGGAATGATCAGCGTGCGCTGCCCTCCCACCTTCATGCCGGCAACCCCCTGGTCCCAACCGGCGATCACCCGCCCGGCGCCGAGCGGAAACACGAACGGGTCGCCGCGGTCGCGCGAGCTATCGAATTTTTGTCCTTTGTTCTCCGGCGCCCCCTCGTCGAACAGCCACCCGGTATAGTGCACCGTCACCTGGGCGCCCGGCACGGCCTCGGCGCCGTCGCCGGCCTTGTGGTCGATGATCTGCATGGTCATGTCCTCGTTGAGAAATCAGGAAGCCTTCGCCAGCCTGTCGAACGCGATCAGGCGGGCAATCAGCGCCGGCATCTCGCGCAACGCAATCATGTTCGGCCCGTCGCTCGGCGCCGCGTCGGGGTCGGGATGCGCCTCAATGAACACCGCCGCCACGCCCACCGCCACCGCCGCCCGCGCCAGCACCGGTGCGAACTCGCGCTGCCCGCCCGACGACGTGCCCTGCCCGCCCGGCTGCTGCACCGAATGCGTCGCATCGAACACCACCGGATAGCCAGTGCGCGCCATGACCGGCAGGCCGCGCATATCCGACACCAGCGTGTTGTAGCCGAAGCTCGTTCCCCGCTCGCACAGCAGGATGCGCTCGTTCCCGGTTGAGGCGATCTTGGCCGCCACATGCGCCATGTCCCACGGCGCCAAGAACTGCCCCTTCTTCACGTTCACCGCCGCCCCGGTCTCCCCGGCCGCCAGCAGCAGGTCGGTCTGCCGGCACAGGAAGGCCGGGATCTGCAGCACATCTACCGCCTGCGCCGCCGGCGCGCACTGCTCGGGCGCATGCACGTCGGTCAGCACCGGGCAGCCGAAGCGGGCGCGCACCTCGGCCAGGATCGCCAGGCCCTTGTCCATGCCAATACCGCGCGCTGCGGTCGCACTGGTGCGGTTGGCCTTGTCGTAGCTGCTCTTGAAGATCAGCCCGATTCCCGCCGCCCGGCACATTTCCACCAGCGCGCCCGCCACCTCCATCACATGGTCGCGGCTTTCGATCTGGCAGGGGCCGGAGATCAGCACCAACGGAAGGTCGTTGCCGAGTTCCAGGGGAGCAATGGTGACGCTCAATGAGCGAACCCCAACGAAGATAAGCAAGAATCTTCTTTCTTTAAAAAGAAAGAAGCAAAGAAACTTTCATCCATTTGCAACCCACGCCAGCCGCGCGCATATGGATAAAGTTTTTTTGCTTCTTTTTGTTCACAAAAAGAAGACTCTTCCTTCATACCAGCCTCGCCTGCTTCACTGCCGCCTCGATGAAGCTGCGGAACAGCGGATGCGGCGCGAACGGCTTGCTGGTCAGTTCCGGATGCGCCTGCACGCCCACGAACCACGGATGGTCCACCCGCTCCACATTCTCCGGCAGCAGCCCGTCCGCCGACATGCCAGAAAAGCGCAGCCCGGCGGCCTCCAGCTGCGCGCGGTAGTTCACGTTGACCTCATAGCGGTGCCGATGCCGGTCCACCGCCACCGGTATGCCATAGATCGCCCGCACCAGCGAACCCTCCGCCAACTGTGCCGCATAGGCGCCAAGCCGCATCGTGCCGCCTAGGTCGCCGCCGGCGTTGCGCCGCTCGATCTGGTTGCCGCGCGCCCATTCGGTCAGCAGCCCCACCACCGGAACCTCGCACGGCCCGAACTCGCTGGAACTCGCCGTCGGCAGCCCGGCCAGGTGCCGCGCCGTCTCGATCACCGCCATCTGCATGCCGAAGCAGATGCCGAAGAACGGCACGCGCCGCTCCCGCGCGAACCGCACCGCCTCGATCTTGCCCTCGGTGCCGCGCTCGCCGAACCCGCCCGGCACCAGAATACCGTGCACCCCCTCCAGCCGCTCCACCGTGCCCGGCTGCTCGAACACCTCGCTGTCCACCCAGTCCAGCCGAACCTTCACCCGGTTGGCGATGCCGCCATGGGTCAGCGCCTCGGACAGGCTTTTGTAGCTGTCCAGCAGCGTGGTGTACTTGCCCACGATCGCGATCCGCACCTCCCCATCGGGTGCGCGCACCACGTCCACGATCTGCTGCCAGCGCGAAAGGTCTGGCTCGCTGTCGAACGGCAGCCGGAAATGGCGCAGCACCTCGCGGTCCAGCCCCTCGGCATGGTAGCTGATCGGCACCTGGTAGATCGTGTCGGCATCCAGCGCCGCCACCACCGCGTCCGGCCGCACGTTGCAGAACAGCGCGATCTTGCGCCGCTCGTTCTGCGGAATCTCCCGGTCGGAACGGCAGATCAGCATGTTCGGCTGGATGCCGACCGACAGCAGCTCCTTCACCGAATGCTGCGTCGGCTTGGTCTTGAGCTCACCGGCGGTCGGGATGTAGGGCAGCAACGTCAGGTGCACGAACATCACCCGCTCAGGCCCCAGCTCGTTACCCAGCTGGCGGATCGCCTCCAGGAACGGCAGGCTCTCGATGTCGCCCACCGTGCCACCGATCTCGATCAGCGCGAAATCCGGCGGGCCCTTCTCGGCATCGTCGAGCTTGCCGGTGATCGCCTCCTTGATCGCATCGGTGATGTGCGGAATCACCTGAACCGTGGCACCGAGGTAGTCGCCATGGCGTTCGCGCGCGATCACCTCTGAATAGATGCGCCCGGTGGTCGCGTTGTCCGCCCGCGTCGCATGCACGCCGGTGAAGCGCTCGTAATGGCCAAGGTCGAGGTCGGTCTCCGCCCCGTCATCGGTCACGAACACCTCGCCGTGCTGCAACGGCGACATCGTGCCGGGATCGACGTTGAGATAGGGGTCGAGCTTGCGCATCCGCACGGCAAAGCCACGCGCCTGCAGCAGCGCGCCAAGTGCGGCCGAGGCAATGCCCTTGCCCAGGGAGGAGACCACGCCGCCGGTGATGAATACGAACCGCGTCATGGGCGGCCACGATAGCGCCATGCCCGAGTCGGTCGCACCCGAGTCTGCGGAAACCCGGTCTGCATGAACAATCCGATCGTGCTGCCCTGCGGTAGGCGCAGGGACGGGAGAAGCTAGTTGGTGGGAACCCGCGGCGTGGTCGCGGGGTCGGCCGGTTGGCTGGAAGCCGGCGGCGCATCCAGCACCGAGGGCCGCACCGCGGTGCCGCGGCTCAGCAATGCCAACGACAGCGACAGGGCGAAGAACGCAGTGGCCAGGATCGCCGTGGTGCGGGTCAACAGGTTGGCGGTGCCGCGCCCCGACATGAAGTTACCCATGCCCTGGGAGGAGCCAATGCCCAGGCCACCGCCCTCGCTGCGCTGGATCAGCACCACGCCGATCAGAGCCAGGGTCACGAACAGATGCAGGATGAGCAGGACGGTGGTCATCGTATCCCCAAGGGAGTGGGCCGCCTCGGCCGCAAGCCGCGCGTTCTACAGGCTGGCGACGCGGATGGGAAGCGCACCGCTACGCCTTGGCCGCGCGCGCGATGCCCAGGAAATCGTCGGCCACGAGGCTCGCTCCGCCTACCAGCGCCCCGCCCACATCCGGCAGCGCCAGCAGCGCTGCTGCGTTGGACGGCTTCACCGACCCGCCATACAGGATCCGCACGCCCACGCCAGCCTCGCCCAGCCGGCCGACCAGCGTGCGGCGGATATGTGCATGCATTGCCGCGACATCGGCCTCGGTCGGCGTGCGCCCGGTGCCGATCGCCCAGACCGGCTCGTAAGCCACCACACCGCGGAAATCGTCCGGCAGGCTGCCGGCAAGTTGCCCGGCCACCACCGCATCCTGCTCGCCCGCCACGCGCTGCGCCTCGGTCTCGCCGACACAGACGATCGGGACCAGCCCGGCGGCGACGGCCGCCTCCACCTTGGCGCGCACCAGCGCATCGCTCTCGCCATGGTCCGCCCGGCGCTCGGAATGGCCCAGGATCACATGGGTCGCGCCGCAATCGCGCAGCATGGCCGCCGAGATGTCGCCGGTATGGGCACCTGACGCCTTCGCGTGGCAGTCCTGCCCGCCTACGGCAACCTCGCTGCCCAGCAGCGCCTGCGCCGCGATCGTCACCAGCGTCGCCGGCGGGCACACCAGCAGGTCGCAGCCCAGGCCCTTGCCGGCCTCGGCGCGCAGCGCGTTCACCAGCGCGCCGGCCATGGCCGCAGACCCGTTCATCTTCCAGTTGCCTGCGATCAGCTGGCGCATGTCCCGCTCCCCTCCGTCCCAATGCCGTCATCCGGCCACGTCGGTATCGAACCTTCGGCGCCCGCGTTCAACCCCCGCCCCCTCCCCCGGGCCCAGCCCGGCATTGCTCCAGGCGCCCAGCCCGGCATTGCTCCCGGGCTCAGCCCGGCATTGCTCCCGGCGCTCAGCCCGGCATATCTCCCCCAGCTCAGCCCGGCATCCGCCAACGCCGCAGCGCGTCCATGCCGGCGAGTACCAGCGGCTCCAGCCCGTCCACCTTGGCCCGCAGCCCGTCATACCGCTCGGTCGCCACATCCTCCTGGATCGCAGCCGCCGCGTCTGCCAGCGGCAGCAGCCCCACGGTGCGCGCGGCCCGCGCCACCAGCCGCGCCTGATGGCCCAGAAGGTTCATCCGCCCTGCATCCGCCAGGTCGCGCATATCCTCCAGTTGGCGCAGCGCATCGGTGCTGAACTGGCGCAGCACGTCGCCCGCCGGCCCGGCGCCGATCTCGTCGACCAGCGCCATCAGCCGCGCCGGGTCGAAGTCGGGTGCGGCCTGAACAGGCTCGGCCAGCGGCTTCGACGACGGCCCGGAAGCAACGGCCACGCGCTCCTCCGCCAACCCATCGGGAGCCGCCTCCTCCAGAACCCGCCCGATCGCCGCCCCCAACCGGGCCGCGCTGATCGGCTTGGTCTCGAAATGAGACATTCCGGCCGCCAGGCACCGCTCCTGGTCGGCGGCCATGGCGTTCGCGGTCAGCCCGATGATCGGAATCCGCGCCGCCGCCCCCGGCAACAGGCGGATGGCCTCGGTCGCCGCCAACCCGTCCATCTCCGGCATCATCACGTCCATCAACACCAGGTCGAAGCCCCCGCGCAGCACCGCGTCCACCGCCTCGCGCCCGTTCTCCACCGCCTCCACGCGATGGCCCATGCGCTCCAGCATGCGCGTGGCCACCAGCCGGTTGGTCGCGTTGTCCTCGGCGATCAGAATGCGCCGCGACCCATTCCTGCCCACCGGCTCCGCCACCTTCACGCTGCGCACCACCTCGCTGCGCGGCACCGTCAGCAGCACGTCGAAATGGAAGCTGCTGCCCACGCCTGCCACGCTCTCCAGGCCGATCGTGCCACCCATCCGCTCCACCAGCCGCCGGCAGATCGCAAGCCCGAGCCCGCTGCCGCCGAACCGGCGCGAGATCGAGCTGTCGACCTGGGTGAACTCGGTGAACAGCTTGCCTTGCGCCTCGGGCGCGATGCCGATGCCGGTATCGGCAACCGTGAACCCCAGCCGCAACGCCGCCCCCTCGCTGCGCACCAGGCGCACCGAAACCCTCACCGACCCCGCGGCGGTGAACTTGATGCCGTTGCCAATCAGGTTCAGCAACACCTGGCGCAACCGGTGCGCATCGCCGACGGCCCGCGCCGGCACCTCCTCCGCCACGTCCAGCCCCAGCACCAGCCCCTTCGCCGTCGCCTCCGCCGACATCAGCTCAACCGAGTCGCGCACCACCTCGCGCACGTCGAACGCCGCCTCCTCCAGCTCCACCCGCCCCGCATCCAGCCGCGAGAAATCCAGGATGTCGTTGATCAGCTGCAGAAGATGCTGGCCGGAGTCGAGGATGATCCGCACATAGTTCTTCTCGGTCGCCCCCAGCGGCATGTCCTGCAGCAGTCCGGCCACCCCGATGATGCCGTTCATCGGCGTGCGGATCTCGTGGCTCATCACCGCCAGGAACTCGCTGCGCGCCCGCCCCGCCGCCTCCGCCGCATCGCGCGCCGCCGCCAGCGCCCGCTCGTTGCGCCGCCGCTCGGTGATGTCGGTATAGGTCCGCACCGCGCCGCCATCAGGCAGCCGTTCGGTGCGCACCTCCAGCACCACGCCGTTCGGCCGCGTCCGCTCGAAATTAGCGTTCTGCGCAGAAAGGTCGCCAATCTCCAGGAACCGCATCACCGAGGCATCGACCTGCCCCAGCGGCCCGAACTCGCCATTGTCCAGCTGCCACCGCACGATGTCCCGGAACGAGGGGTTCATCTGCACCAGCTCCGGCGGCAGATCGAGCAGCGCCACGGCACGCTGGTTCATCACCGGCACCTGCCCTTGCGCGTCGATCATCATGATCCCCTGGGTGATGTTCTGCAGCGTCGCCGTCAGCGCCTGCTGCGAGGCGAGCAGCCGGTGGTGCTGGCGCTGCACGAGCGCCCCCACCCCGATCACGCCGATGGTCATCAGCAGCCCGGCGCCAACGAACTGCAACCGGTGGCGGCGGAAGCTGGCGAACACGTCGGTGCTCTCGATGCCGATCATCACCACCAGCGGATAGTTGCGCAGCCGCCGCCAACTGCCGATGCGGTCGACATCGTCGATGCCCCCCGGCCCGCGGAACGCCCCCTGCGCCTCCGCCCCGGCGGTGATCGGCACCGCCTCGCTGCCAGCATAGGTCTGGCCGATCGCCCCCGGCACCGGCGGCATGCGCGCGCGCACCACGCTGTCGGCCCCCACCACCAGCATCACCGCCTCGCCCACGTCCAGCGCCTCGGTAAAGCGGGTCAGCTCCTCGGCCGCCAGCGTCGCCACGATCGCTCCCAGCCGGGTGCCGTCTGCGGCCACGATGCGCCGCATCACGTTCACCGACCAGCGCCCGCTGGCCCGGCTGCGCAGCGGCGGGCCCAGCAGCAGCCGATCGTCCCCGCCCGACAGCAGCCAGGCCTGCTCGCTCTCCGCCAGATCGATCCGCCCGGTGGCGCCGATGCTGCTCGCCCGCGTCTGCCCCTCGCCGTCGACCAGCGTCACCTGCACCTGCCGGCGCCCCACCACCGGCCCGCGGCTCAACGCCACAAGGTCGAATCCGCCGGGATCGCGCAGATAGCTTTCGCGCAGGAACAACAGGCTCTGGTCAAGTCCCTCGAAGCTGCGCTCAAGGTTCTCGGCGAAGCCATAGGCGGTGTTGCGCGCCTTCTGCATCGCATCGAAGCTGGTCTGCCGATATTCGCGCAACAGGTGCACGTACACGCTGCCCCAGGTGAGGCAGATCGCCACCCCGATCAGCACGGCAAAGGCGTAGGAGGCACGCAACGGGCTGCGCCGCCGCGGCGGGGGCACCGTGGACCCCGGCGTTCCCGGCACTGTCCCGGTCACACGCATCCGCCACCCGTCCCCAACGGGACCGGACTGGGAAGCCCCCGCCCGAGGGGCCCCCGACTGGGCCCCCCCCGACTGGGCAACTGGCGCCGCGGCGTCCGACACTTCCATAACCTTGGTGGGATGCTCCACGAAGAACTCAACGCAGGGAGCAATATCCTCCCATCACCCTCGTCACAAAAGGCACGAATGGCACGAAACCGCCCTGGCCGGCGGCCCGCGCCCGCCCCCTCAGCGCGGCCCGGCGTTCCCGCCCTTGCCGGCAGCGAAACGCACCGCCTCCTCGGCCGCGCGGAACAGCGCACGGGCCTTCTGGCGCGTCTCCTCGTATTCGGCCTCCGGCACCGAATCCGCCACCACCCCGCCGCCGGCCTGAACATACATCGTACCGTCCTTCACCACCGCGGTGCGCAGCCCGATGCAGGTGTCCATCGATCCGTCCGGCGCGAAATAGCCGATGCACCCGGCATAGATGCCGCGCCGCACCGGCTCCAGTTCCTCGATGATCTCCATTGCCCGCACCTTCGGCGCACCCGACAGCGTACCCGCGGGGAACCCCGCCACCAGCGCGTCCAGCGCCTCCAGCCCCGAAGCCAGCTTGCCCTGCACCTCGGAGGAGATGTGCATCACGTGGCTGAACCGCTCGATGGTGAAGCTTTCCGTCACCTTCACGGACCCAATCGCCGCCACCCGGCCGACGTCGTTGCGCCCAAGGTCGAGCAGCATCAGGTGCTCCGCCCGCTCCTTCGGGTCCGCCAGCAACTCCGCCTCCAGCCGCTGGTCCTCCTCGTTGTTCACCCCCCGCCGCCGCGTGCCGGCCAGCGGGCGGATAGTCACATCGCCATCGCGCAGCCGCACCAGGATCTCCGGCGAGGAACCCACGATCGAAAACCCGCCGAAATCCAGGAAGAACAGGAACGGCGCGGGATTGATCCGCCGCAGCGCCCGATACAGCGAGAATGGCGGCAGCACGAAGGGGGCCGAGAATCGCTGGCTGGCCACCACCTGGAACACGTCGCCGGCGCGGATGTATTCCTTGCACCGCTCCACGGCGGCCAGGAAATCCTCGCGCGTGAAGGTCGAATCCGGCTCGGCCATCGGCGGCAGCGCCACCGGCGGCGCCCCGTGCGGCAACGGCCGCTCCAGCGCCGCCTCCGCCTCCGCCAGCCGCGCCTGCGCCGCCTCCCACGCCTGCAGCGCCGTCACCCCCGGGCGCGGATAAACCGGGGCCGCCAGCGTCAGCGTGTCGTTCACGTTGTCGAAGATCGCGAACAGGCTCGGCCGCGCCATCTGCCCTTCGGGAATGCCCAGGTCATCGCGGTTCTTGTCCGGCAGCGCCTCCATCAGCCGGACCATGTCATAGCCGAGGTAGCCGATCAGCCCGCCGCACATCGGCGGCAACCCCTCCGGCACGTCCAGCCGGCTCTCGGCGATCAGCGCGCGCAGGCTCTCCAGCGGTGCCTTCGCCTCGGGCACGAAGGCGAACGGCGCCGCCCTCGCGTCACGGTTCAGCTCCGCCCGCCCGGCCCGGCACCGCCAGATCAGGTCCGGGTCCAGCCCGATGATCGAATACCGCCCGCGCGACGCCCCGCCCTCCACCGATTCCAGCAGGAACGTGTTCGGCTTGCCATGCGCCAGCTTCAGGAACGCCGCCACCGGCGTCTCCAGGTCCGCAACACCCTTGGACCACAGCAGCCGCCCGCGCCCCTGCTCATAATCGGCACGGAACTCGGCAAAGCCGGGCGGGGGCGAGGCGTTCATCGAAACTCTCCGAAGGCGGTGTCCCAAGCTAATCCGGCTGGACGATGCGGTCGACCATGGTCTTGTTCACCTGCGGCCGCGCCCGCGCGCGCAGCCCCGCGGTCATCGCCGCCTGCAAATCGTCGCCGATGGCGCTGCCAAGCGCATCGCGCACCTGGCCATAGCCGACCGGGTCGGCCTCCGGCACCGCCGGCTGGATCTCGGCCAGCACCGCCACCACGAACCCGTCCACCGTCTCCACCATGGTCGGCTCGCCCGGATTAAGCTCGAACAGCGGCGTCACCAGCTGCAACGGCACCTCCTCGGCCGGCCGCGCCCCACGGCTGATCTCCGGCAGGCGCACCACCTTCACATCGGCCACCAGCGCGGCATCGGCCAGGCTCTGCCCGCCGCGGACCGCCTCCAGCATCCGCGCGGCCGCCTCCTCCTGGGTGCGGCGGATCTCCGCATCGGTCCAGTCCTCCAGCACCGCGTCCGCGACCTCCTCATACGGGCGCGGCGCGGGCGGCATCACCTCCTCCACCTCGAAAGCGAAGTAGCCCGACAGCACCCCCGGCCGGCGCGGCGCCTCGATCAGCCGCGGCGGCTCGCCCTTCTGGGCACGGAACACCGCCTGGATCAGCGCCGCCCGCAGCTCGTCGCTGCCGGGGATCGGCGCTGGCGTGCCCTCCGCTGTGATCCCCCGCGCATCCAGCGTGCCCGACACCCCGACCAGGCCCATATCCCCCGGCATCTCCTCCAGCGGCGCGCCACCGGCCAGCAAGTCGTCCACCTTGTTGGCGCGGTCGTACAGGATGTCGGCCGCCTTGTCGTTGCGCACCTGCATCTCCAGCAGCGGCCGCACCTCCTCGAAGCTGCGTGTCGTGCCGGGCGTCACCTTCGTCACCCGCACCACGTGCCAGCCCAGCGCGCTGCGCACCGGCCCGGCCACCGCATCGACCGGCGCGGTGAAGATCGCCGCGGCCAGCTCCGGCGCCGGGATCTCCATCTGCACCGCATCCGTCAGCTCCACCGGCGCCGCCCCCTCGGCCCGCGCCGCCTCCTGAACCGAACCCCAGTCCGCCGCCCAGTCCGCCCTGGCCGCCCAGCGCTCCGCCAGCGCCTTCGCGCGCGCCTCGTCCTGGCTCAGCAACACCTGCACGCTGCGCCGCTCCGGCTGGATGAACTCCGCCGACCGCGCCGCATAGGCCGCGCGCAAGGAAAGCTCGTCCGCCTCGATCCCGGCCGCCAGCCGCTCCGGCGCCAGCACCACGGCACGAACGCGGCGGTATTCCGGGGTGGAGAAACGAAGGATGTTGTTGGCATGCCACCGCTCCAGCAACAGGCGCGGCGGCGCCTCGGGCCGGGCCACGCGGTCCAGCCGCAACTCTACCATCTCGGCCACGCGCTTTTCCTGCTGGAAGGCATACACCAGCCGCGTCATCACCTCCGGGCTCACCGCCCCCGCCCGCGCCGTCGCCAGCAACTGCCGCTGGGCGATCTCCTCGCGCATCATGTCCAGAAAGCGCGGCTCGCTCAGCCCGTTGTTGCGCAGCACCGCCTGGAACTGGTTGCGGTCGAACTGCCCGCCCGGCCCGGCGAAGGCTGGCGTGTCCCACACTGCCTGGCGCAGCGCCTCATCCGGCACCACCAGCCCCATCTCCGCCACCGCCGCCGTCATCGCAACCTGGGTAATCAGCCGCTCCAGCGCCTGTGCCGCCACCCCGCGCTTCATTTCCATGGTCGGCTCCACCGTGCCGCCCAGCATGCGGGTCACCTGCGAAAGCTGCCGGCGATACGCCTCGTTCACCTGGTCCAGCTCGATGCGCTTGGCGCCGACGGTGGCCACCGACAGGTCGGTGCGCCGGTTCGTGAACACGTCCCCCACGCCCCAGATCACGAACACGCCGATCAGCGCGGCGAAGAACACCTTCGCCGCCCAGGTGCCAAGGAAGGCGCGGAATATGGAGATCATCGGTTCATCCCGGACAGCGACAAGCCCCCCGCCACGCCGCGCGCAACAAGGGAATGCGCCCTATGCCAGATCGCCCCACGCCGCGCAAAAGGCCAGCGCAACATCAACAAGGCGCAGGCCGGCCAACCCACCACGCGCCCTACTGCCCGCGGCCGGATACCATCACGTTGAGCGTGCGCAGCATGATCGACATGTCCGAGCCCAGCCAGCCGCGAAAGGTCGCAAGCCGCATGGCATAGGCCGCATCGAAGCCCACCTTGCGCCGCACATCCTCCATGCTGTTGTCATACCCCTGCACCACCTGCGTCAGGCCCGTCACCCCCGGGCGCAGCCCCACGGTGCGGTCGGCGAAGAACGGCACCGCCTTTTCCAGCCGCCCATACATCGCCGGCCGCTCCGGCCGCGGCCCCACCACCGACATGTCGCCGCGCAGCACGTTGATCAGCTGCGGCAACTCATCCAGGCGCGTCTTGCGAATGAACGCCCCCACCCGGGTCACGCGCGGATCGTGCTTCTTCGCCCACACCGCCCCCGTCGCCTTCTCCGCATCCGCCCGCATCGAGCGGAACTTCAGGATCATGAACACCTCGGTCCGGTCCACCAGCATCCGACCGACCCGCATCTGCCGGTAGATCGCCGGCCCGGGCGAATCGATCCGGATCGCCAGCGCCACCAGCGGCCACAGCGGCGCGGTGAGCACCAGGCCGAACAGCGCCACCACGATGTCCATCGCCCGCTTGGCCACCAGCACGCTGCGCGGGATGTAGTCCACCGCCGCGAACTGCTCGGTCGTCAGGGCGGCGGCGCTCAGCTTGCGTTCAGACATAAGGGAATCCTGCAGGGTCCGGCCGGGTGAGGCCAAGATGGGCGCAGCCAGGGTCGGCTTGGTCATCGGTCCGCCTTCGTGCCACGCGGCATGGATGTTCCCGCCGTCATACCGGACATCACCAGCCGACAGGTCGCCAGCCAATACGGCACAGTGCAAAGCGTGTGCCATGGTGACGACTTGTCACGCAAAAATGTCAAAATCCTTGCAACGGCACTCATCCCGCCGGCAACTTCCCGTCGACCCGCCAGGTCTGCAACTTGCGGTAGATCGTCGATGGGTTGATTTCCAGCAGCGCCGCCGCCCGCGGAACGTCCTGCCCGGTCTGGCGCAGCGCCGCCAGGATCAGCCTCCGCTCCATCACCGCCAGCGGCACGATCTCCGCCACATCCTCCTCCCCCGCCGGCGCCGCCGGGCGCACCACCCGCGCCGCCGTCACCAGCTCCGCCCGACCGTTCTCAGATCGGCCATTCTCAGATCGGCCGTTCTCAGATCGACCAGCCTCTGTGCGCCCAACCTCGGCCCGCCCAACCTCCGCGAACGCCAGTTCGCCCAGCGCCTTCTCCTCGTCCGCCGCCCCGCGCCGCACCGTGCGCGGGATCATGTCCAGCTCCACCCGGTCGCCGTCGTGCAGCACCACGATGTTGCGCATCACGTTCTGCAACTGCCGCACATTGCCCGGCCAGGAATACTGCGCCAGCGACTGCTCCGCCGCCGGGCTGAACCCGGCAAACGCGCGCCGCTCCTCGCGCGCGAACTGCGACAGGAAGTGCCGCGCGATCAGCAGCACATCCTCCCCCCGCGCCCGCAACGGCGGCAGCTCCACCGGCACCACATACAGCCGGTAATACAGATCCTCGCGAAACCGCCCCGC
Organism: Rhodospirillales bacterium; assembly: GCA_031424895.1. Lineage (GTDB taxonomy): Bacteria > Pseudomonadota > Alphaproteobacteria > Acetobacterales > Acetobacteraceae > CAMDGX01. Next base: position 29,876 of record JANPIH010000054.1, read on the forward strand.
CTGCACCTCCAGCATCGGGTCGCGGTTGGTCGCGCACACGAAGCGCACATCCACGCGCTCCACCCGCGACGACCCCACCGGCGAGAACGTTCCCGTCTGCACGAAACGCAGCAGCTTCACCTGCATTTCGAGCGGCATCTCGCCGATCTCGTCCAGGAACAGCGTCCCCCCGTCGGCCAGCTTCGCCGCCCCCTCCCGATCGGCCGACGCGCCGGTGAACGCACCCCGCACGTGCCCGAACACCTCGCTCTCCAGCAGGTCGCGCGGGATCGCGCCACAGTTCAGCGCCACGAAATTGCGCCCCACCCGCGGGCTCGCCCGATGCACCGCCTCCGCCGCCAGCTCCTTGCCGGTGCCGCTCTCGCCGGTGATGAACACGCTGGCCTTGCTCGCCGCCACGCTCTCGATGGTGCGATACGCCGCCTGCATCGGGGCCGAGGCGCCGAGGAAGCCAAAGAACTGGTCCCGGTCCAGCCGCGCCTTCACCGTCGCCAACTGCGCCACCAGCGACCGCTTTTCCAGCGCGTTGGCCAGCGTCACCGCCAGCCGCGCCTTGGCGTAGGGCTTGACGATGAAGTCCACCGCCCCGGCCCGCATCGCCTCCACCGCCGCGTTGATCGAGGCATTCGCCGTCACCACGATCACCGAGGCCGCAATCCCCTCGGCGCGCATCCGCAGCATCAGCTCCATGCCGTTGTAGTCCGGCAGCTCGAGGTCCAGCAGGATCGCATCCGGCCGCCACTCCCGCGCCGCAACCAGCGCCGCGCCCGCACTCTCCGCCACCTCCACCTGGTGGCCCAGCCCGACCAGCAATGCACGCGCCAGTTGTGCCTGGGTCGGCGTGTCCTCCACCACCAGAACCCGTGCCACCACCTCGCTCATGCCGGCGCGTCGAGCCCGGCCAGGATCCGCGCGAGGTCGCCCAGCGCCACCCGGGAAATCGCAGCGATCTCCGTCATCGCCGCCGGGATCGCGCCTTCGCCGGCCATCGCCGCGCGACAGGCCCGTTCCAGCGCCACGGCACCCACCGCCCCCGCCGCGCCCGCCAGGCCGTGCGCCGCGCGCTGGAAGGCCGCCGCATCGCCGGCCTGGGCCGCCCCCGACAGCGCCGCCGTCAGCCGCTCCACATCGGCGCCGAACACAGACAGCACCATGCGCAGGTCTTCGGGCGATAGATCGTCCGCCAATTGGGCCGCGAATCCGAGGTCGCTCATCCAGTCCTTCCGTTGCGTGCGCAAATAGCCAGCCCCAAACTCGCGCAATTCGGGGTGCATACGCAAGCACTACACGGAAAAAGGGCCCGGATGGCCGAAGCCACTCGGGCCGCTGAAAATCAGCCTGTCGAAAACAGCCCCGTCGCCAGGGCACTCAAAAGTCAGGTCCCGTCAGCGCGCCCAGGCCATGCCCGGCAGTGACAGGAAAGAAGACCGGCGCCGCTCGCCGTCCAGGCCCAACAGCCTGGCAAGTCCAAGGTGACGAAGCATGGCAAGCGGCTGGCCCGATACGCCAGACACCGTCAACCGCCGTCCACGGGCGGTCAGCCGTTTGAAAAGAAACGAAATCGCTCCAAGACCGGAGCCATCGATGAAAGTCACGTTTGAAAAATCGATCACCACCTCGCGGGCCTCGACCGCGGCCAGGGCGGCCAGCCCGTCGCGCATCGCGCGGCTTGCATCGCCGTCCAATCCGCCGCGCAGGTGCAAACGCACCAGGCCTTCTTCGCTATGGATCCGCTCGAACATCGCCTTCTCCGGCTCGGGCCGCCCTCGCCGGCCTCTGCCGACGCACGCACCGTCAATGCCGAGAGCTAATGCACACCCCGTGCCAGAACCCACGCGCCCGATCCAGGCCGCAATTCGCCGTTTCCGTGAAAATCACAGCCGCGCTCGACGCATCACGCATTGCAATTTGCGAACCATCGTGAATATCACCGCCGCACGTTGCAATTCGCAATACCGGGCCCGCCCAGCCACTCACGATTTTGCCCGATACGGCTGATCCGGCGCCGCCGGCGGCAGCATCGCCGCCTCCAGGTCCATCACCCGCCGCGCCCAATGCTCCAGCATCTGCGCCAACGCCTGCAGGTCGCCCCGTTGCATGTCGTCAAGGTCGTCGTATTCCCCATGCGCGATCCGCAGCCCAAGCTCGTTGGCCGCATCGCGCATCTGCTGGCTGGTCGGGGTGCTCGAGAGCTGCTCGAAGATCGAGTCCGGAATCACGCCACCCTCCCGGCGGGCGCGCCGCACTCTGCCTGGTCGTCCAAGGTGTCTCTCCCTGCCACGGGCGATTTTTCACCCCCTGGCGCCCTGATTTGCGCATCGTCGCTGTCATTGCAAGTCGGGAAAATCCCCACCCGCCAACCATCATCCGCCGTTGTGAAATAACGCCATTGTATGCAGGGTGAATGGTCCATTCCTTTGGCGTTGCAACCCCTGTGCCACGCCGCGAAACGTCGCCGCCGGCCCCTCCCCACCAGGAAGGGGCCCGCGCCAGCTCAGCGCGTGTCGGTATGAAAGGTCTTGGCAACCACCTTCCATTCCCCGCCGACCTTCGCCAGCGACAAATAGTCGGTGAAATAACGTGGCGGGATCTGGCACTGCACCTTGGCAAACGCCGTGTTCGGCCCCGACCGGTCGATCGACACCACCCAGTCGCGCCGCTCCAGCCCCTGTGCCTTGGCCGACGGGCGGCTCTTCACCCCCTCCAGCCACTGCCTCCGCGGCAGCACCGCCAAAGACCCGTCGGCCGCCACGCTGCGCAAATCGGCACTGTCATGGAATGCCGCGCCCAGCTTGCCCGCGTCACCCTCGTACAGCCCATCGAAATAGGTCTGCAGCACCGCCTCGATCTGCTTGATATCGTCGGACATCCGCTTCTCCCTCACGTGTTTTCGGCCCGGCGACGCACCGCCGCCCCGCTCTCATACCAGCCGCGCGACGCCCGGGCGAGATGCACCACGCTCAGCATCACCGGGACCTCGATCAGCACGCCAACCACGGTCGCCAGCGCGGCGCCGGAGCCGAACCCGAACAGGCTGATGGCGGCGGCCACCGCCAGCTCGAAGAAATTGCTCGCCCCGATCAGGGCGGAGGGCGCGGCCACGCAATGCGCCTCCCCCGCCACGCGGTTGAGCCAATACGCAAGCCCCGCGTTGAAATACACCTGGATCAGGATCGGCACCGCCAGCAGCACGATCACCAGCGGCTGCGCCAGGATCGCCTCGCCCTGGAACCCGAACAGCAGCACCAGCGTGGCCAGCAGCGCCACCAGCGAAACCGGCCCCAACTGCGCCAGCATCGCCGCCAGCCCTCCGCCCGCCATCAGCCGCGCCCGCCACGCCTGCGCGATCACCACCGGCACCACGATGTACAGCACCACCGACAGCACCAGCGTTCCCCACGGCACCACGATCGCCGACAGCCCGAGCAAAAGCCCCACGATCGGCGCGAAGGCGAACACCATCACCGTGTCGTTCAACGCCACTTGGCTCAGCGTGAAGTTCGGCTCCCCATCGATCAGGTTCGACCACACGAACACCATCGCCGTGCAGGGTGCGGCCGCCAGCAGGATCAGTCCGGCGATATAGCTCGCGATCTCCCCCGCCGGCAGCCACGGCCGGAACAGCCAGCCGATGAACACCCAGCCCAGCAGCGCCATCGAAAACGGCTTCACCGCCCAGTTGATGAACAGCGTCACCGAGATGCCACGCCAGTACCGCGTCACGCCGCCAAGTGCCGAAAAGTCGATCTTCATCAGCATCGGGATGATCATCAGCCACACCAGCACCGCCACCGGCAGGTTCACCTGCGCCACCTCCAGCCGCCCCACCGCCTGGAACACCCCGGGCATCACATGCCCCAGCCCGATCCCCACCACGATGCACAGCGCGACCCACAGCGTCAGGTATCGTTCGAACAGGTTCATGCTGTCTCCGAAAGGCTGGCTCCGAAAGGCTGGGCAACCGCGCCAACCGGCTTCATGCTGCGATCAACCGGAGGAGGCTGCCATGAATCCCGAAACCCTCGCCACCCTGCGCCGCGTCAGCACCGCCACGCTGACCACCCAGATGTTCAAGCGCGGTTTCCGAAACGTCTTCATGCAGGGCGTGCGCGCGCTCGGCACCTACGAAGCCAACATGGTCGGCCCCGCCACCACCGTCCGCAACATCCCCGCCCGCGAGGACATCGACGTCTCCGCCAGCCTCGGCAACCCCGAACACCCCCAGCGCAAGGCCGTCGAAACCTGCAAGCCAGGCCACGTCCTGGTCATGGACTGCCGCGGCGACACGCGTGCGGCCAGCGGCGGCGACATCCTCATGACCCGCCTGATGCGCCGCCACGCCGCCGGGGTCGTCACCGACGGCGGCATCCGCGACGCCGGCCCGATCAGCAAGATGCCACTCCCCGTCTTCTGCGCCGGCCCCTCCGCCCCACTCAACATCATCCGCCACCACGCCGTCGAGATCGACGCCCCAATCGCCTGCGGCGGTGTGGCCGTCTATCCCGGCGACATCCTCGTGGGCGACGCCGACGGCGTCGTCGTCCTCCCCGCCCACCTCGCCGACGAAGTCGCGAAGGACGCAGCCGCCCAGGAAGACCTCGAAACCTTCCTCCTCACCAAGATCGACGCCGGCGCCCCCCTCCCCGGCACCTACCCGCCCAACGCGGCGACGCTGGCCGAATACGAGGCCTGGAAGAAGGCCAAGGGCTAAGGCCCAAGGAAGTAAGGCTGGGCTCCGCCCAAACCCGCTGGGGCCCGAGGCCCCAGACCCTCATACAAACGCAACACCGAACCTTGCTTCCCTCCCCCCGCACTTCGCGGGGGGAGCCGGAGGGGGGCTCGCCCCACACACCCGGCGCCTCCCCGCATCCTCCCAAACTCCCCGCCTCCCTGTTCCACTCGAGGGCGCTCCCACAGCCGGCAAGCTGAACAGGGAGGCGGGGAGAATGGGAGGAATAGGGGGAGAGGCCGCCCGGCGTACCCATCTGCCGCAAAAATTTCAGAAAAAAATCCTTCCACCGGCGATCGGCGTGGGTATATATTCCCCGCATGCCCCATTCACCCGCACCCCCCGCCACCGCCCGCGCCATCACACACGTCGCCCTCCAAGGCGACGTTGTGGTCGCGCGCGCGCGTCACGGCGCCGGGATCGCGGCCCTGATCCTCTCCCTGCTCCTGCGCCTGCTGGCCCGAACCCAGGCAGGCTGGGACTTCCCCCCCCAACACCACGACAATCCCGCCCCCGCGCCGCACGCCCTCGCCATGCCCACCATGGGCCGCGCGCCGCATGCCGCCGTCATCGAGGCCGGCCTCGTCCCCGACTGGATTTTGCCCGGCATCCGCAACCGCGGCATGCGCCCGGCCGCACCCCCCAAGCGGCTCCCCCGCCGCCCCCCTCCCGCGCGCGCGCCGCCGATCCACGTCCCGATCTCGCGCCGAAATCACCCTCCGCTTCGGGGGCGCCGACCCGCGCCCCACATTGTTGAATTATCGCAACAAAATCACCGCCGCCCCGCCCACTCGACAAACGCCCCCCCCTTCGCCAAAACAACCCGGTCATAAATAAGGGGAGCAGGGGCATGACCCATATCACGGTCGGCGCGCTCAAGGTCGCGCCCATCCTAAAGGACTTCATCGAGGCCGAAGCCCTCCCCGGCACCGGCATCCAAGCCGCCACCTTCTGGTCCGGCCTCGCCGCCCTCGTCGCAAAATTCGCCCCCCTCAACCGCACCTTGCTCGACACCCGCGCCCGCCTCCAGGCCCAGATCGACGCCTGGCACCTCGCCCGCCGCGGCAAGCCGCACGACCAGTCCGACTACGAAGCCTTCCTCCGCGCGATCGGCTACCTCCTCCCGCCGCCCGCCCCCTTCGCCGTGTCCACGTCGAACGTCGACCCCGAGATCGCCACCATCGCCGGCCCGCAACTGGTGGTCCCCGTCAGCAACGCCCGCTACGCGCTCAACGCCGGCAACGCCCGCTGGGGCAGCCTCTACGACGCCCTCTACGGCACCGACGCCATCCCCGAGGATGACGGCGCCACGAAAGGCCGCGGCTACAACCCCACCCGCGGCGCCAAGGTTATCGCCCACGCCAAAGCCTTCCTCGACCAGGCCGTCCCGGTCGCCGGCTACAGCCACGCCGATGTCCACGCCTACACCGTCTCCGGCGGCGTCCTGAAGATGACCCTCGCCCCCGGCCTTGGCCAGACCGGCCTGGCCACCCCCGCCCAGTTCGTCGGCTTCCACGGCGACGCCGTCCTGCCCAAATCCATCCTGCTCCAGCACAACGGCCTGCACATCGAACTCGTCCTCGACCGCACCCACCCGATCGGAAAGGACGACCAGTCCGGCCTCGCCGACGTCCTGATGGAATCCGCCGTCACCACCATCATGGACTGCGAAGACTCCGTCGCCGCCGTCGACGCCGCCGACAAGGTCGACGTCTACCGCAACTGGCTCGGCCTCATGAAAGCCGACCTCGCCGCCAGCCTGGAGAAAGACGGCCGCACCATCACCCGCCGCCTTAACCCCGACCGCCCCTACACCTCGACGAAAGGTGCCGCCATCGAGATCCCCGGCCGCTCCCTCATGCTCGTCCGCACTGTCGGCCACCACATGTTCACCGACGCCATCCTCGACAATTCCGGCAACGAAATCCCCGAAACCATCCTCGACGCGGCCGTGACCGCCATGATCGCCATCCACGACCTGAAATCCACCGGCCTGATCCGCAATTCCCGTCGGGGCTCGGTCTATATCGTCAAGCCCAAGATGCACGGCCCCGAGGAAGTCCAGTTCGCCTCCGACCTCTTCGCCGCCGTTGAAGACCTCCTCGCCCTGCCCCGCAACACCCTGAAAATGGGCATCATGGACGAGGAACGCCGCACCACCATCAACCTCGCCGCCTGCATCCACGCCGCCCGCGAGCGCGTCGCCTTCATCAACACCGGCTTCCTCGACCGCACCGGCGACGAGATGCACACCTCGATGGAAGCCGGCCCGATGATCCGCAAGAACGACATGCGCGCCACAACCTGGATCGCCGCCTACGAAAACAACAACGTCGACACCGGGCTGGCCACCGGCCTGCGCGGCAAGGCCCAGATCGGCAAAGGCATGTGGGCCATGCCCGACCGGATGGCCGACATGCTCGCCCAAAAAATCGGCCACCCCCGCGCCGGCGCCAACACCGCCTGGGTCCCCTCCCCCACGGCGGCCACCCTGCACGCGCTCCACTACCACCAGGTCGACGTCGCCGCCCGCCAAACCGAACTCGCCACCCGCACCCCGGCGAAACTCTCCGACATCCTCACCCTGCCGCTCGCCGACCGCCCCAACTGGGCGCCCGACGCCATCCAGCAGGAACTGGACAACAACATCCAAGGCATCCTCGGCTACGTCGTCCGCTGGATCGACCAGGGCGTCGGCTGCTCCAAGGTGCCGGACATCCACGACATCGGCCTCATGGAAGACCGCGCCACGCTCCGCATTTCCAGCCAACACGTCGCCAACTGGCTCCACCACGGCATCACAACCGAAGCCCAGGTAATGGAAACCATGAAGCGCATGGCAACCATCGTCGACCGCCAAAACGCCACGGACCCGCTCTACACCCCCATGGCCCCCGCCTACGACGGCCCCGCCTTCGCCGCCGCCTGCGACCTCATCCTCCAGGGCCGTGCCCAACCGAACGGCTACACCGAGTTCGTGCTGCACTCCCGCAGGCGCGAAGCGAAGGGAAGGTAAGCGCCTTCTTTTTGTGAACAAAAAGAAGCAAAAAAACTTCATTCATAAGAGGCCGGGCGAGGCGACGGCCGCCCCACCCGGCGCAAATGAATAAAAGTCTTTTTGCTTCTTTTTCTACAGAAAAAGAAGATTCTTCCGTTCTTTGGAACCCCAGATGCATACCACCAGCGCCGTAACCTTCCTGCGCGACTTCATCCTGAACGGCTGATGCAATACCTCCAGGATCTTCCCCTCCGCACCTGGTTCCCCTGCGGCACCTTCCGCCTCTCCCGCGCGGAGATCATCGCCTTCGCCCAACTCTACGACCCCCAGCCCTTCCACCTGAACGAAGAAGCCGCCGCGCGCAGCTACTTCACCCGCCTCTGTGCCTCCGGCCTGCACACCCAGGGCATGGCCATCAACCTCATGGTCCGCGCCATCGCCGATGTCGCCGTCGTCGCCGGCTACAGCCTCAACCAGGCCCGCTTCCACGTCCCCACCTGGCCCGACACCGACTACACCGTCCACGCCTGCTGGACCGCCACCAGCCCCTCCCCCACTGACCCCACCCGTGGCCGCGCCACCATCGACATCGTCGTCGCCACCGGCCCTACTGAAGTCGCCCTCCTCGGCGTCACCTACGTCGTCCACCGCCGCCCGGCGCCCTGACCAATACATCCGTCCGTACAGGATGTAACAATAACTTACATACGGCGGGCAGACCCCACCTTCCTCGCCTCCGAATTACACTGTGTTGCAAATATATGCACACAATAGCGCCGTTGCTGCGGAAACCCTCGCAATATGCAGTTGCGCCGAAACTGTTAAGTAAGGTTAATCGGGTATGTCTTAGGACGCCCGGTGACGAGCAAGCGATCGGGGGCAGAGCGCCGGATGTCGGCTCTCGCAAACCCGGAGTGAGTCGAGTGACTACCAGCCCAATCCCCGCCACCGACCGCCGTACGCTGTTTGCGGCTCGTGCCGCCTTTTTTGGCTCCTCGGTGTTCGCCGCCCTGACCCTGGCCACCGCCCCCGCCGTGGCACTGACCATCAACACCACCTACGCCGCCAGTGTGAACAACCTGGCCTACGCCACCGAAGTCAAAACCGCCTTCCAGGCTGCCGCGAACGTCTTCCAGTCGATGTTCGTCAACCCGGTCACGGTGAACCTCCAGGTCGGCTGGGGCGAACTCCTCGGCTCCCCCGTCACCAGCATTGGCGTCGCGGGGATGACCGGCTACGGCAGCTACAGCTACAGCCAGATGAGGTCGATGCTCGGCGCCACCGCCACCTCATCCGCCGACCAAACCGCATATTCCAGCTTGCCCGCCAGCAGCCCGACCGGCGCGCTGAACTACACCCTCACCCCCGCCCTGGCCAAGGCGCTCGGCGTCGCACCTGCCACCTCCGCGGGCGTCGATGGCTATGTCGGCTTCGGCGCCGGCTACAACTTCGATTTCAACCGCACCGACGGCATCGCCGCCGGCACCTACGACTTCATGGGCGTCGCCCTGCACGAGATCAGCCACGCCCTCGGCCGCGTCTCGGGCCTCGGCAGCACCACGCCGGCCAACGGCCTGCCGATCGACCTGTTCCGCTACTCCGCCCCCGGCACCACCAGCTTCGCCTACAACAGCCCCGCCTATTTCTCGATCAACGGCGGCACCACCAACCTCGCCACCTTCAATTCCACCGGCAGCGCCGACCGCGACTCCTGGGTCTCCATGCCCGGGGACGCCTTCAGCGCCTATGCCGCCCCCGGCGTGGTCAACGACATCACCACCGCCGACCGCATCGTCATGGATGTGCTCGGCTGGAACACCGTCGCCGGCACCACCACCCCCAGCTACGGTTCGACCCCCACGACCACCACCTCTGGCGGCGGCAGGAAAACCACCACCGGCGGCAGCAAGCCCACGCGTCGCGCCGTGGAAGCCGACGACCTTGCTTTCGCCCAAAATAAGGAATTGCCAGACGCCCAGGTGCCAGAGCCTGCCAGCCTTGCCCTGCTTGGCTCCGCCCTGGCCGGCCTCGGCCTCATCGCCCGCCGCCGCCGACCGGCGTGACAGCGCCCGCGAACAACGAAAACGGCCGACGCACCCTCGCGCGCCGGCCATCCGTTCCGATAAATCGGCGCTCAGCCCTGCGCGCGCCGCCGCAACCGCATCCGCACCCCAGCCAGGCCCAGCAGGCCCATCCCCATCAGAGCCAAGCTCATCGGCTCCGGCGTGGAAACCTGCTGCTGGTTACAGTTCGGGAATGTCCCACCGCCGGGGCAGGTCAGGATACCGCTCGTATCCGGTCGAGCAATGAAGTTGTTGATGTTCGTCGAAGTCTGATGCTGGTCGATGCCTACGTTCTGCGCATACCAACCAGCATTGTTCGCCTGCCCAGCCTTCAGGTAGATGTCCCCCCACACCGGCGCGCGATCGGACTTGAAGGTGATTTCATAGGGCGTGCCGCTGGAAACATCGAACTTCACGCCCTGGATCGGCCCGCCCATATAGGGATTGCTGCCGCTGGTCCCCGTCGACGAAAACGTGGCGAACGACAGCGCATTCGTCGAATTGCCATTGAACTTCGCCTGCTGCACGCAATTGGAGCCCGACGTGCAATTGTCGCTCAGGTCCAGGATCATATGGCTGATCGCCTGCGCACCTGCCGGGGTCCACGTGACCGTGTAGCTGTAGGTCCAGGGCAGGGTGACGCCCATCTGGTAGCCGATGTTCCACGAAACGTTCAGCGCCGTCAGCCCCGCAGCACCCCCGGCCTCCAACTCCGCCACGTTGAGCGTGCGCGTACCGATGACGTTGGCCGGGCCGATCGACGTATCATAGACGAGTTGTGCCGCCGCAATACCAGGCACAAATGCCGCAGCAAACGAGATTCCCAGCGCAGCGAAACCGTTCTGTAATAATTTGTGCACTAATTCTCTCCATCAGCCCGACGCCGGGCGATTGCTAAGTGAACCATCTCTTAGAAAATGAAATTAGTTTGAAACTATTTTCGATGCACGTCAGGAAAACCCCTACATAATGTAACTTGACGATACTTTACAAAAATTATCACATTAATGTGACGCGTCGATCCAGCCGTGCACCACGCCATACTGCAGCATCTTAACCCGGCTCTTGAGACCAAGTTTCTCCATGCCGCGTGTATAGTAAGTTTCGACAGTCTTGACACTGATCACAAGTTCTGAAGCAATGGATTTGTTCGCATACCCATTCGCCTTCCGCCGCAGCACCAGCGACTCACGCTCACTTAAACTCAACTGTTCAATATCCCAGCCGGCCGATATTGCCGGTCGCGCTATCCGGATAGAAGTCAACACCTCATCCACCGGGGCATCAAGCGACAGTGCCGCGCGCCCCCCTCCCACCAGGAATTGCCGCATGCCATCGCGGTCCACCTCAGCGGTGATCAGCACAACGCGCACCTCCGGCGCCCGCGCACGCAGCCCCGTCAACCCTTCAGCCAAGCTGTCGCTCCAGCGTCGGGCCACCAGAACCAGCACACCTTCCGCCATTTCCGCCGCATGAAACGCAGCCGCACTGCCAGCGACCTCGCCCACCACGCGCAGTCCCGGCTCCTTCGCCAGCAACGCCCGTAACCCGGCCAGCACGAGGGGATGATCGCCGCCCAGCACCAAGGGGCAACACGCGGCAACCGCCCGAACCTGGGGTCTTGGCGACAACTCCGGCGTCTTCCGCCGCTCATCCACCGTGCGAAGGCTGCCGTCTCGCAGCATTCCGGCAGGCCGCAAGCCGATGGGCCTATTGTTCCCCGCCCGACCCAGCGAGCGAGCTGTCAGCGGTTCCGCCAGCCTTCCTGCCTTCAGTGTTTCCGCCTCGACACGGTCTTTCGAACTCATGCTGCGTCACCCTCAAATTATCCGCTCATCCAAACAAACAGGCAAAGCAATCCAGATAACCGTCACCACCGCCAGAAAGCGGCGTCTCAATCGCTCATCGAATCGTCCGCGGGCGAAACAAAATACCTCCCCGCCACTGGCCGCAAAAAACAGCACTTAGCGCAAAAAAAACGCCGGAAGCGCGCAGTGCAATACATATATGCCTCCAACAGACACATTATGCAACGCCGGAATCACGAACGATCGTCTCGATGATAGGTTTTGTGCGGTTATGCCGTCACTTTCCTGATCGATGCATCCAACAATGAGACGCCGATGTCGATTTCTTCCTCCGTCACCGTAAGCGGCGGCGCAATCCGCATAATCCCGCCCGCCCCCCCGGTGCTGACGATGTTCGCCGACAGCCCCAGCTCCATCGCCACCGCCGTCACCGCGTCCGAAACCCGCCCCGCCTCCGCGCCCGCGAATTCCAGCCCCAGCAACAGCCCCCGCCCCCGCACATCCCCGATGCAGCCATGCCGCTGCCCCAGCCCCCGCAACCCCGCCGAAAGCCGCGCCCCCATCGCCGCCGCCCGCCCCGCCAGCCCGTCGCGCTGCACGATCTCCAGCACCTTCACCCCCACCGCCGCCGGCAGCGGATCGTTCACGTGCGTCGTGTAGAACAGGAAATGCCGCGCCTCCGCCGCATCCGCGATCGCATTGCCCACCATCACCGCCGACAGCGGCAACCCCGCCCCCAGCGTCTTGCTCAGCGTCAGGATGTCCGGCACCACCCCGTCGCGCTCGAACGCGAACATCGTCCCTGTCCGCCCCACTCCCGTTTGCGCCTCGTCCAAGATCAGCAGCATCCCCCGCTCGGCACACTTGGCCTTGAGCGCCGCCAGATACCCCAGCGGCAAATCGATGATCCCCCCCGACGACAGGATCGGCTCGGCGATGAAGCACGCCAGGTTTCCCGTGCACTGCCGGTCCAGCAGCGCGAACGCGTCGTCCAGCTCCTCCCGCCACCCCACCCCCGCAAACCGCGGCCGATAGGAATTCGGCGCCGGAATCGCATAATTCCCCACCCCCACCGGCCCCACCCCACGCCGCCCGCTGGCATAGGTCGCAGCCGAAGCCGCGCCCGTCATCCCGTGCCAGCTCTGCGAGAACGCCACCACCTCCCACTTCCCTGTCACCAGCTTGGCCAGCCGGATCGCCGCCTCGTTCGCCTCCCCCCCGGTCGACAGGAACATCGCCCGCGGCAACTCCGGCACCAGCGCCGCCAACCCCTCCGCCAACGCCACCACCGGTTCCGACAGCATGGAGCTGAACAGATGATCCAGCCGCCCCACCTCCTCGCGCACCACCGCCACGATCTCCGGATGCGAATGCCCCAGAATCGCGCTCATCTGCCCGGAGGTGAAATCCAGCACCTTGCGCCCCGCCGCATCATACAAAAAGCTCCCCGCCGCCCGCACCGGCACGAACGGCACAAACTCCCCGCCATACTTCAGCAAATGCCGCCGCGCCCGGCTCCAGAAGGCGGCATCAGGCGCATCGTTCATCATCTCTCTCCGGGGCTGGTGGCATGCTGCAACGCACACTACCCTGCCACGGCGAACCGGCCGATGCCATATCTGACCGCAACAGAAAGGAAGAATGTTCTTTTTTGAAAAAAAGAACCAAAAAACTTTCATTCATTGGCTACCACGTCTCCAGGGCAGCCCCGATGCTAATGGATAAAGTTTTTTTGCTTCTTTTTGTTCACAAAAAGAAGACTCTTCCTTAAGGAGTGACCATGCAGAACACCGACAAAATCTGGACCCTCGTCGAAGCCAAGCGCCAGGACTTCCTCGACCTCGCCGACCGCATCTGGGACAAGCCTGAGATCGCCTACGACGAACACCAATCCACCGCGGAACACACCGCCATGCTCCACGCCCAGGGATTCCGCGTCACCGAGAACGTCGCCGGCATTCCCACCGCCGTCATGGGCGAAGCCGGCGAGGAAGGCCCCGTCATCGCCATCCTCGGCGAATACGACGCGCTGCCCGGCCTTTCCCAGGAAGCCGGCATCGCGGAAAAGCGTCCCCTTCCGGGGAACGGCCTCGGCCACGGCTGCGGCCACAACCTGCTCGGCTCCGCCGCCCTCCTCGCCGCCACCGCCGTGAAAGACTGGCTCGCCGAGAACGGCCTCAAGGGCCGCGTCCGCTACTACGGCTGCCCCGCCGAGGAAGGCGGTGCCGCCAAATCCTTCATGGTCCGCGAAGGCGCCTTCAAGGATGTCGACATCGCCATCTCCTGGCACCCCGCCGCCTTCTCCGGCGTCAACGACGCGGCGAGCCTCGCCAACACCCGCATCGATTTCTCATTCGTCGGCCGCCCCTCCCACGCCGCCGCCTCCCCCCATCTCGGCCGCTCGGCGCTCGACGCCGTCGAGCTCATGAACGTCGCCGTCAACTACATGCGCGAACACATGCCCAGCGACGCCCGCATCCACTACGCCTACCTCGACACCGGCGGCATCGCGCCGAACGTCGTCCAAGGCACCGCCAAAATCCGCTACGCCATCCGCGCCCGCGAACTGCCCGAACTCTGGCCCCTCATCGAACGCGTCAAGAAATGCGCCGAAGGTGCCGCGCTGATGACCGAAACCACCGTCACCCACCAGGTCGTCTCCGCCGTCTCCAACCTCCTCGGCAACACCCCCCTCGAACGAACCATGCACGCCGCCTTCGAACGCCTCGGCCCGCCCCCCTTCGACGAAGCCGACCGCGAATACGCGAAACAAATCCAATCCACCCTCTCCGCCGAAGACATCACCACCGCCTACCGCCGCGTCGGCCTCAAGCCCGACCTCGAAAAACCCCTCTGCGACGCAATCGTCCCCATCGATGCCAAAGGCGCCGGCATGATGGGCAGCACCGACGTGGGAGACGTCTCCTGGGTCGTCCCCACCGTCCAGGCCCGCGGCGCCACCTACGCCATCGGCACCCCCGGCCACTCCTGGCAACTCACCGCCCAAGGCAAAAGCGGCATCGCCCACAAAGGCCTCATCCACGTCGCCAAAATCATGGCCAGCACCGCCGTCGACGCCCTGGCCAACCCCGCCATCATCGACCAGGCCAAAGCCGACTACGCGGCCCGAACCGCCACCAACCCCTACGTCTGCCCGCTGCCGACGGACGTAAAACCCCCCGTCAAACAACGCGCCTGACCGGTTGCCCTTCCTTATCTCCCCTCGCTTCTGGGCCTACGGGATTCACACATCTCGAAAATCGCTTATATTTCAGGCGGTTGACCGGAAATAATCGTTTCGATCAGCGGCGTATTTTTAGTCCACGAATACTTCGCTAGACACGTGAGCACTG
>JANPIH010000055.1:0-3131 GCA_031424895.1 Rhodospirillales bacterium
ATCAGCCCCTCGGGCGGCCAGTCATACTCGACTGACCCACGCAATTGCCGCGTGACGATCCGGTTGAGCAGATCGCTTCCAAACCCTGAGGATTTGGACGGCCGCGTGACCGGCGGGCCGCCATGTTCGCTCCAGACGATGACAGCCTAGTTGTCCTCAACGGTGCAGGCGAGATCCAGCAAGCCTGCATCGGATGAAAGCGCGCCGTGTTTCAGCGAGTTGGTTGCGAGTTCGTGGATCACCAGCGCCTGGCTGGTTGCCGCCCCCTCGCCGATTGCCGTCCGCGGAACGGATACACGAATGCGGCCGCTGAACGCGCCCAGATCATCGTAAGGCGTCAGGAGGACCGAGAAGAGGTCCCCCATCAGTGCGCCCTCCGCGGTCTGGCCAGGCGCGGGTCAGACCAGATCATGCGCGCGCCCCAGCGCCGCGAGACGCTGGGAGAGGTCATGCGCCATGTCTTCCTTGGTCTTGGCGGAACGTGACGTCATCGACGTCAGGGCCTTGGCGATCGTCAGCAGGTTCCTGACCCGGTGGCTCATTTCGCCTGCCAGAAGCTCGTTCGCTTCTTCGGCCTGCTTGCGTCCGGTTACATTGAGAAAAACGCCGTAGCGCACTTTCCCCTGCATGCCCTCGTCATCGCCCCGGCCGCGCGCCGATATCCAGCGAACGCCCTCGCCGACAAGAATTCGGAAGTCGATTTCATACGAGCCAGCAAGACCCCGCGTGGCGGCAAACCCTGCCCGCACCCGGTCCCTGTCCGCGGGATGTATTTTTGAGGAGAGGTCTTCGAAAGTGACCTCCTCATCGCACGGCACCGTCCATAGCTCGCATCCAACATCGTCCACCGTCAGACGGTCGGTATCGATATTCCATGACCACAAGGCGATGCCAGCGGCCGTCATGCCGAGCCGAATATGTCGCTCGTCCCAGACAGGACCCGCAGGTTGCGCGGCCTCAGACACGCCAGCGTCCTCTTGCACACGGCCCCCAACCGCGCACTACGGTCGCAACCAAGCGCGAAACCGTCACCGGCATTTGTCGCCCCCTACGTTTGAGCTAGTAGTCCCAGACCGGCTTGCCGAGATTGAAGTCATCCGCGTCGGTGAACACGCCGACGCCTGCGCCAATCAGCGCGCCTGCGCCGACGCCGACAGGACCGCCTGCGAGACCAACACCAGCGCCGATCATTGCGCCCCAAACCCCGCGTTCGCTATTGGTCGTGCCGCATGCGGTGAGGAGCAGCGCTGCCGCCCCCAGGACAATGAGTTTCATGATGGCTCTTCCAGTTGCTCCGGAGCTAACCACAGCTGGGGCAAGGCGTTCCGGATTAATGCAGCTGGCGGCCCGCGCGTGACCTATCCGGCCAGTCGCGCCATTTCGGCGTCCGAGATCTCGTAATTGCCGTAGACGTTCTGCACGTCGTCGCAATCCTCGAGTTCTTCGAGCATCTTCATCAGCTTGTCGGCGTTGTCGCCTTCAACCTGCACCGTGTTGACCGGCTTCCAGATCAATGCGGTCGATGTCGCGGCCGTCTTGATCTTTCCCTCCAGCGCGGTCGCCACTTCGGCAAGGTCGGCGCGCGCGGTGTAAATGTAGTGCCCATCCGCATCGCTCGACACGTCGGACGCGCCTGCATCAAGCGCCGCTTCCATGATCGCGTCTTCGGATCCGGCGCTCAGCGGATAGATAATCTCGCCGACATGCTCGAAGCCCGACGACACCGCACCGGTCTGGCCAAGATTGCCGCCATGGTGGGTGAAGGCGGTGCGCACGTCGGTCGCTGCGCGGTTCTTGTTGTCGGTCGAGCATTCGACGATCAGGCCGACGCCGCCCGGCGCAAAGCCCTCATAGCGGATCGCCTCGTAGTTGGCGCCATCATTGCCGGCGCCCTTGTCGATCGCGCGCTGGATGTTGTCCTTCGGCATCGAGACCGACTTGGCGTTGTTTACCGCGAGGCGCAGGCGCGGGTTGAAGTTCACGTCCGCCATGCCGCTCTTGGCAGCGACGGTGATCTCTTTCGCCAGCTTGGAAAACAGCTTGGCCTTGGCCTTGTCGGCCTTGCCCTTGCGGTGCTGGATGTTGGCCCATTTGCTGTGGCCGGCCATGGAGGGTCTCGCGAATGAGGATGGAGTGGCCGCCCGGATACCCCACCGCCCCCGAGGGAGGCAAGCCGGGCGCACGCAAAGCAGCGCGTGACAGCATCTTCAGTAGCCTTGGCCGCGCCCTGCGCTAGCATCCGCGGCTGGACACAAGGGAGACTTCCATGAAATTCGCCATCGCCGCGGCGACTGCAGCGCTACTTCTGACCGCCTGTGGCGGCGCGGAGACGCCCACCGCCGCCGAGACTCCCGCTGACGGCGAGGCTCCCGCCGTCCCGGCTGCCGCCCCCGCACCTGCCATGGCGGCCGCCCTCACCGGCCCTTCTGCCGGCAAGTGGAAATCCACCGTCACGGCAGGCGGCGTGACCATGCCAGCAAGCGAGATCTGCTACGACAAACAGATGAGCATTGAGGAAGCGCAGGCCATCCAGCAGTCGGCCGGCGTGAACTGCTCCGAGAACACCTACGACGCCACCGCTAGCGGCATGACCGGCCACTCGGTCTGCAAGATGGGTGACACGACCGTCACGTCCGACATGAAGGTGGTCGGCGACTTCTCGTCCGCATACACGATGGAGATCAACTCCTCGATGGACCCGGCGCCTCCGGGAATGCCCAACCCCTCCGTCACGACGATCAAGATGGAGCGGCTGGGCGACTGCACGCCCTGACGACATAGCCTGCACCCCATAGCGTGCACTCTGGCCGGCTATGGTGTGCAGGCCGCAAGCTTCACTCACGCGGAGGATCCCGATGTCCCAGGCCCACAAATGTCCCAAATGCCAGTCCGCCATGGTGGAGGGCTTCGTCATGGATAACGCCTACGGCACGCTGGCGGTCAGCACCTGGGTTGAGGGCGTGCCAAAGAAGAGCATCTGGGTCGGCGTCAAGCTGGAGGGCCAGAAACCGGTCGAGATCGAGACGTGGCGCTGCGGGAAGTGCGGCTTTCTGGAGAGCTACGCGCCGCCCGCCTAGCTCGTCTACAACGACGCTTCGCAAAACCGCGGCGGCAGGTTTATAACTGCCGCC
>JANPIH010000056.1:0-2348 GCA_031424895.1 Rhodospirillales bacterium
TCTTCTTCGGGCGCCGTTTCCAGCGCGCCGAGGTCGACGCCAGCGGCGCCGAGTTGGGCGGTCATGCCGTCCAGCGCCGCGCGGGCGATCAGGTCGCAGTAGAGCGCGATGGCGCGTGCCGCGTCGTCATTGCCCGGGATGATGTAGTCCACGCCCTTGGGCGAGCAGTTGGTGTCGACCACGCCGACAACCGGAATGCCCAGCTTTTGCGCTTCGAGGATCGCGAGATCCTCCTTGCCCACATCCAGAACGACGATCAGGTCCGGGGTGCCGCCCATCTCGCGAATGCCGCCAAGACTGGCCTGCAGCTTGGCCTGGTCACGTTCCATGCCCAGACGCTCTTTCTTCGTCAGGCCTTCGCCGCCCTGGGACAGAACTTCGTCCAGCTGCTTCAGCCGCTGGATCGATTTCGACACCGTCTGCCAGTTTGTCAGCGTGCCGCCCAGCCAGCGGTGGTTCATGTAGAACTGCGCGCAACGCTCGGCTGCTTCGGCGATCGGCTTCTGAGCCTGGCGCTTGGTGCCGACGAACAGGATGCGCCCGCCCTTGGCGACCGTATCGCGCACAACCTTCAGCGCCGCGTCCAGCAGCGGAACGGTCTGCGTCAGGTCGATGATGTGAATGCCGTTCCGGTCACCGTAGATGTACTCGCCCATGCGGGGATTCCAGCGGGCAGTCTGGTGGCCGTAGTGAACGCCAGCTTCCAAGAGCTGACGCATGGAGAACTCGGGAAGAGCCATGCCTTATCCTTTTCCGGTTTGATCCTCGGTGAAGCCGTCTTCAGAGCATTTGCCCCAACCGGCGGACATTGCGGGATTTCTCCCCGCAAAGCCCAAGCCTCACCTGTGAAGTGCGCTGCCCTTACAGGACACGCGCCGCCACCGCAAGCCCCCCCGAGCAATTCACCGCTGCAGAGTGGGCGGGAACCAAACCGCGGTGGCGATCCTTTCTCCTTGCGTGACCGACCCGGTTGCGGAACGAAAAAGGATTGATCCCATGCTCGCAACCCAAGCTCTGGTCGTCGTGGCCGATGGCAACTCCGCCGTGATCTACCGCAACACTGGCCGGGACACCATCGACCTGACCGAGGTGGAGACGGTCACGCCGAACAGTCTGAAGACCGAAGGCCAGGCAGGTCACGCTCCGGTGGAGCAGAGCCCGCATGACGCGGAAGAGGCGACGTTCATCGGCCAGCTCGTGCACAAGCTGAACGCAATGGCACTGGCCAACAAGCTGCCCGAAGAGATCGCGATCATCGCCGACCCGTCCTCCCTGGGTCAGATGCGCCCACTTTACCATGGAGAGCTGAAGAAGCGGATCGTGTCGGAACTGGCCAAGACGCTGGTGAAAGCATCGCCCCACGAGGTCGCGACCGCCCTGTCGAAGGACTGATCTTCGGAAAGTTCATCGGCTGGCGGCCGCGGATTGCTACGGCTAATGCGGGTGAAAATGCCTCGACGCTTCGCCCACGTGGCGGTGATCCGATCCGCAGCAGCCGCCGATGAGCCTCAGATCAGGAAGCAGCGCTCCCAGCTCACCGTACAGCGCGCCGAACTCCTCCGGATCACCGTCATCAAGCTCGGTCGCGACATCCAGCTCGGCATGGCTCATCCGCGAGGCATTTGCGCGGACGCCGCCAATGCGCCTGACCCAGGCGCCGTCCAGCACCGTGTTGAAATGCGATGGATGGGCGCAGTTGACCATGTAGAACAGCGGGCTTGCCCCGGTGGCCGCGTCCACCTCGGCAATCGCCGAGGCCAGTGACTGGCCATTCGGCAGTCGCCCGTCCGTCTCAAGCGTGAAGGAAATCACATGCGGCAGGCCATGGGCCGCAGCCGCGCGGGCAATGCCGATGGCCTGCGTCGGATAGGTCATCGTCACGGCTGATATGAGGTCGACACCCCCCTCCGCCAGCGCGCCGATCTGGACGGCGTGCAGCTCTTCAGCCTCGGTGGCCGAGAGAGCAGTGTCGATGGTGTATCCGTCACCCGCCGGGCCGACGACGCCGTTGATCAGGATGGGCAGGCCCGCAGACTCAACCCTGTCACGGTAGTCGCGGGCAAAGGCCGCGGCCTGCAGGTTGATGGCGCGGATCGCCTCTGCGTCGCGTTCCATCGCCGCTGCCCAGCCCATATTGGCGCGCCAGGTCGCGGTGTCGAGCACAAGCCCGGTACCGTCCTCCTGCGCGACCCTGACGAAATGGTCAAAGTAGCGGGTCAGGGCCGCCCTACCCGCATCATTGTCCAGCAGGGCAAAGGAGGCGAAATACGGCAGATCGATCCCCTCAAGGAAAATCATCACCGTCTCCAGCCAAATCAATTGAAAAATCGACCCGCGCCGCGCGCCGA
>JANPIH010000057.1:0-14488 GCA_031424895.1 Rhodospirillales bacterium
GGCGAAACCCTCACCCTCTGGGGCTGGAATCCCGTCACCAGCCGCGGCACATGGGCAGAGAACAACGGCCTGCCCGGCTACACCGGTGCCACCTTCTACGCCGATATCGACGGCAACGGCCTGGTGGAAACCGCGGTCACCTGGACCGGCCGCTCGATCGCCGATTTCCCAACCCTGATCCCCACTGACATCAGCGGCATCGGAGTCCTGCGGATCGCCTGACCCGAACGCCCGCCTAGTGGCTGGCCACACATCTTCGACCACCACGGATCGTCCGGATACGGCGCCCTCGCCAGCCACCGAAGCACCCGCCCCCGCATCCCTCCCCGTCATTTTGAACGAAGTGAAGGACCCACACTTCCTGCCCCCTTGCCTTGCTTCTCCGTGCCTCTGTGTTGAATCTGAACTCGGTCCCGCCGCCCCCACCCTCCAGGCAGTCCCCGCTCCCCTCCGTGTCCTCCGTAGCTCCGTGGCGAGTCTTCTTGCGTCCCCCCACACCCCACCCCAAAAGAAATTTTTCTCAGCCCCTCTTGCTATCCGCTGATCAGTTAGTTATATTCCCCTAAATGTCATCATTCGCAGAAAGGCTGGCCTGGATCGTCACCACGTTGTGCGCCGCCCTCGGCGCCTACGGGCGACGACTCGCGTCCCCACCCCAGCCGGTCTGGCTCGGCACGCGCTGCTACATCCCGGCCATCGCGCCCGAGCGCCTGCCCCGCCTGTCCACCGCGCTGTGGGACCTGTTCATCCAGCGCGCCCAGCGCACCTCCGCGCGCATAACCGTATTCTACGAACAGTGGCGCGCCGGCACCCTCGCTCCCCCCCGCCCCAGCGCCCCCCGCGCGAAGCCTGCAACCCCGCCCCAGCCCGCCCCCCACCTGACCGCGCCCCACCTGCCCGCGCTCCGCCTGCCGCGCGCCTTCGCCTGGGCCAATGCCCGCGCCCGCGAACTCGGCAACCCCGCCGGCATGCTGCACATGCTGCTGCAGGAAGACCCCGACTCCCAGCGCTTCCTCACCGAGGTTCCCCGCGCCGCCCGCCTGGTCCGCCCGCTCTGCCAGGCCCTCGGCGTCACGCAGCCGCCCTGGCTGCGCCTCCCCCCACGCCCCCGCACGCCGCGCAAGCCGAAGCCGCGCCGCAATCGCCCGATCCCCCTGACCGACCCGTCGCTCGGGCTCCAGCCCTACGTCATCGCCGCGGTGCGCCACGCCCGAAAAAACCGCCTGTAACCACCACGGCCCGCACGCGACTATTTCGTTCCGAGATCCTACCGTTCCGCCAAGAACGCCCGTCCCGCATCCGTCGCCTCCAGCAGCAACGCCCGCCCCGCCCCCCGCCGCGTCGCCACCAACCCCCGCTCCCGCGCGTCCTCCCACACCGTCAGCCGCGGGCAGCTCGTCCGCCACACCTCCAACGCCTCGCCATACTCGCGCGGCTCCGCGGCCAGCCACGCCACGAAATCCGCGATCAACGGCTCCAACGTCACCGACATCCCACCCTCCTACACCACCAGCAGCCAAACCCCCTGCCCGAGATAATACACCGCAATCACCGTGATCACCCGGTCCGCCCAGGTCCGAAACTGCCGATCCGTCATCCCCTCCAGAATCCGCCGCGCCAGCGTCGTCCCCGTCATCGAAGCCGCCACCGCCAACCCCACCATCACCGGATCCAACGCCCCCGCGTCCGCCACCAGCGCCCCGAAGTATACCAGCTTGGAGAAATGCCCCGCCACCTGGCACACCGCCTTCGTCGCCACGATCTGCCGCCGCTCCATCCCGCCCCCCAGGAAGAACGTATCCAGCAACGGCCCCGAAACCCCGCACACCAGCATCAAGGACATGCAAACCCCGCCCATCGCCGCCCCATGCACCGCATTCAACGGATTGGGCTTCACCGAGGCCGGCAACAAGCGAAACAGAAACGGCGTCACCCCCAGCATCAACAACGCCACCCCCGTCTCCGGCACCCACCGGAACACCGACCACACCGCCAACGCCGCGCCATTGCCCACCAGAAAAAAAGCTACCGGCCGCCACCGCACATGCTTCCACCACAGCACCGCCCGCCACGCATTGCTCGCCATCTGCGTCACCGCATGCAACGCCATCGCCGCCGGCAACGGCAACACCGCCAACAACACCCCCATCAGGATCATCCCACCCGCCATGCCGAAAATACCCGACAGGAAAGCAGTCCCCAGCATCACCACCGCGAGGCCAGCGATCAACAGGGGAGACATCAGGAAGAATGTTCTTTTTTGAAAAAAAGAACCAAAAAACTTTCCTGACTTTGCGCCGCATTCAAAACGTGAAACCCGGGGCAAATGGATAAAAGTCTTTTTGCTTCTTTTTCTTCAGAAAAAGAAGATGCTTTCTTCATCATCCCACCACCCCCTGCCCAACCATCATACCCCCTGCCCCCAGCTTGCGCCAACCGTTGACATCCGCCCCGCCCCGGCATCGACTGCACAGCGAGAGTCCGGGAGCCGCAGATGGCCGACATCGCAGACGTGGTGATCATCGGCGCCGGCGCTTCCGGGGCGGCTTTCGCCTGGTCGATGGCCGAGACACGGATGCGCATCGTCTGCCTGGAACAGGGCGACTGGAACGACCCGGCCACCTTCCCCGCCAGGCGGCGAGACGCGGAGGCGCGCAACGGCGGCGACTGGGCGATCAGCCCGAACCGGCGCCAGCTCGCCACCGACTACCCGATCCACGAGGAGGGCTCCTGCATCAAGGTCGCCAACTTCAACGGCGTCGGCGGCGGCACCGTGCTGTATGGCGCCCACACGCCGCGCTTCCACCCCAGCGACTTCCGCGTGAAATCGCTCGACGGCATCGCCGATGACTGGCCGATCGACTACGCCACCCTCGCCCCGTTCTACGACATCAACGACCGCATGATGGGCATCTCCGGCCTGGCCGGAGATCCCGCCTATCCGCCCAAGACCGTGCCGATGCCGCCGCTGCCGATGGGCCGCGCCTCCGAAACTGTCGGCCGTGGCTTCAACAAGCTGGGCTGGCATTGGTGGCCCAGCGACAGCACCATCGCCTCGGTCGAATACGAAGGCCGCCCGCCCTGCATCAACCTCGGCCTTTGCACCGCCGGCTGCGCACAGGGTGCCAAGGGCAGCACCGACATCACCTACTGGCCCGCCGCCATCCGCGCCGGCGTCGAACTGCGCACCCGCTGCCGAGTCCGCGAGATCACCCTCGACGACAACGGCATGGCCAACGGCGCCGTATACTACGACGCCGAAGGGCGCGAACACTTCCAGCCCGCCCATATCGTCGTGCTCGCCAGCAACGGCATCGGCACGCCGCGCCTGCTGCTCAATTCGAAGTCACAACGCTGCCCCAACGGCCTCGCGAACTCCTCCAACCAAGTCGGCCGCAACCTGATGTTCCACCCCTATGTCAGCATCTGGGGCTGGTTCAACGAGGAACTGGACGGCGAGCGCGGGCCTGACAACGCGATGTGGAGCCACGAGTTCTACGAAACCGACAGGGCGCGGGGATTCGTGCGCGGCTTCATCTGGGAGTTCAGCCGCGGCAGCGGCACCGCAGCCACCGCCATCGAGGGCGTCGATTCCGGCGCCATCCCCTGGGGCGCCGGCCACCACGCAGCCTACCGAAGCCGCCACCGCCGCGGCACCGGCCTCGGCGCCATCCTCGAAGACCTGCCCGACCCGAACAACCGCGTCACTCTCGACCCGGTGTTGCGCGACAGCAACGGCATTCCGGCACCGCGCATCGCCTATGCGCTGAACGAGAACAGCCGCCGCATGATCGACTTCGCCATCGCCCGCGGCACCGAGGTTCTGAAGGCCGCTGGTGCCATCGAGGTCGAATCCGAAGGCCCGCTGCCCTACGGCGGCTGGCACCTGATGGGCACCGCCCGCATGGGCACCGATCCGCGCACCTCCGTCGTCAACGAATGGGGCCGCGCGCATGATGTGAAGAACCTGTTCATCATCGACGGCTCGCTCTTCGTCACCTCCGCCGGCGTCAACCCCACTCCCACCATCCAGGCCTTGGCACTCTACATCGCCGAGCAGATGAAGCAGCGCCTGGGCATCCTGTTTGACTAGGAAGCACGCGTGACCGACGACACTGTCGACATCCTCATCATCGGCGCCGGCGCCTCTGGCGCCGCCATGGCCTGGTCGCTCGCCGACACCAAGATGCGCATCGTCTGCCTGGAGCAGGGCGGCTGGATGAAGTCCGGCGACTACCCCTCCACCGGACGGGACTGGGAAGCCCGCGCCATGGGCGACTTCTCCCCAAGCCCCAACCGGCGACAGCGCCCGGAAGACTACCCGATCAACGACGACGCCTCGCCGATCAAGGTGGTGAACTTCAACGGCGTCGGCGGCGGCACGGTGATGTACACCGCCCACTGGCCCCGCCTGCACCCGTCCGACTTCCGCACCAGAACGCTGGACGGCGTGGGCGAGGACTGGCCGGTCAGCTACGACCAGCTTGTTCCCTTCTACGATCTGAACGACCGCATGATGGGCGTCTCGGGCCTGGAGGGCGACCCCGCCTATCCGCCCGGAAAGAAGCCGCCGATGAAGCCGCTGCCGCTCGGCCGCTCCGGCGAACGCTATGCCCATGCGCTGAACCGGCTCGGCTGGCACTGGTGGCCGTCCGACGCCACCATCGCCACCGAGGACTACGAAGGCCGCGCCAAGTGCATCAACCTCGGCCACTGCACCCCCGGCTGCGC
The DNA here is from genome assembly GCA_031424895.1 of Rhodospirillales bacterium. Classification (GTDB taxonomy): domain Bacteria; phylum Pseudomonadota; class Alphaproteobacteria; order Acetobacterales; family Acetobacteraceae; genus CAMDGX01. The sequence continues at coordinate 4,732 of JANPIH010000057.1, forward strand.
GCAGGGGGCGAAGGCCAGCACCGACATCACCTACTGGCCGCACGCCATCCGCGCCGGAGTAGAACTGCGCACCCATTGCCGTGTGAAGCGCATCCTGTCCAACGCCGAGGGCATGGCCACCGGCGTGGAGTATTACGATGGCGACAACATCCTGCGCACCCAGGCCGCCCATGTCGTCGTCATCGCCGCCAACGGCATCGGCACGCCGCGCCTCTTGCTGAACTCCGCCAACGAGCACCATCCGAACGGCCTGGCCAACTCCTCCGGGCAGGTCGGCCGCAACCTGATGTTCCATCCCTACATCCAGGTATACGGCTACGTGGACGAGGAGGTGGACGGCAACCGCGGCCCGCCGCTGTGCCTCTGGAGCCACGAATTCTACGAGACCGACCCGGCGCGGGATTTCAAGCGCGGCTACATGTTCCAGATCAGCCGCGGCGTCGGCCCGGTCGCGGAGGCCATCACCAGCCACGAGCACGGCCGCCTGCCCTGGGGGGCCGGCCACCACGCCACCTACCGCAAGCTCGTCTATCGCCGCCTGAACCTCTCGGTGGTGGTCGACGACCTGCCCGAAGCCCACAACCGCGTCACGCTCGATCCGGCGCTGACCGACAGCCATGGCATCCCGGCCCCGAAGGTCGAATACCGCATGGGCGAGAACAGCCTGCGCATGATCGACCACGGCGTTGCCAACGCGCGCAAGATCCTGGCCGAGATCGGCGCCCGCGACGTCGCCGTGCAGAACCCGATCGTGTTTGGCGGCTGGCACAATCTCGGCACCGCCCGCATGGGCCACGACCCGCGCACTTCGGTGGTCAACGGCTGGGGCCGCACGCACGATGTGCGAAACCTGTTCATCGTCGACGGCTCGCTGTTCACCACCGCCGGCGCGGTCAACCCCACTTCCACCATCCAGGCCCTGGCCCTCTACATCGCAGACCAGATGAAGCAGCGCCTGGCGAACCTGTTCGATTAGGAAACACTCGTGGCCGACGATACCGCAGACATCCTCATCATCGGTGCCGGCGCCTCGGGGGCCGCCATGGCCTGGTCACTGGCGGAGACGAAGATGCGCATTGTCTGCCTGGAGCAGGGCGGCTGGGTGAAGCCGACCGACTACCCCACCAACGGCCGCGACTGGGAAGCCCGTGTCACCACGGATTTCTCGCCCAACCCGAACCGCCGCGGCCGCGCCGAGGACTACCCGATCAACGACGACGCCTCGCCGATCAAGATCATGAACTTCAACGGCGTCGGCGGCGGCACCATCATGTTCACCGCGCATTTCCCGCGCCTGCACCCCAGCGACTTCCGGACCAGATCGCTCGACGGCGTCGGCGAGGATTGGCCTGTCAGCTACCATCAGCTTGCCCCGTTCTACGCGCTGAACGACCGCATGATGGGCGTGTCCGGCCTGGAGGGAGACCCCGCTTACCCGTCCGGCAAGAAGCCGATCATGCCGCCGCCCAACCTCGGCCGCTCCGGCGTCGCCTGGGGCACTGCGCTGAACACGCTCGGCTGGCACTGGTGGCCGTCGGACATCTCGATCGCCACCGAGGACTACGAAGGCCGCGGCAAATGCATCAACCTCGCGCACTGCACGCCCGGCTGCGCGCAGGGGGCGAAGGCGAGTGTCGACATCACCTACTGGCCGCTGGCCTTGCGCGCCGGCGTGGAGCTTCGCACCCATTGCCGCGTGAAGCGCATCACCACGGGCGATGACGGCATGGCGACCGGCGCCGAATACTACGACGCCGACGGGAAGTTGTGCTTCCAGGCAGCCCATGTCGTCATCGTCGCCTGCAACGGCATCGGCACGCCGCGCCTGCTGCTTAACTCCGCCAGCGAGCAGCACCCCAACGGCCTGGCCAATTCGTCCGATCAGGTGGGCCGCAACCTGATGCTGCACCCCTACGTCTCGGTCTACGGCTACGTCGACCAGGAAGTGGATGGCAACCGCGGCCCGCCGCTGTCGCTGTGGAGCCACCAGTTCTACGAGACCGATCCCGCGAACGACTTCAAGCGCGGCTACATCTTCCAGATCAGCCGCGGCGTCGGCCCGGTGATGGAGGCGACGACCAGCTTCGAACACGGCCGCCTACCCTGGGGCACCGACCACCATGCTGTGATGCGCCAGCTCCACTATCGCCGCCTGAACCTCTCGCTGGTGATCGACGACCTGCCGGAGGCGCACAACCGCGTCACTCTTGATCCCGTGCTGAAGGACAGCCACGGCATCCCCGCCCCGCGTGTCGACTACACCATCGGGGAGAACAGCCAGCGCATGATCGACCACGGCATCGCCAAGGCCAGCCTGCTGCTCGCCACCGCTGGCGCGCGCGACATCTCCACCGTCAACCCGATCCCGTTCTCTGGCTGGCACAACCTCGGCACCGCCCGCATGGGCAGCGATCCGCGCCGCTCGGTGGTCAACGAATGGGGCCGCAGCCACGACGTGCGGAACCTGTTCATCTGCGACGGCTCGCTGTTCGCCTCGGCCGGCGGCGTGAACCCCACCAGCACGATCCAGGCGGTGGCGCTCTATGTCGCCGACCAGATGAAGCAGCGGCTGGCGAGTTTGTTCGATTGAGCGCCATGACCGACCCCGTCGACATCCTGATCATCGGCTCCGGCGCCTCGGGGGCCGCGTTCGCCTGGTCGATGGCCGAGACGAAGATGCGCATCGTCTGCCTGGAACAGGGCGACTGGGTGAAGCCGACCGACTACCCCGCCAATGGCCGCGACTGGGAAGCCCGCCGGTACGGCGATTCCGACATCATGGCCAACCGCCGCCAGCTGCCCGCCGACTATCCGGTCAACGACCGCAACTCGCTGGTCAAGATCGCCACCTACAACGCCGTCGGCGGCGGCACCGTGCATTACGCCGCGCATTTCCCGCGCCTGCACCCCAGCGACTTCCGGGTGAACACGCTCGACGGCGTGGCCGCCGACTGGCCGATCGACTACCGCATGCTGGAACCTTTCTACGCGCAGAACGACCAGGTGATGGGCGTGGCCGGCCTGCCCGGCGACCCCGCCTTCCCCAACCACGCCCCGCCCTTACCGCCGATCCCGCTGGGCCGCTCCGGCACGCGGGCCGCGGAGACGATGAACAAGCTCGGCTGGCACTGGTGGCCGTCCGACGCGGCGATCGCCACCGTCGAGCATGACGGCCGCGCGCCCTGCATCAATCTCGGCCACTGCCTGCCCGGCTGCGCGCAGGGGGCGAAGGGCAGCACCGACATCACCTACTGGCCGCACGCCATCCGCGCCGGCGTCGAGCTGCGCACCCATTGCCGCGTGCGCGAGATCACCCTCGGGGCGGACGGCATGGCCTCGGGCGCCATCTACTACGACCGCGACGGGCGCGAGGTGTTCCAGCCCGCCTATGTCGTCGTTATGGCCGCCAACGGCATCGGCACCCCGCGCCTGCTGCTCAACTCCGTCTCCGGAAAATTCCCCAAGGGCCTGGCCAACTCCTCCGGTCTGGTCGGGCGCAACCTCATGCTGCATCCCTGGCCGGTCGTGCAGGGCTGGTTCGACGACGAGATGGACGGCCAGCGCGGCCCGATCGTCTCGCTGTGGTCCAAGCAGTTCTACGAAACCGACCCCGCCCGCGATTTCGTCCGCGGCTACATGCTGCAGTTCGGCCGCGGCCCCGGCCCGGTGGGCGAGGCGATGTCCGGCGTCGAATCCGGGCGCATTCCCTGGGGCGAGGCGCACCACGCCGCCATGCGCCGCTACGCCGCCCGCCGCTTCCATGTCGGCATCGCCTGCGACGACCTGCCGGAAGAGCACAACCGCATCACGCTGGACCCGGACCTCGCCGACAGCCACGGCATTCCGGCCCCACGCATCGACTACACTGTGGGCGCCAACACCGCGCGCATGATGGAGCACGGCATCGCGCGCGCCACCGAGATCATGCAGGCAGCCGGCGCGCACACCATCACCTGCTCGCGCACCGTGCTGAACTACCCCGGCCACCTGCTCGGCACCGCCCGCATGGGCACCGATCCGGCGCGCAGCGTCGTCAACGAATGGGGCCGCAGCCACGACGTGCGGAACCTGTTCGTCATCGACGGCTCCGTCTTCGTCACCGGCGGCGGCGTGAACCCCACCTCGACCATCCAGGCGATTGCCCTCTACATTGCCGACCAGATGAAGCGGCGGCTCGACACGCTGTTCGATTGAGGAACCAAATGCCCCACCAAGACCAAGTGGACGTGCTGATCATCGGCGCCGGCGCCTCCGGTGCCGCGGTGGCCTGGAGTCTCGCCGACACCAAAATGCGCATCGTCTGCCTGGAGCAGGGCGACTGGCAGAACCCCGCCAACTACCCCTCCACCGGGCGGGACTGGGAGGCGCGGCAGTTCGCCGACATGGCGACCTCCCCCAACCGCCGCCAGCTCTGGTCGGACTACCCGGTCAACGACGACAACTCGCCGATCAAGGTGCTGAACTTCAACGCCGTCGGCGGCAGCACCATCCTGTATGCCGCGCACTATCCCCGCCTGCACCCGTCCGACTTCAAGGTGAAGTCGCTCGACGGCGTGGCCGATGACTGGCCGGTCGACTACCACACGCTGGAGCCCTTTTTCGCCGAGAACGACCGGATGACCGGCGTATCGGGCATGACCGGCGACCCCGCCTACCCGCCGCAGAAAACGCCGCCGATGGAGCCGCTGCCGATGGGCCGCTCCGGGCGCATGCTGGGCGAGGCGATGAACCGCCTCGGCTGGCACTGGTGGCCCAGCGACTGCGCCGTCACCACCCGCGAATACGAAGGCCGCGCGCCCTGCATCAACCTCGGCCACTGCATCGCCGGCTGCGCGCAAGGGGCCAAGGCCAGCACCGACATCACCTATTGGCCCGCGGCCATCCGCGCCGGCGTCGAGCTGCGCACCCGCGCCCGTGTGCGCGAAATCACCGTCGACCCCGCCACCGGCATGGCCAACGGCGTCGTCTACTATGACCGCGACGGCGTCGAGCAGTTCCAGCCCGCCCATGTCGTCGTCGTCGCCGCCAACGGCATCGGCACGGCGCGCCTGCTGCTGAACTCGAAATCCGAGCGCTTCCCCACCGGCCTGGCCAATTCGTCGGACCAAGTCGGCCGCAACCTGATGTTCCATCCCTATGCCAGCATCTGGGGCTATTTCGACCAGGAGACCGACGGCAACCGCGGCCCGCCGCTCAGCCTGTGGAGCCACGAATTTTACGAGTCGGACCCGTCGCGAGGTTTCGTGCGCGGCTATTCCTGGCAGTTCGGCCGCGGCGTCGGCGCCATCCTGGAAGCGCAACAGTCCATGGCCACGGGCCGCCTGCCCTGGGGTGCGGAACATCACGCTGTCTATCGCAAGCTCCACAACCGCCGCATGAACATCGCCGCCATCTGCGAGGACCTGCCTGAAGCCCACAACCGCGTGACACTCGACCCGGTGCTGAAGGACGCGCACGGCATCCCGGCGCCCAAGGTCGACTACACGCTGTCCGACAACTCCAACCGCATGCTCGACCACGCCATCGCGCGGGCCACCGAGGCGTTGCGCGAAGCCGGGGCGTGGGACATCGGCGTCGAGCGCCCGATCCTCAACGGCGGCTGGCACCTCCTCGGCACCGCGCGCATGGGCGAGGACCCCACGCGCTCGGTCGTCAACGCCTGGGGCCGCACGCACGACGTGCGCAACCTGTTCATCGTCGACGGCTCCATCTTCACCACTTCCGGCGGCGTCAACCCAACCTCCACCATCCAGGCCCTGGCCCTCTACATCGCCGACCAGATGAAGCAGCGCCTGGCCACCCTGTTCGACTGAGGAACACCCCATGTCCAACACCCTCGCCTCCCCCCCGCCCTCCTGGGGCGACCCGAACCTCACCGACGCGGAAAAGCGCACCCTGGCCGCCATGTGCGCCCGCATGATCCCCGCCAGCGCCGAGTACAAGGTCCCCGGCGCCGACGACCCCCTTGTCCTGGCCGATATCGTCAAGAGTCTCGGCCGCGACGCCACCGCTGTGCACGCCACGCTCGCCCTGCTCGACCGCATCGCCGGCGGCGATTTTTCCGTTTTGCCGGTGGCCAATCAGGAAGAAGCCTGCGCCACGCTGCGGGCCGAAGGCGGCATGAACCTCACACTCACCACCCGCATCGTGCTGCAATGCTACTACCGCGACGACCGGGTGATGATCTCGCTCGGGATGGAGCCCCGCCCGCCCTTCCCCAAGGGCCACGAACTCCCCCAGGGCGACTGGTCGCTGCTAGACCCGGTGCGGGCGCGCGGGAAAATCTGGCGGGACGCGTAAGGCGAGGGCGCCGCCCCTCGACCCCGCTGGGGGCGCCCCCCCAGGCCCCCGATACGAGACGAAAACTAGGCCGCCACCGGACCCACGTTGGATAAACCGTGGCGTATAAGTAATTATACCAATCCTCGTTGACTTCGACCAATAGATCGAAAGCAAGGTTGGGCTCTGCCCAAGCCCGCCTGGTCCGGCACGCGCCTTCGCGCGACGGGCCAAGCCACTGGACCTTATCCTATTGAAAAATATAGGGGATCAAAGGGCCGTTGGCCCTTTGCGGGTCCCTCGTGGCGCGACTTCGCGTCGCGACGACAGAGCGCTGGCCTTGCATGCTTTCATGGGTTGAGAGTACCAGGGGTTGGTATCAGTGTCCGTCCAAAGACGACCGAAGGTACACGAATCTGATGTGATTCAAGGAAGGACGTTCGACATGGGAGGACGTCAATGTGGACCGCTGCGAACCGCGACCGGTACAACCGTGACCATCTTCGCTACCCCAGCAATCTGGCGGAGGAGGAATAGTTGCTGATTCGCTCGATAATTCCATTAACCAAGCGCGACGGGCAGTCGATAAACGTGAAGCAGTCAAGCAGTGCCGGAACCGACTTGACCGTGAGGCCAATCCGGCAACTTGCATCATTGACAGCCAAGGCGTGAGGAGCGCGGAAAAGGGGGGGCAATGTCGACCTGAAGGGATATGATGCGGGCAATAAATTCTCTAGAAAAAATGGCATATTCGCGTCGACACCGAGATCCTTCTAATGCACGCGATTTTTCACGCCGGCGATGGCCTAAATATGGATGGTGGCGTTAGTTCATTCGTGAGCTGGTTCGCCCTCTACCCATTGCTGCACAGGGTATTCGCCGATCGCGGCTACCGAAGCGCGACCTTCGAGCAGGGCGTGGCGCAATACTTGACACCGATGCAGGTCGAGATCGTCAAACGCTCAAACACCGCCAAAGTATTCGTCATTCTGCCACGCCGCTGGGAGGTTGAGCGAACGTTCGCGTGGATTGGTCGCTGCCCGCGCCCTGCCAAGCACTTCGACAACAGGACACGAAACGCGCTGTCGTTCCTTAAACTCGTGTCAATCCGACTTGCGCGTCGTAAATGATGTAATGATTGTTCTAATTTTCCAACATACTCTTATAACAACCGACCAAATGACTGACACATGAAGAGAGAAAACGCCAGGGCTTTGCCCTGGACCCACCAAGGGCCCGCGGCTCTTGGAACGTCTTTCATTTTCAATGAGTCGAGGTCCAGGGGCTCGGCCCCTGGCGGGTCTGGGCAGAGCCCAGCTTTAACTTCGGTATAGGTCGATCATTCGGCCGATTGGTATTATAGATGAGAGTCTTTTTGCTTCTTTTTCTCCAAAAAAAGAAGTCTTCCTTTCTACCTCGGCGCAGCCAGGTGCGCCCGGTTGACGCAATTCTCCAGCCGCCCATCGCGCAGATACCGCGCCGCGGTGCGCGACGACAGGAACCGGATGTCGCGCATGCTTTCCGGCGTGTAGAAGGCCGAGTGAGGGGTCAGCACCAGCCGGTGCTTCAGCCATGCCTCGCCGTCCTGCCAGGCCTTGATCAGCCGCCGCTGCGGGTCGGCTGGCTCCTCCGGCAACACGTCCAGCCCCGCCGCCAGCACCGTGCCGTCTTTCATCGCGTCGTACAGCGCATCCACGTCCACCACGCCACCGCGCGCGGTGTTCACCAGGATCAGCCCCTTCTTCGCGGCCGCGAACGCATCCTTGCCGACCAGCCCGCGCGTCTCGGCATTGAGAGGCGCATGGACGCTGACGATGTCGCACTGCCCCATCAGTTCGGCCAGGCTGTCCGCCCGGCGCACGCCCAGCGCCAACTCGTAGCCGTTGGGCACGAACGGGTCGAAGAACACCACGTCCATGTCGAACGCCGCTGCGCGCCGCATTGCCGCCGTGCCGATCCGCCCCGCGCCCACCACCCCGAAGGTGCACACCGAAAGCCGCCGCCCGAACGGGTTGTGCGCCGGCCGCCAGTTCGCCTTCAGGTCGTCGCGCAGCATCTGGTCGTGATAGGCGATCGATTTCGACAGCGTCATCATCAGCGCGATCGCATGGTCCGCCACCTCGCGTGTGCCGTAGTCGGGCGTGTTGGCCACCGCGATGCCCATTCGGCCGAGGGCCGCCACGTCCACCTCGTCAAACCCCACCGCCGCCTTCACGTAGATGCGGCACCGCTCCAGCTTCCCGATATTCGCCGCACCGGGATAGGGCCCCACCACCGCGTCGGCCGTGGCCCATTCGGCGTCGGTCACCTCGTCGACGGCGCGGCGGAAGATCGTCTCGAACCCCGCCCCCACGGCGTCGCGCGCCACCTGCTCGAATTCCGGCTGCATCACGGGCCAGAGAATGCGCATCGCCATGTCGGTGTCCTCGGTCGTTGTCCCGTCTCGGACGATAGCGCGCCCGGCGCCGTTGTCATCCCATCCCAACGCCTACCAGGGCCCACGCCTACCAGGGCCGCCGCCCCGGCGCCGGGAAGGGCTGCTCCAGCCCATCCACCTCGATATTGCGCCCGTTGATCCAGTGCGACCGCGGCGAGGCCAGGAACACCACCGCATCGGCCACCTCCTCCCCGGTCCCAAGCCGCCCCATCGGGAACCCGTGCGCGACATATTCGGCATAGCCCGCCGGCTCGCTTTGCCGGTAGCGGTCCCAGCCATTGCCCTCGATCAGGATCGACCCTGGCGAGACCGTGTTCACCCGGATGCCCTGCCCGTTGAGGTCCAGCGCCCAGGTCTCGGTGCTGAAGATCAGTGCCGCCTTCGCCGCGCCATACTGCCCGGAACTCGCCAGCTGCGGTGTCCAGCCAGAGATCGAGGCGATGTTCACCACCGCCGCCCCAGGCCGCCCGGCCATGTGCGGTGCGGCCAGCCGCATCATCCGCACCGTCTGCACCACGTTCAGCTCGAAGGTCCGGCGCCAGTCCTCGTCGGTGCTGTCGCCGATCCGCCGCCCGCCGCCACCACCGCCGACATTGTTGACCAGCACGTCGATCCCGCCATGCACACCCACCGCCTCGGCCACCAGTGCCGCCGCCTGGTCCGGCTCCGTCACATCGGCCACCACGGTCGTCACCGAGACCGCACCGCCCAGCTTCGCCTTCGCCGCCGCCAGGTCCGCAGCACTGCGGGCGGAGATCACCAGGTGGCACCCTTCCTGCGCGAAGCACGCCGCCGTGGCCAGGCCGATGCCCCGGCTGCCCCCGGTGATCAGCGCGACGCGCCCGGCAAGTTTCAGGTCCATGGAAATTCCTCCGGAAACATCAGGTGCTGCGGGTCAGCCCCGCGCGTAGACCACCGGCTGCGGCGTGAACGTCACGCCCTCATCGAGCGGGAATACCGGCCGCGCGCAGATCGTGTGGCCCAGCGTCGGCAGGTTGGCGGAGGTGGCGCCGGGGATGTCGATGTTGAAGTTCTTCTCCA
>JANPIH010000058.1:0-3403 GCA_031424895.1 Rhodospirillales bacterium
CCCGGGGGGCTTCGTGTTGGTAACGGTCCCCGACCTTCAGCAGGTCGCGGCGCTGGTAGCCGAGGATAAGCTGGAAGATGCCGCCTACATCTCGGGCCTCGGCCCGATCGCGCCGCTGGACATGTTGTACGGCCTGCGCTCAGCCCTTACGGCTGGCAACCGCTTCATGGCGCACCGAACCGGCTACACCGCGACCACGCTGGAAGCGGCATTCACCCGCGCCGGGTTTGCACCGGTGCGGGTGGTCCGTGACGGGCACTTCGCGCTGTGGGCAACGGCGGTTCGCCCCGCCTGAGCGAGGCCCCGACTATCCGCCGGGTATCAGCCGGATGCGGCGATAGGCCGCCTCCAGCCGACGCGTGAATGCGTCGGCATCGCCCAAGGTGCGTGCCCAGGCGTCACCAGCCAGATGCCCACGCAGCCCCGCCATCGCACCGGCATCCTGCGCAAGCGCCACCGCCTTGGCCTCATAGCTGGCCAGGTCCGCAGCGATGAGTTGCGGAAGCCCCACGGCGGTCAGCAGGCTCGCGGCCATCCTGGCCGCAAAGGCGCGGCCCGAGGTGGTCAAGAGAGGCAGGCCCATCCGCAGCGCATCCGACGCGATGGTGCCGGCGTTGTAGGGCGTGGTGTCCAGGAACAGATCGCCCAGGGCCATGCGGGCCCTATAGCGCGCGGGATCGACCCGTGGCGCGAAGACCAGGCGCTCGGCCGCCAACCCCGCCTCCGTCCACCGGGCCGTCAGGTGTCGACGGCTGACGGCACCATCATCGATCAGCCAGAGAATGCTCCCCGGCACATTACCGACGATGCGTGTCCAGGCCGCGAAAACCTCAGGCGTAATCTTGTAGTGGTGGGAGAAACAGCAGAACACGAAGCCCTGTTCCGGCAAGCCCTCGGACACCCGGTCGACGGCTGGGAGGTCTGGCGTCTGGCTGTCATTGGCCTGGTAGCATCCATCGAGCAGCAGCGGCGCGGGCAGGTAGAGCGGGGCCAAATCGTCAGGCACGGTGACCGCGTCGCAGATCATCCAGTCCAGTTCCGGCAGTGGGACAGGACCGATATAGCCGAGATAGGTCGCCTGGACCGGTGCAGGCTTCCAGCGCAGCACGCCCAGCCTGGCCCCGCGCGTCAGGCCGTTGAGGTCGATCAGAATGTCGATCCCGTCGGCGCGGATGCGGCGCGCGGCTGCCTCGTCGGACAAGGCACCGATCGGCACATGATGGTCGAAGGCAGCGACCACGCGCGCACGCAGGTCGCTGCCATCTTCCGGCGACGCGCAGTAACCGAACACTTCGAATGCGGGGCGGTCGTGCCGTTCCAGAACCTCGGCGATCAGGAAGCTCATGGCATGCCGGCAGAAATCGGACGAAAGATAACCGATCCGTATCCGACCGTGGCGGTATCCCTCGGGCGGCGCCAGGCGCTCCGCAGCCGGCTTGACCTTGCGCGCAATCCAAGCCGCCCCGACCTCGCGCTGGGCAACCGGGTCGTCGAACAATGCAAGCGCGCCGAGCGGTCCGGCATGACGGCGCAATGACTGTTCCGCGACCCCGCTGGCCGTTGGGTCGATGACCGGCCACACGGCCATGCGCTGGCGCAGATGGACCCAATGTTGGATGACATCCGGTTGGTCCGGATCGATCAACAGCGAGGAACGCAGTTCCATCGCCGCCTCCTCATACCGACCTTCATCCTCCAGCAGGCGGCCAAGATGCATGTGCAATACACGACGGGTATCGTCTGCCGGTAGCGCCATGCGCCATGTCTGCAGCGCGTCATCGCGGCGACCCTGCGCCTCAAGCGCGAGGCCGAGATTGACTCGTGCCTCATGCAGATCGGGCTTTAGGGCGAGCGCATTCGCATAGGCAACGGCGGCCTGATCGGCGGCACCATGCTGCAGCAGCACCACCCCCAGGTTGAACCACACCGCAAACGCCTCCGGCGCGGACGGATGGGCGCCAAGCCAAAGCTGCGCCAAGGCGGGAGCGCTCGCGGCTCCTTCGCCCGACAGAAGCTCGATCAGGCGCAGGGCCGGAAGGGCACCAACGGTGCGGGCGAGGCGCTGCATATCCGTGGGCAATGCGCTCGCCAGCCCACCCGAGGCAGAGAGGCGTGCGGATAGCCATGTTTCGTCCCCCGGGAGCGGGAGAGGCACCGGAAAGGTGATCATGTTCATGGCTGGGCTCCATTCTGGCTCATGGAGACGATCATGCGGATCAAGTGATGAAGGATTGGTATGGCGACAATTTACCCGAAAATCTGCTGGCCACGTTAATCCGTCAGTAAGCCGGCCCCGGCAGTATTCGGTTCGATAGCTGGGAAACAGAAGGTTCCCCCCTTGGATGCCGACGGACCCGCCGAGGCGGCGGCCTGTCGTGCTTGGAAGCTTTTGGCCGGAGCCAGCACATGTCGATCATTCCGCTTCTTACCACCAGCCAGATCCAAACCCTCAGCACGGCCACGCTTGCCGCACTGACAACGGATGATGTGCGGGCCTTCACGACGGCCCAGATGGTTGCCCTGACCACCGACCAGGTGCGGGCGTTCACGACAAGCCAACTTCCGGCGTTCACCACCACCCAGCTTGCGGCCATGGACACCGCCGATGTCGCCGCACTCAGCACCACGCAGCTGCGTGGCCTCGCCTCCGCCCAGGTGGCCGGCCTCACCACCGCCCAGGTCGCCAATCTCGGCACCGCGCAGATCACGGGGCTTGCCTCCACTCAGGTCCAGGGCCTCTCCACCGCCCAGGTCGCGGCCCTCACCACCGCGCAGATGGCAGGCTTCGGCACCGGCCAGGTCAACGCCCTGTCCTCAACCCAGGTCGCGGCGCTGTCCACCGCACAGCTCGGACAGTTCTCCACCGGCCAGATTGCCGGCATTTCCACCGCCGGCCTGCGCGGCGTGACCACCGCGCAACTCGTCGCCCTCTCCACCACCCAGGTCGCAGGCCTCACCACAGTCCAGGTCGCAAGCCTCGCCACCGCACAGCTCGCCGCAATGGAAACCGCCGATGTCGCGGCACTCTCAACCACCCAGCTGCGCGCCCTCGCCTCCGCCCAGGCCGCGGCGCTGACCACTGCTCAACTCGCCAACCTCACCACCGCCCAAATCGCGGGCCTGGCCACCACCCAGCTTGCCGGACTCTCCTCCACACAGACCGCGGCGCTGATCACCGCACAGGTCGCCGCCATCGGCACCGCCCAGGTTCAGGGCTTCTCCACCGCCGGCATCCGCGGCCTCTCCACCGCCGCCATCGTCGCCATGGACACCGCCCAGGTTCGCGGCCTCTCCACCGCACAGATCGGCGCACTCTCCACCGCCCAGGTCGCCGCCATCGAGACCGCAGACATCGCGGCCCTCAACTCCACCCAGGTGCCGGGCTTCGCCACCGCAGGCATCG
>JANPIH010000059.1:0-15126 GCA_031424895.1 Rhodospirillales bacterium
CCGCCCTGAAGACGCCTTCGGTGACCTGGGCCATGGTTTGCAGGACCTGGAGGTCCGACGGGCCCATGAGGACGAGTTTTTCGCCCTTGTAGCCGCTTTCGGCGACCAGTTTGCGGGCAAGCGGGATATCGCGCTTGCCCATCATGACCTCGAGGCCCTTCTTGCTTTCATTCGGGGTGTTCGGGGTGAAGAAGCCGGCGCCGACCTTCCCGTATTGCTTCAGGTCGCCGAGCACGGCGTCGACGTAATCCTGCTGGTCGATGGCGTGCAGCAGGGCCTGGCGCAGCTTCTTGTTGTTGAAGGGCGGGTGGAGGTGGTTGACGGCGATGATACCGATCCAGCCGAGGGGGTCGAAGACTTCGACCTTGACGCCGGGGGTGGCGCGCATGCGGGGGATGAGGTCGAACAGCGGCAGGTCGACCCAATCGACTTCGCCGGCTTGCAGAGCGGCGGACTGGGTGGCGGGGTCGGGGACGATCTTCCACTCGACGCGGTCGAAATGCACCACCTTGCCGCCGGACCAGCTGTCGATCGGCTCGGCGCGCGGGACGTATCTCTCGTTACGGGCGTAGGCGGCCGAGGAGCCGGAGACCCATTCGTCACGCAGGAAGCGGTAAGGGCCGGAGCCGACATATTCGGTGATCTGCTGGAAGGAGTCGGTTTTCGCCATGCGCTCTGGCATGATGAAGCTGGAGCCCTGGGCGATGGCGAAGCGCAGGACGGGAAATGGCGTCTTGAGCTTGATCTCGAAGGTCCTGTCGTCGACGACCTTCATCTCTTCGAGCTGGCTCATCAGGCGCTGGCCGAAGCCGTCGCGCCTGGCCCAGCGGGTGAGCGAGGTGATGCAGTCGATGCTGCGGACGGGCTCGCCGTCGGTGAACATCAGGCCGTCGCGCAGGCGGATGCGCCAGGTGAGGCCGTCGGGTGAGACTTCGTCGGAGCCGACCATCTGGGGCTTGGCTTCGAGCTTCTCGGTGAGCGCGTAAAGGCGGTCCCAGACCAGGTTGCCGTGGTTGAAGGCGATGGCCGAGGTGGTCCAGACAGGGTCGGGATTGGCCAGGTTGGCGTGCGGGATGAACTTGAGCACGCGGGCCGGCTGGGCGACGGATGGCCGCGCCAGCCCGCCCGATAGCAGTCCCGCACCGGCCGCCGCCATGACACTCCTTCGACGCATTCTACAGTACCCCCGCATGTTTTGAACCGTTGCATCATGCGCCATCCGCAGCACCGCTGCCAACCGGTTTCCCAGGCCGCGACCGCCAGCCGGCCTTGCCGGGCCGACAGTACCGGGAAAGCACCTGTCCTGAGCAGGAACCCCGCCGCGCCACCCGCATTATCGCCACGTGCGCCTTGTCCTGAACTGCGGCCCGGCGCTGATGGAGAGTTGATCCGATGCGCCTGATTCCCCGCACAAGGCCGACCCGCTCGGCCATGCTGCTGTCGTTCGCCATGACCGCCGCCGCCATCCCCGCTTTCCCGCGCGCCCAGTCCGCCGCGCCGCAAGCACCATCGCCAACGGCCGAAGCGGTGATGCAGCGGGCCGACCGCGAGGACATGCGCCCGGTTCTGATGAAGCTGGTTGAACTAGGCGCCAAGCCGATCGAGCAGCTTTCCGTGGAACAGGCCCGCAGCCAGCCCACCCCGGCCGACGCGGTGAAGGCTGTCCTGCGCGACCAGGGCAAGGACCCCCAGGCAATCGCCGCCGCCATGGACGTGGCCAAGCGCGACATAACCTACCCGACCGGTGGCGGCGAGCAGAAGATCCGCCTCTACACACCGGCGAATGCACAGGGGCCGCTGCCGGTGATCGTTTACTATCACGGCGGCGGCTGGGTGATCGCTGACATCGACACCTACGAATCCTCCGCCATGGCGCTGGCGAAGAAGACCGGCGCGATCGTCGCCAGCGTCGAGTATCGCAAGGCGCCCGAGCACAAGTTCCCTGCGGCCCACCAGGACGCCTTCGCCGCCTATGTCTGGGTGCGCGCCAATGCCGCCACGTTCGGCGGCGACCCCGCGCGCATCGCGGTGGCGGGCGAGTCCGCGGGCGGCAACCTGGCGATCGGCACCTCGATGATGGCTCGTGCGCAGAGCCTGCCACTGCCGCTGCACATGCTGCTGGTCTATCCGGTCGCCGGCACTGATCTGGACACACCCTCCTACCGCAGCTTCGCCAATGCGGCGCCGCTGTCCAAGGCAGGCATGGAGTGGTTCGTCGACAAGGCGCTGGCCAGCCCGGCGGACAAGCAGAGCCCGCTGCTCAATGTCTACCAGGGCGCCGATCTCGCCGGCCTGCCTGCGGCCACCATCATCAATGCCGAGATAGACCCCCTGGCCAGCGACGGCGAACGCCTGTTCGCCGCGCTGCGCCGTGCCGGCGTTCCCGCCCGGCATCATGTCGAAACAGGAGTGACGCACGAATTCTTCGGCATGGACGCCGTGCTGGACGATGCGCGCCGCGCCCAGGACATCGCCGTGGCCGCGCTGCGCGACGCCTTCACCCAGACGCCGCGGCGCTGAACCTCGCCGAGATGCCGGCAATGACCCACGGCGCCTCGATATCGTGGGGACAGCAATTTCCTATCTTCTTTCGATTAAATAGATCCTCAAATTACTTCTATCCATTTGCGCTGAGCAGGTTGCTCAAGCCGCGGCCTAATGGATAGAAGTTTTTTGGTTCTTTTTTCCAAAAAAGAACGACTTCCTTTTGCGATCAACCTTGTCGACAGCGCCGCCGGGTTCCCGCCCCCGCCGCGCCGTGCCATGCTCCGCGCACCAAGCCCAGGGAGCCGAAGCCATGCGCGTATTGATCGCGATGATGTCGCACGAGACCAACACCTTCTCCCCCGTCCCCACCAAGATCGACCGCTTCATGCGCAACGGCACCACCCTGCTGAAGGGCGATGAAGCCGCGAATTTCTATCGCAACACCGGCACCTGCATGGGCGGCTACCTCGCCGTCGCCGCCGAGAACAACGCCGAGATCGTCATCCCGGTCTGCGCCGGCGCCCCGCCCTCCGGCCGCGTCGACGCCGAGGCCTATGAAACCTTCTGCACCCTCATCACCGACGAAGTGAGGAAGGGCGGATTCGACGCCATCTGGCTCGACCTCCACGGCGCCATGGCCGCCGAAGGCTTTCGAGGATGGCGAGGGCGAGCTCCTGCGCCGCATCCGCGCCATCGACCCGAAAACCCCCATGTGCGTCGCCTACGACATGCACGCCAACATGTTCGATAACATGGTCGCCAACGCCCAGATGGTCAGCGGCTACCACACCTACCCGCACATCGACATGCGCCCCACCGCCGAGCGCTGCGCCCGCCAACTCGTCCGCGCCATCAAGGGCGAAACCAGGCCCACCGGCGCCTGGGGGGCCGCGCCGATGCTCCCCCACGTCATGGCCCAGGGCACCCACCGCTTCCCCAACAAGGACCTCCAGCAGATGTGCGAGGACTGGGAGCAATCCGGCCGCGCCCTCTCCGCCAGCCTCTTCGTCGGGTTCCCCCACGCCGACGTCACCATGGCCGGCCTCTCCGCCGTCGTCTTCACCGACAACAACCCCCAAGACGCACAAGCCATGGTCGACGAGCTCATCAGCTTCGCCTGGAAGGCGCGGCGGGAATTCATGTTCGAGATCGAACCCCTCGAAAAGTCGGTAGCGCGCGCCAAGGAGATGGGCGACCCCGCCCCAGGGGGAGCAACAGGTCCGATCATGCTGCTCGACCACTACGACAACTGCGCCAGCGGCGGCACCATGGACACCACCGACACCCTGCGCGAAATCATCCGCCAAAACCTCGACAACGTCGTCTTCTTCGGCATCTACGACCCCATCGCCGTGCAGGAAGCCATCGCCGCCGGCATCGGCGCCGAAGTGACGCTTACGATCGGCGCCAAGCTCCCGATGCCCCTGATGCCCGTGCAATCCTCACCGCTCACCGTCACCGGCACGGTGCAGACCATCTCCAACGGCACCTTCACCCTGCGCGGCGGCCTCACCCCCGGCATCAAGGTCTTCATGGGCCCCACCGTCGTGCTGAACACCGGCCAGATCGAACTGATCCTGCTGTCCCGCCACATCGAGCCCACCGCCCAGGAAATGCTCACCAACCTCGGCATCACCCCCAGCGCCAAGAAGTTCATCGCCATCAAAAGCCGCGTCCACTTCCGCGCCGACATGGGCAAGGCCGCCCGCGAAATCGTCGAATGCGCCGGCGTCGGCGCCTGCACATCCGACTATTCTCAACTCAAGTTCCACAACGTCCGCCGGCCGATCTTCCCGCTGAACATGGAGTTGCAGTGGAACCATCCGGCCTGATGGACACACCGGCGAGTGGGCTGCGCGAGTGGCCCATTCGAAGGAAGAAAGAATCTTCTTTTTGTGAACAAAAAGAAGCAAAAAGACTTTCTTCCTTTACGCGCGACAATGGCTGCACCACACGGCATTTGCCGCGGGGAACCCCACATCGCAACCGCAAATGAATGAAGTTTTTTTGCTTCTTTTTGTTCACAAAAAGAAGACTTTCCCTACCCTTCCCAGCAAGTTCTTAACCCGCGGTTAGCCCCCGCCCGGCACCATGGCCGACATCCCCTGCAGGAGAAGCCTGCCCATGTCCGCCGCCATCGCTGACCAGAGTCCGCTGTCCCTTCTCCCAACCTTCCCGATCGCCCCGCACGGCTGGCACCTGAACGTCGCCGACAGCCCCGCCGCCCGCCACGCCGCCGCCGAGTTCACTTCCGGGTTCGAGGAAGGCACGCTCCAGTTCTTCGATGCCGTGCTCCCCGAATGCGACCGCATGGTTGATTGCGGCGGCTTCATCGGCTTCACCACCCTTTACGCCGCCGCCCAGGGCGCCTCGGTCGACGTTTTTGAGCCAAGCCCCGCCAATGCTGCCCTGCTCGCCGCCAACCTCGCCGCCAATCCCCACCTTGCCACCCGCATTCGCCTGCACCGCCACGCCCTCGGCGCCGCCGACGCAACCATGCCCCTCTACGCCAAGGCCCACGCCGATTCCGGCTCCAGCCTGTTCCAGATCGTGCAGCGCGGCACAATCCTCCACGGCCGCCAGGAAGCCACAGTCCCCGTCCGCGCCGCCGCGGACGTGCTGGCGGAAATCGGCGTCTCGCCCGAAACCCTGCTCAAGATCGACATCGAGGGCGCCGAATACGACGTCGTCCCCGCCATCGCCCCCCTGCTCGACCGCCACCGCCCCTTCGTCCACCTCTCGTTCCACCCCTTCAACATCGTCCGCGGCACCGACGAATACCTGAACCAGGTTGCCCGCCTGCGCGGCGCACTCGCCATCGCCGAGGCCGTCGCCCCCTACCGCCACATGTATTTCCACACCGAACAGGGCTGGACCCGCATCGACCACCGCGACCGCCTTTCCCTCCTGTCCCAATACCTGCTGAAACCCAAGCCCGTCCCCCGCATCGCCACCCCGCAATACGGCTTCACGGATGCGCTCGCCCTGTCCGAAGTCGCCCTCCCCTTCGGCTAGCCCGGCGCCGCTCCCCGGCCTACCCTGGCCGGGCCATGCACCCCACCCTCCAGGGCTTCCCAATCCTTCATGGCTTTACCGAGGCCATCACCCGCCACACCGCCCGCGGCTGGGCACGAGACCCCGCGCATCCCACGCGCCGCGTCCTCATCCACGCAATCGCCCACGGCCGCGTCATCGCCCACGCCCAAGCTGACCTCTACCGCGGCGACGTCCACCAGGCTGGCCTCGGCGATGGCAATTGCGGCTTCGTTCTCGATCTCTCCCCCCACGCCGACAAACTGGTCGGAACCGAGATCACCCTGGTCGACGCCGCCACCGGCACCATCCTCCAGGGCTGCCCCGCCGTGGCGACCGACCCGCCCAGCCTCGCCCGCTTCCTCTCGCGCTGGGAAAGCCTCCCCGCCCCCACCCTCTCCCGCCTGCGCCGCATGATGCGCCACCACCTGCGCGGCCAGGGCGTCTCCGTCATCGCCCTGACCGACCAGGGCCTACCCGCCCTGCGCGCCTCACTGAAAGCCCAGCTCGCCGGGACCTGGGAACTGCTGGCCCCCGGCACCCCCCCCAGTCACCGCCTCGCTCTCATCGTCACTGCCCCCGTCACCCTGGAACGCGACGCCCTCTGGCACCTCCTGCGCGCCGCCGCCGACCCGCACCCCGCCGCCTTCCTGTGGGACCACCTGCAACTCCACCCCACCGGCGCAGTCGATCCCCATTTCCATCCCGCCTTCACGCCCGACACCTTCCGCTCGAACCCCCACCCCGGCCACGCCTTCGCCGTGCGAACCGCCCACGCGCCCTTCACCAACCCCGCCGACCTCCTCCTCCGCCTGTCCGAACACCACCCCATCGCCCACCTCCCCCGCCTCCTCCACCGCACCACTACCCCGCCCCCCGCACCAACCGCCACCGCCCTGCGCGCCGTTCAACGCCACCTGAAACGCATCGCCCCCCTGGCCACCGCCACCCGCACCCCCCACGCCATCACGACCCACTGGCCGGATCCCCAAGGCCGCACCCTCGCCGTCATCCCCACCCGCAACCACGCCGATCTCCTGCGCCGCTGCCTGAACTCCCTCTTCCAAACCCGCCAGCACACCAAGCTCGACATCGTCGTCATCGACCACGACTCCGACGAACCCGAAGCCCGCGCCTACCTGCGCAGCATCGCCGGCCTCGTCCGCGTCATGCCCTACAGCGGCCCCTTCCACTTCGCGCGCCTGAACAACCAGGCCGTCGCCCGCCACGGCGAAGGTGCCGAAACCATCCTGTTCCTGAACAACGACACCGAGGCGCTCGCCCCCGGCTGGCTCTCCCGCCTGCGCAGCCTCGCCGCCCGCCCCGATGTCGGTGCCGTCGGCGCGCTCCTGCTCTACGATGACCGCCGCGTCCAGCACGCCGGCGTCGTCCTGGGCTACGACGGCTCCGCCACCCACGCCCACGCGCTCAAGCTGTCCGACCCCCGCATCCACCCCGAACTCGCCACCCTGCGCGAGGTCACCGCCGTCACCGCCGCCTGCATGATGCTCCGCCGCGAAGCCTTCACGGAAGTCGGCGGCTTCGACGAAGCCTTCCCCATCGGCTTCAACGACACCGACCTCTGCCTGCGCCTGCGCGCCCGCGGCCTGCGCATCCTGCAGGACAACACCACCATCCTGCTCCACCACGAATCCCGCACCCGCCGCCCCGCCGGCCAATGGCTCCACCCGGCCGACACCGCCCTGTTCCAATCCCGCCACGCTGGCCCGATCCAGGCCGGCGACGCGTTCTACAACCCCAACCTGCGCCTCGATGTCCAGGCCCACGAACCCCGCCCCGACTGCCTACCCGGCGGCCCGCCGCGGATCACTCACCCCCGGCTCAGCGACCGGGCGTCCGCCCCCACACCGCCTGGTGCAACGCCAGCAGTACCACCGACACCAGCGTCAGCATCACCGCCGCGGCGCAGATCGTCGGGCTGAGGAACTCCCGCAGCCCCGCCAGCATCTGCCGCGGCAGCGTGAACTGCTCCGGCCCCGCGATAAACAGCGCCACGATCAACTCGTCGAAGCTGGTCGCGAACGCGAACAGCGCCCCGGCCGCCACCGCCGGTGCAATCTGCGGCAGCACCACCCGCCGCAACACCAAATGAAACGGCGCCCCCAGGCTCGTCGCCGCCCGCAACTGCGTCCGGTCGAACCCCTGCAACGCCGCCAGCACCGTCACCACCACATACGGCAGCGCCAGCACCGTGTGCGCCAAAATCAACCCCGCCAGCGTGCTCGTCAGCCCCACTAGCGCGAATGCGAAATACATCCCCAAGCCCGCGATCACCGAAGGCACCACCAGCGGCAGGGTCAGCACCGCCAACACCACCCGCCCCCGCAACTGCCCATAAAAAATCCCGAACGCCGCCAGCGTCCCCAACACCCCCGAAAACGCCGCCGCATGCAGCCCCACCACGAAGCTGTTGCGCGTGGCCGTCACCCAACGCCCCACCGTGAAGAAATCCTCATACCACCGCAGCGAAAACCCCGGCAGCGGCAACGTCAAAACCTCGCCCGAACTGAACGACAACGGCACCACCACCAACATCGGCGCCACCAGGAACAACATTACCAGCACCGTATAAGCTCGTAACGCCACGCTCATGCAAGGTAACCAAGCAAGGCCAGGGCTCTGCCGTCGCGGCGCAAAGCCGTGCCACGGAGGACCGGCAAAGGGCCGAGGGCCCTTTGATCCCCATTACTTCTCAAATGATCAAGGTCCAGGGGCTTGGCCCCTGGCGGGTCTGGGCAGAGCCCAGCCTTGCTTCCCTTGCTTGAGTCAATGTTGAGCATCAAGCCATCCGCCTCCGCAGCCGCGGCACCAGCAGTAGCACCAGCCCCACCACCAGCCCGGTCAACACCAGCAGCAACAGCGCCAGCGCCCCTGCCATTCCCCAGTTCAGCGTCGATGTCGTGTAGTCGGCGATGAACGCGCTCACCATCTGGTCGGAGTTCCCCCCCACCAGCGCCGGCGTGATGTAGAACCCTACTGCCAGCATGAACACGATCAGCCCGCCTGCCCCCACCCCCGGCAGGCTCAGCGGAAAATACACGCGCCGGAAATGCTGCCACTTCGTCGCCCCCAGGCTCGCCGCCGCCCGCCCCAGCCTAGGGTCGATCCGCTTCATCACCCCCACCATCGGCAGGATCGCGAAGGGCAGCAGCACATGCACCATCGCCAGCACCACGGCGAAGCGCGTGAAGATCAGCTGCATCGGATGGTCGAGCACCCCCATCGCCAGCAGCGCCGCGTTCACCGGCCCCTCCCGCTGCAACAGGATGAACCAGGCCGTCGTCCGCACCAAGATCGAAACCCAGAACGGCACCAGCACCAGCACCGTCGCCAGCCGCGCCCACCCCGGCGACAGCCGCGCCATCGTATAGGCCGCCGGATACGCCACCAGCAGCGTCACCACCGTCACCTGCAAGGCAATCGCCATCGTCCGCCCGAACAGCCGCAGGAACACCGCCTCCTCCTCAGGCTGCGCCACCACGCTTCCATCCGCCGCCACGTCCAAATCGACCGCCCGCAACAAATACAGCGGCGTCACCCCCAGCGCCGCCCGCCGCAGCATCGTCCAGGTCGCAACCTCCCCCCACCGCGCGTCCAGCGCCGGCAGCGCCATCGAATAAGGTGCCGCCATCTCCGCCCGCGCCGTGCGCAGCAGCATCCCCCGCATGCCCGACCGCTCGAAGTTCAACCGCCGCGACAGCGCCCCCAGCGCCTGCGCGCCCTCCGCCGCCCGCAACTCCCGCGCCGCCGCCTCGAACAACGGCTCCGGCGGAAGCCCCCGCCCGTCCCATTCCCGCAACAGCCCCGCCGTCACCGGCATCGCCTCGCGCAACTCGGGGTCACGCACCGCGGTCGCGAACGCCACCAGCAGCGGCACCACCAGCGCCAGCACCACCAGAATCAGTGCCGGCGCCACCAGGGCGCCGGCAAACAGTCGCGGACGATTCAGCAAAAAGAAATCACCGTGGAAAAGCGGCTACCGCGCGGCCCACGCCGCGAAGCGCTTCTCCAGATCGTCGCCGAACTCCACCCAGAACTCGGTGTTGATCGACAGCCCCTCCTCCGCATGGTTGCTCACCATGCCCGGGTTGCGCGCCCGCACGCCGGCATCGTCCGCCACCGCCTTGGTCGCCGGAGATACCGCCCAATCCTGCGCCAACGCCAGCAGCGGCGCTGGCTCGGTCATGAAGTTGATCATCCTCATCGCCTCGGCGGTGTTCGGCGAACCCTTCACCACCGCCCAATAGTCGAACGAATACAGCAACGTCGGCCACAGCAGCGGATACGCCGCCCCCTCGCCCGCCGCCCGCGCCGTCCGCCCCACGAACCCCACCGCATACGCCACCTCGCCCGAGGCCACGAACTGCAACGGCTGCGCCCCGGAACGCCACCACACGATGTCGCCCTTGATCCGGTCCAGCGCAGCGAATGCCCGGTCCTGCCCGGCCCGTGTCGCCAGAACCTTGTACACGTCCTGGAACGCCACCCCGTCGGCCATCAGCGCGATCTCCAGCGTCGTCTTCGGCGTGAATCGGAAACTCCGCTTGCCAGGGAACTTCGCCGTGTCCCACAGCTCGGCATAGCTCTTCGGCCCGTTCGCGATCCGCTTCTGGTCGTAGAACAGCGTTACGCCCCAGCCGACCGCCCCCGCCCCGCAGGCCAGCGTCCCGCCAGGCACGAACTTGGCCCGGTCGATCACGCTCCAGTCCAGCTTCTCGAACGTCCCGTCCTCGCACCCGCGCACCAGCTCCGGCGCCTCCACCATCACCACGTCCCAGGTAACGTCGCGCGCCTTCACCATGGCGGCGATCCTGGCCATCTCGCCGTTGTAAACGTCGTCCTTCACCGCCACGCCGGCAGACCTTGCATAGCCCTGGAACAGGTGTTTGCGCGCGTTGTCCTGGAACCCGCCGCCAAACCCCACCACCATCAGGTCGCGCGCCTGCGCCGGCACCCCGGCCAGAACCGACACCGCGAACACCGCCGAACACAACAGTCGACGCGCCAACATGCGACGAGCTCCCCAATACGTCATCCCACCCCCCTCCATACCCCAGTCCTGCGACCGGCGCGACTGCCAGCGAGGAAGAAAAGGCGAGGGGCCTTGCCCCCCGACCTCACCGGGGCGTCGCCCCGGGCCCCATTACGAAGATTTCATGCGATACCGGGAGAACGCCTTGCAGCGGAAATAACTAACAGTTATAAATATTCACATAAACACCGCACCAGACACCGCCCTGGCCGACCCCAATGCCCGCCACCCGGCGGCCAGCGTCGCCGCTCGCCTGGAAATCATCCTCGACGCCCTCTGGACCCTCCTCGCCCACCGGACCCACCTCCTCGGCACTTTCGCCCAGCCGCTGTGCACCCGCATCTCCCGCGCCCGCGAACGCCTGCTCCGCCTGCTCCTAGCCCTCGCCGCCGGCCGCCTGCCCCGCCGCCGCGCCGCCGCCGCCGCCGCCCAACCTGCGCCCAATAAGCCTGGATCAGATAAACAGGCCCGCCGCCGCGCGCCCTCCATTCACCTGCCCCGCCGCCGGCACTGGCTCATCCGCACCCTGGGCTACCAGGTAGTCGGATATGCCAGTCAGCTTGAAGCCCTGCTGCACGACCCCGAAATCCAGGTCGCCCTGGCCGCCGCCATCGCCCAATCCCCCGGCATCGCCCGCACCCTGCGCCCGCTCTGCCGCCTGCTCAGCGTGCCCCTGCCGCCGGCGCTGCAACTCCCCCCGCGTATGGCCCGGCGGCGTCCCAAGCCCGCCCCCAAGCCACCCCGGCCCGCGCTGCCCCCGCTCCTGCCCTTCTACCCCCAGCGCCGCCCCCGCCCGATGCCGTTCCTGCGCCCCCCACCAAAAAAATCGGGCTCCGCATGAAATATCGCACCCCGTGCTCATTTTATTGCGATATCGAAATAAACACCATCATCAGGATTTCCCCTGCAACACGGGAGGCACACCAAAAGGCCGCAAGCACTGAAAATGCTTGTTTCTAAATATATTGAGGTCCAGGGGCTCGGCCCCTGGCGGGGCGCGGGGCAGAGCCCCGCTCTTGTCCTAATCTATCTTTACCAAACAGCCTCAGTTCTAGCTGCTGGTATCAACCGGCAAGATTTCCCGAGGCAGCCCCTCGCGGTAATGGTAGTTGGTATTGGCTGCCTCGCCATGCGGCACCGTGCAGCCGGCATATTCGCCGTCATCGCCATGGAAATGCGCCCGGTGCGTCGCCACATCGCCCCACACCGCCCCGATCTGGTGGTAGTGGAATTGGATTGCCCGCCGCCCCATCTCGGACGTATTGGGCGCGGTGTAGTGATGCAGCAGCGAGTGGAACACCAGCGCATCGCCCGGCTCCATGCTGATCGGCACCCGCTCCGCCGCCCGCAGCTTGCCCGGCACGATCCGGCAGCGGTTGAAATCGTTCTCGTGCACGTGCGGCACCCCCCCCTCCAGGTGGGTTCCCGGCACCAGTTCCATGCACCCGTTCATCGGCCGCGCCGCATCGAGCGAGATCCACACGCCGACGATCAGCGAGGGGTCGGTCAGTCGGAAATACGACGCATCCTGGTGCCACGGCTTCTCGCTGCCGATCCGCGGCGGCTTCACCAGCGCCATTTCCTGGAACAGGATCCGCCCCTGCCCCAGCAGCTGGTCCAGCACCAGATGCAACCGCCTGCTGTTCGCCGCCGCCCGCAATGCCGGCGCATCGCCGGTGAAGTCCATGAATTTGCGGATGAACAGCTCGCACCGCTCCGGCGTCTGCGCCGCTTCCTCGAACCCGGTCTCGAACATCAGCGTCGTCTCACGCCGCTCGATCCGCCCCGTCGCCAGGTCCGAAAGTGCCGCCTTGCAGGCCTCGATCGTCCCCGGCCCCAGCAATCCCTTCAGCAACACCCACCCGTCGCGCCGATACTGCACGATCTCGTCGGCCGAAAGCAGCCGGTTGTCCTGGGCCTGAATCGCGTCCATCCCGTCCTCCCGCACATCTTTCGCAAAACATGCCGCAATGCGGCCGGCCCGTCCAATCCGCTATGCTGGCCTCACAGCGCAGGAGGCCCACCCATGAGAACCGTGAACGTGTGCGACCACCCCTTGGTGCAGCACAAGCTGACCCTGCTGCGCGACCGCACAACCTCCACCCTCGGCTTCCGCCGCATCGCCGGCGAGATCGCCCTGCTGATGGCCTACGAACTCACCCGCGACCTGCCGCTCGAGACCGTCGAGATCGAAACCCCGCTGGAGCGCATGAACGCGCCTCGGATCGCCGGCAAGAAGCTGTGCCTGGTCAGCATCCTCCGTGCCGGCAATGGCATCCTGGAGGGTATGCTGGACATCGTCCCCAACGCCCGCGTCGGCCATATCGGCCTCTACCGCGATCCGGAAAGCCTCCGCCCGGTAGAATACTACCGCAAGCTGCCGGACGACATCGCCAGCCGCCTGGTCATCGTGGTGGACCCGATGCTCGCCACCGGCAACTCCGCTGCCGCCGCCGTCGCCCGCATCAAGCAGGCAGGCGCCACCCATATCCGCTTCGCCTGCCTGCTCGCCGCCCCGGAGGGCATCCAGACCTTCCACGCCCAGCATCCGGACGTGCCGATCACCACCGCCTGCATCGACCGGGGCCTGGACGACCACGGCTACATCCGCCCCGGTCTCGGCGACGCCGGGGACCGGATCTACGGCACGAAGTAGCTATTCCCGCGGCTTGTCGGGCCAGAAGCGCGAGCCCCGGCGCGACAGCCCGCCGGAGATTCCAACGCCATGGCCGTCCGCCCGCCAGCAGGCGGCCCCGGTCATGGTGCCGTCGTCGTTGAACGCGATGCCGTTCATGCCGCCGGCGACATGCGGCAGAACCTCCACCCGGTGCCCCCTGGCGCGCATCTGGCCATAGATCGCCTCCGGATAGGTGTTCTCCATCTCCAGCGTCGGCCCCTCGCTCCACTGCCGCGGTGCCTCCACCGCCTCCTGCAACGACATGCCATGGTCGATGATGTTCATCATCGCCTGCCACACCGACGGGAAGATGCGCTTGCCGCCGGGCAGCCCGAGGGCGAATTTCAGCTTGCCCTCCAGCAGCGCCATGCTGGGCGACATCGAGGTGGTGACGCGCTTGCCCGGCATGATCGACAGCGCCCGGCCCGGGCGCGGGTCGAAGGTGTGCATGTAGTTGTTCGGGATGATCCCGGTGCCGGGGATCACGATGCGGGCGCCGAAGGTGTTGTTGATGGTGGAGGTCACGGCGCACACGTTGCCGTCGCGGTCGGCGGCGGTCATGTGCGTGGTGTTCTTGCCCTCGCCCTGGCGGATGCCCGGCCCCCAGGTCTGGGTGCTGTCCATGTTGATCCGGGCGCGACGCTCGGCGGCGTATTCCCTGCTGGTCAACTTGGCCACCGGCACGTCCACGAAGTCCGGATCGCCCGACGCCTCGGCCCGGTCGGCGAAGGCGATCTTGAGCGCCTCGGCCATCAGATGAACCAGATCGGGCGAACCGAAGCCCATGCCGCGAACGTCGTAGGCCTCCATGATGTTGAGCATCTGGGTGATGTGCACCCCGGAGGCGGCCGGCGGCGGCGGCATGATCAGCTCCCAGCCGCGATAGGTGGTGCGGATCGGGTCACGCTCCTTGGTGCTATAGCCCACCAGGTCCTCGCGCCCGAGCACGCCGCCCATCTTCTGGACATAAGCCGCGACGGCATCGCCGATCGGCCCGCCATGCAGCGCGCCGACGCCGTCCTTGGCGATCAGGCGCAGCGTCTCGGAATAGTCGCCCTGCACCAGCCGCTCCCCGGCCTTCAGCGGCGAACCGCCGGGCAGCAGCATCGCCGCGATCTCCTTCTGCAGCGCCAGGTCGGGGGCGGCGGCGGTGATGCATTCGTGCAGATAGGGCGTGGCGCGGAAGCCGCGGCTGGCATGCTTGATCGCCGGCTGCATCACCTCGTCCAGGCTCATCGTGCCCCAGCGGTGCAGAATCTCCACCCAGCCGAGCAGCGCGCCGGGGGCACTGATGCTGTTCACGCCAACGACGTTGGCACGATCGGTGGTCTCATAGTTCTCCGGCGCACCGTTCGGCACTGGCTTGAACATGTCGGGCCGGCCGGCGAGCGGCACCGTGCTCATGGCGTCAATGATGCGGTTGGTGCCGTCGGCGGTGCGGACATGCAGCGTGCCACCGCCGACGATGCCCACCATCATCGGCTCCACCACGGTCAGGCAGAACAGGGTGGCCACCGTCGCGTCGATGGCGTTGCCGCCGGCGGCGATCATCTCGGCCCCGGCCGCGGAGGCCAGCGGATGGTTGCTGACGACCATGCCCCGGCTGCCGACCGCAGGCTGCTTCTCGCAATGGAACACGGTGGTCGCGCGTTCGCGCCAGCTTTGGGCCATGAGTGCCTCCCTCGATCCGAATACCGAAACCTGCCATGGCATCGCCCCCCGCGCCAACCGCCACGGTCGCACAGGGGAGTTGCGGCGGCGGGGCCCCTGCCCCACACAGGACGCATGACCAGCTTCGCCACCACCTTGGGCCGAAACCTCGACCCCTGGATCGCCACCGACCCGCAGCGGCGCAGCCCCGCCACCGGCCGGGCGG